>DASTUP010000129.1:0-5440 GCA_035759585.1 Gemmatimonadales bacterium | reverse complement strand
GCTGCACATCATTCACAAGCTCCTGCAGGCCCATGCGCTGTACGAGCGGGAAGTCGATTACCTCGTGCAGGAGGGCCAGGTGCTCATCGTGGACGAGTTCACGGGGCGCGTGCTGGCCGGGCGGCGCTGGTCCGATGGCCTGCACCAGGCGGTCGAGGCCAAGGAAGGGGTGCAGGTCAAGGGCGAGACGCAGACCTTCGCCACGATCACGATCCAGAATTACTTCCGCATGTACGACAAGCTGGCCGGCATGACGGGCACGGCGGAGACCGAAGAGACCGAGTTCTACCAGATCTACGGCCTCGAGGTGAACGTCATCCCCACCAACCGTCCGGTGAAGCGGAAGGACCAGCCCGATCGCATCTACAAGACGCGGAAGGAAAAGTACGACGCGATCCTGGACGAGGTCGAGCGCCTGCACGAGAAGCAGCTTCCGGTTCTGATCGGCACCGTGAACGTGGACATTTCGGAAACGCTCTCGCGGCAGCTCAAGCGGCGCGGACTGAAGCACGAGGTGCTCAACGCCAAGTATCACCAGCGGGAGGCGGAGATCGTCGCGGCGGCGGGACAGGCGGGAGCGATCACGATCGCGACCAACATGGCCGGCCGCGGCACCGACATCAAGCTGGGGAAGGATCTCGACCTGTCGCAGGACGAGGCCGGCCTGCAGATCATCGGGACCGAGCGGCACGAGTCGCGCCGCATCGATCGCCAGCTCCGCGGACGCTCCGGGCGGCAGGGCGATCCGGGCCAGTCGATCTTCTTCCTCTCGCTCGAAGACGACCTCATGCGGCTCTTCATCTCGGACCGCATGGCCGCCTTCATGGACAAGAGTGCGCCCGAGGAAGGCGAGGTCATCACCGGCAGGATGGTGACGAGCGCCATCGAGCAGGCGCAGAAGCGCGTCGAGCTGCAGAACTTCCAGCAGCGGAAGCGCTCGCTCGAGTACGACGACGTCCTGAACCAGCAGCGCGACGTGGTCTACTCGCTCCGCCTCTTCGCGCTCGAGCGCGGCGAGCAGCTCAAGGCGGAGGCGCGGCGCATGATCGAGGCCGCGGTCGAGCGTCAGGTGCAGAGCTTCCTCGCCGAGGCGGAGCGTCCCGAGGAGTTCGATCGCGGGGGCCTGCGGGAGGCGCTGACGCTGCAGTACCTGGTGAACGTGGACGCATTCCTCGACGCGGCAGCGACGCCGGACCGCGACGACCTGGTGCGCGCCGCGCTCGCCGAAGCCGAGGCGACGTTCGAGCGGAAGATCCAGTACCTGTCCGATTTCGGGAAGCAGATCGGGATCCCCGAGGTGGATGCGCAGGTGCTGTCGCAGGTGATGCTGACGGTGCTGGACGAGAAGTGGAAGGACCACCTCTACGACCTCGACCTGCTGCGCAACGCCATCCAGTACCGCGCCTACGGGCAGAAGGACCCGCTGATCGAGTACAAGAAGGAAGCGTTCGAAATGTTCGAGGACCTGATGCGCGACATCCAGTCCACGTTCACGGAGCGCTTCCTCAAGATCCAGGTGACCGCGGAGCCGTCGCCGCCGCGGCGCATGGCGCCGCCTCCACCGCCGCCCCCTGCGCCGACGAGCGGAGCGGACGATCTCTTCATGGGGGCGCCGCCCCCGCCGCCGCTCCCGTCGGCGCCGGCCGCCGCTGCGCCGGCCGCCGTGAGCAGCTCGCTCGGCCGGCTCGGAGCGCCGAGCGGCGTGGTGCCCGAGGTCGGGCGGAACGATCCGTGCCCATGCGGGTCGGGGAAGAAGTACAAGAAGTGTCACGGGGCGGGTAAGTAGAAGCCCGCAGACGAACGACATACGGCGGCCTCCGGAATCTTCCGGAGGCCGCCGTTCTGCATGCGGAAGAACGAGACCCTGTCCAGCGGAACCGGATCCTGACTGGCGACGGTCTGCGTCCGAACGGAACCGGTGATCCGGAAAAGGATGCCGCCGGATTTGCGGGTTCCCAGTACGATGTGCGATGCTCGATCGCGAAGAGAAGGATGAGCGCCCGCGGGAGCGGCTCTGGACGCGTGGTCCGGCGGCCCTGACGGCTTCCGAGCTCCTTGCGGTACTCCTGGGTACCGGGAGCCGAGGAGAGAAGGTCGAAGCTGTCGCCATGAGGCTGCTGCAGGGGCAGGAAGGGTCGCTGCGACGGCTCGCGGCGCGGCCTCCCGCGGAGTTGCTGCGCGCTCCGGGCGTCGGCCCGTCGAAGGCGGCTCGGCTCATCGCGGCATTCGAGATCGGCGCCCGCCTTGGCGTCGAGCCCCGGCCATCCGCCCCGAGGATCCGCGAACCCGAAGACATCGTCCGCCGGTTCGCTGCCCGGCTTCGGGATCTCCCAGTCGAGGAATTCCACCTCCTCGCCCTCGACAGCCAGAGCCGGGTCCTGCGCGAGGTGCTGGTCACCCGGGGCCTGCTCAACAGCTCGCTCGTGCATCCCCGCGAGGTGTTCCGGCCGGCTATCGCCGAGGCGGCCGCCGGAATCATCGTGGTGCACAACCACCCGAGCGGCGATCCGACCCCCTCGGCCGAAGATCGCGCGGTGACCCGGCAGCTGGTCGCGGCCGGCCAGCTGCTCGACCTCCCCCTCTACGATCATGTGATCATCGCCGGAGACCGGTTCACGAGCTTTGCCGCCGCCGGGCTCCTGTAACGGAAGCCACGGTCACGTCGGCAGTTGACGGCGTTCGGGCGGGGCGGCATCCTACGGGGTGCAGATGCCCCTCACCCGAACCGCCGCGCCCTCCGGCCCGGCCGCCCCCGACCCGGCCAATTTCCGGGCCGCGCTGTCACGCCATGCCGATCGGCTCGATCTCGACCTGATCGAGCGGGCCCTGACGTTCAGCGCGTCGGCCCACCGCGGGCAGAAGCGAATGTCCGGCGAGGACTTCGTCTCGCACAGCATCGCGGTGGCGCAGATCCTGGCCGAGCAGCTGCTGGACAGCACCTCGATCGTCGCGGCCCTGCTGCACGATGTGGTCGAGGATTCCGACGTCACCACGGCGGACATCGAGCGCGAGTTCGGCTCCGAAGTGGCCGGGATCGTCGACGGGCTGACGAAGATTGCGCACCTGACCTTCCGCTCCTCGGCGGAGGAACAGGTCGAGAATTACCGCAAGCTGCTGCTGTCGATCGCGCGGGACGCGCGCGTGATCATCATCAAGCTCGGCGACCGCCTGCACAACATGCGGACGCTCGAGCACCTCCCGCCGGACCGCCGCTCCCGGATCGCGCTCGAGACCCGCGAGATCTATGCGCCGCTCGCGCATCGGTTCGGCATGGCGGGCATGAAGGCGGAGCTCGAGGACCTCGCGTTCAAGTTCCTCGAGCCGGAGGAGTACCGGGAGCTCGTGCAGCAGGTCGCGGCCAAGCGCGCGGCGCGCGAGCAGCTCATCACCCGCCTGCGGGCGCCGCTGGAAGAGGAGCTTCGGCGGGCGGGCATCGAATGGTTCGAGATCACCGGGCGCCCGAAGCATCTCTGGTCGATCTACCAGAAGATGCGAAAGCGCGGGAAGGCGTTCGACGAGATCTACGACCTCATGGCCGTGCGCGTCCTCGTCCGCTCGGTGCCCGACTGCTATCACGTCCTGGGCATCATCCATCACAACTGGACGCCGCTGCAGGAACGGATCAAGGACTACATCGCGAGCCCGAAATCGAACGCGTACCAGTCGCTCCATACGACGATCTTCGGACCCGGCGGGCAGCTCTTCGAGGTGCAGATCCGGACGCTCGAGATGCACCGGACCGCGGAATACGGTATCGCGGCGCACTGGGTCTACAAGGATGAGCATCCGGCGGACGAACTCGACCAGCAGCTCGGCTGGTTCCGCCAGCTCCTCGAGCTGCAGCAGGACACGCACAGCCCCGAGGAATTCCTCGAGTTCCTGAAGATCAATCTCTATCAGGACGAGATCTTCGTCTTCACGCCGCAGGGAGACGTGAAGCGGCTGCCGAAAGGTGCGACACCGATCGACTTTGCGTTCATGGTGCATACCGAGGTCGGGCTCAAATGCCAGGGCGCCAAGATCAATGGCCGGATTGCCCCGCTGCACCGCGAGCTCAAGAACGGGGATACGATCGAGATCCTCACTGGCGCATCGGCGCGGCCGAGCCGCGACTGGCTCGCACACGTTCACACGGGGCGCGCCCGCCAGAAGATCAAGCAGTGGGTGCGGCACGAGGAAGAGACCATCAGCCTCGCGCTCGGCCGGGAGATCCTGGCGCGCGAGGTGCGCCGCCGCCGCCTCGACACGCCGGACGAGGCGCGGCTCACACGCGCCGCGGCAACGCTCTCGCTCGCGGATGCAAAGGGGCTCGAGGTGGCGGTGGGCCGAGGGGACGTTGCGATCGGGCAGGTGATCCGCGCGCTCTATCCCGACCTGCCTTCCGATGAGCTGAGCGAGCCGAAGCCGACCGTGTTCGGCCGAGTCATCGACCGCATTCGTCTTGGCCGCGGCATCAAGGTGCAGGGCGCGGACGGCCTCATGGTGCGATACGCGCAGTGCTGCCAGCCCGTGCCCGGAGACAAAGTCGTCGGGTACGTGACGCAGGGGCGGGGCATCTCGATCCACCGGGCCGACTGTCCGAACCTACTCACGCTCTCCGCCTCTGAACGCCGGGTGGACATCGACTGGCAGGAATCCGCGGGCGAGTCGTTCGCGGTGCGCCTGATCCTATCCGGCGAGGACCGCCGGGGACTCTACGCCGATATCATGCAGGCCATCAGCCAGAGCGGGACGAACATCCGGTCGGCCGACATCCACACGAAGGACGGCACGGTCTTCGGCAACATCTTCGTGGAGGTGGACAACCTCACGCACCTCGCCAAGGTGCTGAAGGCCGTGCGGCGGGTGAAGGGCGTGACGGAGATCGAGCGCCGCGAGGCACCTTCGAGTCCAGGTGTGACCTGATGGCGGGCCGCTGGATCCTCAAGTCGGAGCCATCCACCTATTCCTATGCCGACCTCGAGCGGGATGGGCGCACGGTGTGGGACGGGATCCGGAATGCCCAGGCGCTCATCCATCTCCGCTCGATGAAGAAGGGCGACCAGGCGCTCTTCTACCATACCGGGGATGAGAAGGCCATCGTCGGGCTCGCCCGAATCGCCAGCGACCCGTATCCCGATCCGAAGGAAGCGGACGAAAAACTGGTCGTCGTCGACCTCGTCCCGGACAGGCCGCTGAAGGCACCAGTCACCCTGGCCGCCATCAAGGCGGATGCGGCATTCGCGACGCTCGGCCTCGTTCGCCATTCGCGCCTGTCGGTCGTGCCGGTGCCGCCCGACCAGTGGAAAAGGCTGCTCGCGGCGGGGGGAATCCGCTGAGCAAGTCATCCCGTACGTTCCTCCGACCGCGCTGACGTCGCCGCCCACGATCCTGCCCTGCGCGTGTATCCTTCCGCTCCGCAATTCCGCTTCTCGTCTACCAGCCCGATTTCGACGCCCCG
>DASTUP010000128.1:0-11296 GCA_035759585.1 Gemmatimonadales bacterium | reverse complement strand
CGCGTCTCCGCGATAGGTCCCCTCGAGCTTCGAGCGCCCTCATGTTTGCGCGACCCGCCTGGACGTGCCTGGTCGGACTTGCGATCACCGGCTGCAGCGGTGGCACCGAGCCGTCGAACCTGCCCGGACCTCCCGTGCTGCTCGAGCTGGTCTCGGGCGACGGGCAAATCGTAGCCCCCGGAGATACCACCGCGCTGCCCTTGGCAGTCCGGGCGGTCGATTCGGCTGGACGAGCTGTTCCGGAGGTCGAGATCACCTTTCGCATTCGTACCGGCCGTGGCAGTCTCATCCCGGGGACGGATGCGCGAACGCTTTCCGTGCAGACTTCGAGCGAAGGAATTGCGGAGGCGCGCTGGACACCCGGAACGCTTCCGATCGTTCCCGATTCCGCGGACGTCGACGCGGAAGTCTCCGGCCTCGAGCCGATCGCGTTTTTTCTCCGAATCAGTTTCGCTGCTCCGCCTGTCGGGCACTCCATTGCAGCCGCCGCAAACTTCACCTGCCGGATCACCAACCCGATCTACTGCTGGGGCACACTCCAGGATGGCCTCCCGCCCACGTTGTATACCGGCGCGACGCCGGTCACGGTCGACGGATTCGGCGGCACGATGTGCGCCGCTGTGCCCCACGGCCGGTACTGCTGGGGCGACAACAGCCTCGGCCAGTATGGCGATGGTCTGACCACCGCGTATCAGCAGCCGCATCTCATTCAGGATGGTTTACAGTTCAGCGCGCTGGCGATCGGTGGGGCGTTCGGCTGCGGAATCGACGCGGACGCGTCGGTCTGGTGCTGGACCAGGGAGGCTATCGACGGTATCGGGACGTTTCCCGGGATAGCGACAGGCCATCCCGCTGCGATATGGCCGGGGATGAGCCGGATCGATGCCGGCGCCGGCTTTCTCTGCGGCGTCTCCACGAAGCGCCGCATCCAGTGCGCGGGAGAAGACACTTACGGCCAGCTCGGGTCGACGATCGGGGAAGGAGGAGGCGTGTCCTTCGTGGACGTGGCCGCGGGCGCGTACCATGCCTGCGGACTTGCGGACGACGGTGCAGCGTGGTGCTGGGGAAGGAACGACGCTGGTCAGCTCGGCGACGGCTCCCTGGCCGATCGCAGCACACGCTTGCGGGCCGCGGGCGGGCAGAGCTTCACGAGTCTCGCGGCGGGAGCGCGTCACACGTGCGGCGTTGCGGCCGATGGCGGTGCATGGTGCTGGGGCTCGAATGCGCACGGCCAGCTCGGGAATGGATCGTTCGACGATTCGGCGGTGCCGGTCGCTGTCGCGGGATCGCGGCGGTTCTCGGAAATCGCGGCCGGCTCGGAGCATACGTGCGGGATTTCGACCGACGGCGGAACGCTCTGCTGGGGCGCGACCGATCTCGGCCAGGTGCCGACCTTTCAGTTCCTTGACCCGGTCAGGATCGAGGGTTACGCGTTCGATGAACTCTGGACCGGACCTGGCAGGTACTGCGGACGCGCCGGGTCGGAGACGTACTGCTGGAACGGCCCCTCCAGTCCATGGGACCCGTCGTATTTCGAGATTCTGCAACAGGCCGCTGGCATGGAACGCGTGGTATCGGGTCCGACCTCAGCCTGCGGGCTTCTCCCCGGTGGAGTCGCCGCATGCTGGGGCAGCAATGAACACGGACAGCTCGGCGATGGATCCGTCGGCGGGACGGTGACGGATCCTGTTCCGGTGACCGGCGGCCAGCGCTTCGAGGAAATCGGTGTCGGGCTGGCGCATGCCTGTGGGCTGGCGTTGACAGGGCGTGTGTGGTGCTGGGGCAGCAACGCGGGTGGCCAGCTGGGCGCAGGCAGTGCTGAGCCTGGCGGCGGCAGCCCGCGAGAAGTCGCCGGCGGCACTACGTACACCAGCCTCGCCGTTGGCGCCGGACATGCCTGCGCCCTGACGACGGGCGGCACCATCCACTGTTGGGGTGGCAACAGCCTTGGCGCGGTCGGCGACGGAACCAGCGAATCGAAGGCGATGCCGACGGCCATCGCGGTCAATCAGACGTTCGCCGCCGTCTACGCAGTCGATTACAGCCGCACCTGCGCGCTGACCGCGTCCGGTGAAGCGTACTGCTGGGGCTCCGGCAACGAGGGCTCGCTCGGCTTTCGGCCGGATCAGCGGTTCAATGTGTGCGGCGGGTTCCTGGGCACCTGTTCATCCGTCCCGGGTCGCGTCCTGACCGATGCCCGTTTCCAGTCGCTCACAGGAAGCAGCTGGAGTACGTGCGGCCTTTCGACCGATGGTCGGACCTGGTGCTGGGGTACGCACGCGTGGGGCGTGCGGGGAGTCTATCCTCCGGAAGGCGACCTCATGAGGGCAACCTTGCACCCGACGAACCTGGAGTTCGAATCCATTCGTGCCGTCGGCTTCAGCGCGTGCGGGCTCACGGCAGCCGGGAGCGTCCATTGCTGGGGCGACCTGGACGAATGGACCGCAGTGTACGACTTCTCCCGCGGCATCACGGTTCCGATGCGTTTCTGATGCCCTCACCGCGCCCTACCGGCACGACCACCTCCACCCGGAGCCCCCCGCCCACGATGTTCTCCGCGTGCATGCGCCCTCCCAGCGCATGCACGCGCTCGCGCATTCCGGTCAGCCCCATGTGCCCCGCGCGCTGGAACTGCTCCGCCGTGGTCCCCTCGGGCAGTCCGCGACCGTCATCCCACACCGTCAGCACGATCTCCGCACCCACGACACGCAGCCCGACTTCGACCGCCGTCGCCTCGGCGTGCCGCACGACGTTGGTGAGCGCTTCCTGCATCGCGCGGTAGAGCACGAGCTCGGTCTCCTTCGAGAGCGGCGGCAGCGCCTCCGGCGCATCGAGCGAGATCTCGATCCCGCTCCTCGCCTCGATCCGCTCCGCGAGCGAGCGCAGCGCCGGGAGGAGGCCGAGATCGTCGAGGAGCGACGGTCGCAGATCGTTGACGACGCTGCGGATTCCCGCGATGCCCGTATCCACCAGCGTGATGACGCGATCGAGCCGGGCCGCTGCGTCCGGGGTCGTCGCGTCGCGCAGCATGGCGAGCTCCATCTTCACCGCGCTGAACACCTGGGCCGATTCGTCGTGCAGCTCGCGCGAGATGCGCCGCCGCTCCTCCTCGTGCTGCTCCACCACGCGGGCGGAGAGCCGCTCGAGATCGAGCCGCCGCGCCTCGAGCCGCTTCGAGAGATCCGCGTTCTCGAGCGCCGCCCCGACCTGCTGGCCGAGCGCGAGGAGAAAGCCGTCGTCGAGCGCCGCGAACGGATCGCGGCCCTTCCCTGCAAGGAGGAGCGCGCCGCTGGGCCCCGTGCCGCCCAGGATCGGAAGGACTGCGATGTAGCTTCCCCCCTCGACGGCGACTTCCTGCGGGCGGCCCTCGGTCATCGCGGCATCGACGGTCGCCGCCGCCTCGGGCGTGAGTGCGTCGCCGAGCCAGTCGAAGAACGAGCCGGCGCCGCCGGCAAAGCGGTAGCCGTCGCCCGATCGGAGATAGAGCGCCGTCCCGCGAACGGTGCCGAGGGTGAGCGGCCGATGCAGCAGCGCGTCGAGCACGTCGCTCCCCGACCCGCTCCGCTGCAGGTCTCCCGAGAGCGCGCTCAGCGCGTGCACGCCGCGGCCGACATCGTCGAGCACCAGCAGGAGGAGCCCCGCGCCCACCGCGAGCTCGAAGACGATATCGAGGTAGTATCCCCACGGCGCCCACGCGCCCTGCGCGCGGAGGAAGGGATAGTCGAGGTGATGGATGCCCCAGAGGAGGAAGGCCATGGCGAGGAGCAGCGCGCCCGATGAGCGCACGCGGCGCTGATAATCGAAGAAGACGAACGCGCTCCAGAGCGTGGCGAAGCTCAGGAAGAGCACCATCGGAAGCGCCGCGAGCATGAAGCTCTGGAGCTGGTAGACGGCGATCGCGGCCCAGAGCGGGGGAAAGACCACGACGGCGAGATACGGCAGCCGGAGCCGCGCGCCGCTCGAGAAGACGATGGCCGCCCAGAGGAGCGCGAGCGCGGTCCACCCGGTGATGACCTGGTGCGCGAAGAGGAGCGATCGCTCCGCCGTGAGCAGGAAGGCGATGATCGCCACGACCCGGACGACGTACAGTGCCCACGCCGCCGCCCACCATCCGAAATACGCCTTCCGGTAGCGCCTGTAGAGGAATACCGACACACCGGCGAGCCCGGCGGTGATCACCGCCTGGAGCAGCGCCGCGTCGAGCTCCAGCGGGTTCGCGACCGGCCCGGGAATGGAGACCTGCATGCGGGAAAGCTAATCCCCGCCTTACATTGCGTCGGTATGCAGCGGCGTGAGCTCCTTCGATTGGCCGCCTGGGCAGCCGGCGCCGGAACGCTCGGCCGGTTCGCGGCCGGTTGCACCGGGCGTGACGCGGCGCGGACGGCGTCCGGGCTCGAGCGCGAGCTCCGCATTCTGGCGCCGCGCGGCGCGTTCGACTCGGAGCTGCTCGATCGCTTCGGCGCCGATACCGGCGTCCGCGTCTCCCTCGAACAGTACTCGGCGCGACCCGGCGTTACGGCACCGCCGGCCGATGGGGGCTTCGACCTGATCGCGTTCCGCGGGCCCGCCGCCGGACCGCTCGCTGCTGCCGGTCGCATCGCTGCAGTCGACCGGTCGCTCATCCCCCGCCTCGACGGCCTCCTGCCGCTCTTCCGGCAGGCCGGAAGCGAGCTGCTCGCAGTCACCTGGTCCTGGGACGCGACCGGCGTCGCGTGGCGAGCGGCTCAGCTCCCCGACATTCCGGGTGCCTCGCCGACGACCTGGTGCGTATTCTTCGAGCCGTCCCTCTCCGGGCGCATGACGATGCTCGACGATCCGCGTGAGGTGCTCGGCGCGATGCTGCTTCTGCGTGCCCGGTCGGTGAATGCGACGGATGCATCGCTGCTGCAGCAGGCACGCGACGATGCGCTCGCGTGCCGCCCGTACCTCGAGGGGTATCGGTCCCGGGGGGCGGTCCCGTTCATGCCGGATGGGATCGTCGTTTCCCAGGCGAGAAGCAGCGATGCCGCACGCGCGATGAAATCCGAGCCGGGCATCTCATTCGCGATTCCGAAGGAGGGCGGCCCGCTTTTCGCGGAGCAGGTGGGGCTTGCCGCCGCAGCGCCGCACCCGCGCGCGGCGCACGCGTTCATCGACTACATTCTTCGCCCCGAGACGAGCGCCCGCCTGGCGGCTGCCACGGGCCGATACTCGCCGCTCGCAGGCGGCGTTTCCGCCGGAAGCGCTCCCGCGCTGCCGCTGGATCGTCTCGAGCCCGTGATCGACGCGGGCGAAGCCTCGTCGCTCTACGACCGTTACTGGACGGAGATCCAATCGGCGTGATCGCCTTCCCGGCCGCCTTCGAGCGGCTCCTCGTGTGTCTGCACGAGGACCCCGAAAATCATTCCGCGCACCAGGACGCCGCTGCTACGGCTGCGGAATCGGTTGCGCGCAAGCCGGCCCGGGTCAACGCCGGCGTCGAGGGCTCGCAGATCGCGGCGCGCATGACGCTCCGCGGCCGCATGCGCGCGCGCGCCGCCGACTGGATCGAGGCTGATGCAGGCGCCTCCGCCGGCGACCTCCTCACCATGGCGCGTGCGCTCCTCTCGGAGAACGAGCCGCTTCCCACCGACGGCTCGGTGCGCGCGGTCCTCGTGCCGCTCCCGGTTGCCGCCGAAGCGCCGATCGAGTTCCCCTCGACGCCCGTGGCGCTCGCGCAGGGCGTCGATCCGGATGCGGATCCCGAGCTCGAGCGCCGTGCGGGCGCCGCGCGCGATGCGGTGGAGCGGCGGAGCTGGCCCGAGGTCCTCGCCGCAGGGGAGGCGCTGCTCGCCTACGCGGAATCGTCCCCATCCGCGCGGCGGGTGCGGATCATCGTCGCGCGCCGGGCGCTCCCGCGCGCGGCGCTGAAGGAGCTCCTCGAGCATGCGCTCCGGCATCCCGAGGACCAGCAGCGCACCGGCGAGCTGCTCTCGCGCATCGGTCCGGAGGGTCACGAGGTGATGGTGGACGGCGTCGCCGAGAGTGAATCGCTGGCCGCGCGGCGCTTCCTGCACGACTCGCTCGCCAGGACTCCCGAGGCGTTTCCGTTGCTCCTCCCGTTGCTCACGCGATCGGCTCCGCACCAGGTGCGTCACGGCGCGACACTCCTCGGGCGGCTCGGCGACGCCCGCGCCATCGAGCCGCTCACCGGCGCGCTGGGCCATCCCGACGAAGGGGTGCGCGGCGAGGCCGCGCGGGCCCTGGCGCGCTTCCGCGATCCGGCGGCACGCGCCGCGCTCACGAGCGCGCTGTCGCACCCGTCCCACGTCACGCGCATCGATGCCGCCTCGGCCATCGGCCTCTCGGGCCAGGCGATGTTCTCGCCGACCGTGATGACGGCATTCGCATCGGAGAAGGAGAGCAGCGTGCGCCGCGCGCTCGCCACGGCGGCCGCGCGCCTCGGGACGCCGCAGGCCGCCGACGAGCTGGTGCGCATTGCCATCGAGCGACGGACGCTGCTCAATCGCGATGCCGCGCCGGTCGAGGTGCGACTGGATGCGGTGGCGGGCCTCGCGGCCGCCAACACGCCGCTCGCGCGGCGCGGGCTCGACCGGATCGTCCGCGACGCAGACCGCCCGGTCCGCGAAGCCGCAGACCGGGCGTTGAGCGTGCGCCGCGCAGGGGAGCGCTAGCCTAGGGGCGCGTTCCGGATCCTGCCGGCCGGCCCTCGACCACCTTGTGCACGGCGAAGCCGTCGACATGGACGTCGAGGTTGTGGTTCACCCGCAGTCCCACCAGGCCGTTGATGGCGTTCGCGTCCGCGGCCATCTCGTGCACGACCTTGTCGTTGACCAGGAAGCGCACCGCTCCCGCCTTCGACGCATCGATCTCCAGCTTGTCGGTGACCTTCCCGTTCGCGTCGGCCTCGCCGATCGCTTCGTGCGCCGTCCAGCCGCTCGTCACGTTCCGCGTCTCCGCGCCGTTCCGCTCGCGCACGAGGAACTTCCCGTCGCCCCGCACCATGAAATAGGTGTACTTCTGGCCCTCGCCCTCCAGCGCAGTGCCGCCGTAGAACATGCCGTACGACTCGGGATGCGCGGGCGCCCTGGTCCGGGCGATCGTCGCGACGGCGTGGAACGGGCCGTTCACGCGGTCGGTGCCGCGCCAGAAGATCGCGTGCGGGCCCGTCGTGATGTGGATGCCGCCGCCCATCGGGGCGAGCTTGACGCCCGTCACCTCACCGCCCTTGTCGAGACGGGCGGACCACCCCTCGGGGAGGCCTCCGGCCTGCACGGCATGGTCGGGATCGTGATTCGCGTGGGCCGCGGCCGGGGCCGCCGCCTTTTCCTTGGCCGGGGCCTGGGCGGCCACGGGTGCAGCCGCGATGAGGGCGGCGCTCAGAATGCTGAAGGTACGCATGGATGCTCCAGGGGTTGAAGGTCGTCCGCGGACAGGATAAGCTAATGCCGGTTCTGCGCTTCGCCCTGTCCGGAGATCCGAATGCTCTACTACATCGGGATGCTGCTCGCCATCATCGGTGCCGCTGCCATTCTCTTTGCCCTGACCTTCGTGACGCTCGTGATCGGCGGCCTGGTCAACGGGATGGTGGTGCTCATGGCGGGGCCGGTCATCGACCGGGTGGTGGCGCGACGGGAAGCCCGCCGCCGTCCTGCCTGAGTCAGGCGTCCGTGGAGCGCTCCTCGGTCGTGGCGGCGCGGATCGCCCCATCGTAGTTGGTCTGCAGGCTGCCGAGCAGCTCCCGAAGTCCCCGCACCTTCATCTGCTGCCCTCCGCCCCGCCGGCTCATGGTGCTCATGAGGCCGGCCGTCTCGGCAATGCCCCCGAGGCTCAGCCCCTGCGCTCCGGCCTTGATCTCGTCGAGCATGCGGCTGAGCGCCCGGACCGTGGCCTCGTCGGCCTTCAGCGAGTTCATCTGCTCGATGATGTTCTTGATCCGCGAGATCTTGGGAGGCAGCGTCTGCAGGAACGCGAGCTGCGACTGCTGGCGGGACGTCAGCTTCTGGGCCATGGCGAAATCTAACCTTCCGGGACCGGGGATACGGCGATCGGGCGGGACCGGCGCGCGAACCTCCCGCGGAGCGCCAAGGCTGTCACTGCGGCCCCGAAACTGTAGATTCCTCCCCCGCGTAGGAACGGCAGCAGCCGTCCCGGACCCGCCAGAACAGGCCCCGCTATGAAGCTTTCAGATCTCTCGATCCGGCGTCCCGTGCTCGCAAGCATGCTGAGCGCGTCGCTCGTGCTCTTCGGCATCATCGGCTACCGCCAGCTGTCCGTCCGCGAGTACCCCGACGTCGATCCGCCGATCATCTCGGTCCAGACTTTCCTCCCCGGCGCCAACCCGCAGGTCGTCGAATCGGCGATCACGGACATCCTGGAGGAGGAGCTCAGCACCGTGCCGGGGCTCCGCACGCTCACGAGCTCCAGCGCGGAGCAGTTCAGCAACATCACCCTCGAATTCACGCTCGAGCGCGATGTTGACGACGCAGCGCAGGACGTGCGCGACAAGGTCTCGCGCGTCCGCGGGCGGCTGCCGCAGGACATCGAGGAGCCGGTCATCGCCAAGCAGGAGGCCGATGCGCAGCCTTTCTTCTGGCTCGCGCTCTCCGGAAGCAATTATTCGCTCCTCCAGCTCTCGGACATCGCGGATCGGACGGTCAAGGCGCGGCTGCAGAGCCTTCCCGGCGTCGGGAGCGCGTTCATCGCCGGCGAGCGGCGCTACGCGATGCGCGTGTGGCTGGATCCTGCGGAGCTCGCCGCGCGCGGGCTGACGGTCCAGGACGTCGAGGCGGCCATCCGGAGCCGGAACGTGGAGGTGCCGGCCGGGCGGATCGAGAGCCAGCGGCGCGAGTTCACCGTCCGGACACTCGGCGAGCTCAAGACCCCAGACGAGTTCTCCGAGCTCACGGTGTCCAACCTCGATGGCCAGTCGATCAAGCTCAAGGACCTCGGGCGGGTCGAGCTCGGGCCGGAGGATGATCGCAGCGCGCTCCGCTACAACGGCACGCCGGCGGTCGCGATCGGGATCGTGCGCCAGTCGAAGGCCAACCTCATCGAAGTGGCCGACGCCGTCATCGCCGAGCTTCCTGCGATCCAGGCGGCGCTGCCGCCCGGCATCCGCATCGACCGGGCGTTCGACGGGTCCGTCTTCGTGAAGCGCTCGATCACCGAAGCGGAAGAGACGCTGATCGTCGCGGCGGCGCTCGTCGTGATCATCATCTTCGTGTTCCTCAGGAACCTGCGCGCGACGATCATCCCGGCGTTCGCCATTCCCGCGTCGATCGTCTCCACGTTCGCCGTGATGTACTTCCTCGGCTTTTCGATCAACAACCTGACACTGCTGGCGCTCACGCTCGCCATCGGCATCGTGGTGGACGATGCCATCATCGTGCTCGAGAACGCCTATCGCCACCAGGAGGAGCTCGGCGAGGACCCGGAAACGGCCGCGATCAACGGCACGCGCGAGATCGCCTTCGCGGTCATCGCCACGACGATCTCGCTCGTCGCGGTGTTCACTCCGCTCGCCTTCCTGCAGGGGAATACCGGCCGGCTGTTCAACGAGTTCGGCATCGCGGTGGCAGGATCGGTCGTGATCTCGGGCTTCGTGGCGCTGACGCTCACGCCGATGCTCTGCGCCAGGATCCTGCGCGTGCCGCACAGCCATGGGCGGCTCTACCAGGCGCTCGAACGGGGGTTCGACTCGATCTCCACGGGCTACGGGCGCCTGCTCCGGAAGGCCTTGGCGCATCGCGCCATCGTCGTCGCCGGCGCCGTGTGCACGCTTCTCCTCGCGGCGGTGCTCTTCCGCTCGCTCAAGCGGGAGTTCATCCCGCCCGAGGACCGCGGCTTCTTCCCCACGTTCGTCATCGCGCCCGAGGGTGCGACGGTGGCGTACACCGACCAGTACCAGCAGCAGGTGGAAGCGATCCTCGACCGCACCGAGGACATCGAGGGCTACTTCAGCATCGTCGGCTTCGGCGGCGGTCCGAACCGCGGCATCGTCTTCACGCGCCTCACCGACTGGTCGGAGCGCGACCGCTCGGTGCAGGACGTGCTGAACGAGGTCGTGCCGCAGTTCATGGCGATTCCCGGCGTGTTCGCCTTCGCGAGCAACCCGCCGGCGTTCGGCTGGGGCAATCCGGTGCAGTTCGTGGTGCAGCACCCGAACTTCGACTCGCTCTCCAGGGCCATGGACGTGTTCACGAACCGCGCGCGCCAGATCCCGGGCCTCGTGAACGTGGACACCGATCTTCGCGTCAACAAGCCGCAGATCGACGTGCAGTTCGACCGCGACCGCGCGGAGGACGCCGGCGTGGCCATCCGCGACGTGGCCGGCACCTTCCAGACGCTCCTCGGCGGCCGCCGCGTCAGCACCTTCACGCGGGACAACAAGCTCTACGACGTGATGGTGCAGCTGGAGCCCGCGGACCGTGCGACGCCGTCCGACATGTCGGGCCTCTACGTGCGCGGCCGGGACGGCCAGCTCATCCAGATGTCCGCGCTCATCCAGGCGGACGAGAACGTGGGGCCGCGCCAGCTCAACCACTTCAATCGCGTGCGGTCGTTCACGCTCACCGGCGGCCTCGCCCCCGGCACCACACTCGGCGAGGCGCTCGATTCGCTGAGTGCCGCCGCGACGGAGGTGCTTCCGCGCGGCGCGACCACGGCGCTCGCCGGCGAGTCGCGCGAGCTGGAAGAGAGCGGCAGTGCGCTCTACTTCGCGTTCGGCCTCGCGCTCGTCGTCGTGTTCATGGTGCTCGCGAGCCAGTTCGAGTCGCTGGTGCACCCGTTCACGGTCCTCCTCGCGGTGCCGCTGGCGGTGACCGGCGCGCTCATCACGCTCAAGATTGCGGGCTCGACGCTCAACCTCTACAGCCAGATCGGGATGATCCTCCTGATCGGGCTCGTCTCGAAGAACTCGATCCTGCTCGTCACGTACGCGAACGACATGCGCGCGAAGGGGGTCGATGCGCTGAGCGCGATGCGCGAGGCGGGACGCATCCGGCTCCGGCCGATCCTCATGACCTCCGTCGCCTCGATCTTCGGCGCGCTGCCGATCGCGCTCGGCCTCGGCGCGGGCGCCGGGAGCCGTCGGCCCCTCGGCTACGCGATCGTCGGCGGCCTCATCGTCTCGACGCTCCTCACGCTCTATCTCGTGCCGGCGGTCTTCGTCCTGTTCGAGCGGCTTCGCGACCGCCTCGCGCCGCCGGCACCCGTCCGGCCGGACGAGGAGCATCGCATTCCCGGCGAGTACCGTCCGCCGGTTCCGACGCACGCGACCGCCACGATGGAGGCACGATGAGCAGACATGAATGGA
>DASTUP010000127.1:0-23373 GCA_035759585.1 Gemmatimonadales bacterium | reverse complement strand
CGGATCCGATTCCATCTGGGTCGTCGACCTGGAATCGCACCTCGTTGCGGGTGCGGTGGAAGCGGAATGGCACGGCGACCTTCCGCTCGTGGCCGGCAACGGCACGCTGGTGGTTCGCCGCGGCGACGACGTGCTGGCCCTCGACCTGACCGCGCCGGGATTCCCCGAGCGCGGCCGCGTTGCGGACGGTGCGGAGGACCGGTGGGTAGCGCCTGCCTGGGCGCCGTCGGGACCTGCGCCCGCGCCGGACGCCGACGGTCCGGATGCCGTGGCCGCCGACACCGCCGAGCCGGAGGCCGCGGACTCGACCGCGCCGGCGGCCGATCGCGTCTATCTCCAGATCAGCAGCTCGCAGAATCCCGATTGGGCACGCGAGCTCTCGGACAAGCTCACCGCGGCGGGACTGCCGGCGCGCGTGCTCCAGCCGTCGGCCGAGGGTGACCCGTACCGGGTGGTGCTCGGTCCGTATGCCTCGCGCGAGGCGGCGGAGGAAACCGGCCGCTCGCTCGGCATGCCCTACTTCGTGATCAGCGCGACCGATCCGGCCGCGCCCTGACCCAATCCGCATCGAGGACTCGACGCGCATGAAGCTCTCCAAGCTGGAGCTCTCCGGCTTCAAGTCGTTCGCCGACACGATGACGCTGACCTTCGAGGAAGGGGTCACCGCGATCGTCGGGCCGAACGGGTGCGGGAAGTCCAATGTGTCGGATGCGGTGCGCTGGGTCCTCGGCGAGCAGTCGGCCCGCCTGCTGCGCGGCGGCAAGATGGAAGACGTCATCTTCCAGGGCTCCTCGGGGCGCCGGCCGGTCAACGTCACCGAAGTCTCGCTCTATCTCGACAACACCGATGGCGACCTGCCCATCGCATACCAGGAAGTCGTCGTCACGCGCCGGCTCTCGCGCTCCGGCCAGAGCGACTACCTCCTGAACGGCGCACCGGTCCGGCTGCGGGACATTCAGGACCTGCTGCGCGGCACCGGTCTCGGCAGCGATGCTGGCGTGGTCATCGAAGCCAAGATGATCGATCTCCTCCTCTCGGACCGCGCCGACGAGCGTCGTTCGCTCTTCGAGGAAGCTGCAGGGATCGGCCTCTACCGGGATCGGAAGCACAGCACGGAGCGCCGCCTCGACGAGACCGCGCAGGACCTCCAGCGGGTGGAGGACCTGATCGCCGAAGTGCAGTCGCAGCTGCGGAGCCTGGCCCGCCAGCGCGGCAAGGCGGAGCGGCATGCCAAGCTTTCCGAGGAGAAGTTCGCCGTGCAGGTGACGCTGGCGCGCCGGCAGCTCGATCGCCTGAGTGAGGAAGTCGCCGGGATGGAAGCGCGTTACGCGGAGCTCGGGGAGCAGCTTCCCGCCGCACGGACGGCGCTCGCCGAGGCGGAGACGTCACGCGACCACGCTGCGCTGGAGCGAGAGTCCGCCGAAACCGCGCGACTCGAGCTGGCGCAGCGCGTGGCGGGGATCCGACTCGAGGTCGGCCGGCTCGAGGGCGAGCTGAATCTGGCCGCCGAGCGGATCGCCAATTTCGAGTCGCGCCGCGTGCGCGCGGCCGAAGAGCGCGCGCAGATGGAGGCGCGCGCGCATCTCGCGGCCGGCGAGCTTGCGGCCGCCACGTCCGAGCGTGACGAAGCCACGGCCGAGCACGGCCGGATTCAGGAGGAGCTTGCGGCACGCGCGGCGCATGAAGAGGAAAGCCGCGCGCGTCTGGCCCAGGCCCGGAACCTGGTGCGGCAGAGCGAGCAGGACCTGCAGGGCCACCTGCAGAAGCTGCGGTCGCTCGAGGGCGAACGCACCGCGCTGGAGGGCGAGCTCCAGTCGCTCCGCGAGCGCTCGGCCCAGGCCGCTGCGCACCGTGGCGCCCTGCAGGGCGAGCTCGTCGTGTCGCAGCGCCGGCGCGATCACCTCGTCGAGCGGGCCGGCTTCGAGGCATATGAAGCGCGCCGCGCGGCCGATGTCGCGGAGCGGGCGCGCCACCTCGTTGCCGAGACGCGCGAACACGAGGCGATGCAGCGCGCGGCACGCCGGCAGGCCGAAGAGACACTGGCGCAGCTCACCGCGCGCCGCCACGCGCTCGAGGAGCTGGAGCGCGATCGCGTCGGCCTTGCGCCTGCCGCTGCGGCACTGCTCGGCGCCCGCGCGCGCTTCGGCGACGCGGTTCTCGGTCCACTCAGCGATTTCGTCACCGCGCCGCGTGAAGGCGCCGAGCTCGCCGAGCGTCTGCTCGGTGAGTGGATGCACGCCGTGCTCGTGCGGGACGAGCGCGCCGTGAGCGCGATCCAGGCCTGGCACGGCGAGCACCAGCCCGGCGCCCTCGTGCTGCTGCCGCTGGATCCAGGCCCCGCCGTTCAGGGCGATGCGAGCCCCGCCGACCGCGGCCTCGAGGTGAGCGGTCCCGCCGAGCCGTGGGTCCGCGCGGCCCTTGCCGGGTCCCAGGTCCTCGACGGCGCCGGCCGCGTGCTGCGCCGTGCGAGTGGCGCGATCTTCCTCTCCGGTGCCGGCGCGCCCTCCGGCCCGCTCCGCCGTCGCGCCGAGCTTGCGACACTCGTGCAGGACGTCGCCACGGCCGACACGGCGCTCGAGACGGCCGGCGCCGCGCTCTCGACCACGACCGGGAAGCTCGCGGAAGCCGAGCGTGCGCTCGCCGCCGCCAGCGCCGCCGCCGAGGCTGCGCGCGATACCGAGCGGCAGGCCATCGCGGCGCGCGAGGACGCGATGCGGGTGCTCGCGAACCTCTCCCGCGAGTTTGCCGATTCGGAGACCCAGGTGGCGCGCGTGACGGAGCGGCTCACGACGTCCGAGCAGCGGCTCGGGGAAATCGATCGGATGCTGCTCGAGGGCGAGCGCCTGGGCGCCCAGCTCGAGGAAGCGCTCGGTGCTGCGCGCGCGCGCCTGGCCGAGCTGGAGGGCGAGCAGGAATCGGTGCGCGAAGCGCGGGCGCAGTGGCAGGTGCAGGAGGCGCACGTCGCGGCGCGGCTGCGATCCGCCGCGGATCGCGCGGAGCGCGCCGAGCGCACGCGGAGCGAGGCGCAGGCGGCGATCGAGCGCCTCGCCGAGGAGCTGGCCCGGCTCGAAGCGGATGGCGCGGGGCTCGCAGCGCGACGGAGTGCATGGGCCGAGGAGCGGAACGCCGCCGCGGCGACGCTGGCCGAGCTGGACGGCGCCAGTGCGGCCTCCGAGCGCGCGGTCAGCGCTGCAGCCGGCGCGCTCGCCGCCGCCGAGCGCGTGCTGCACGATCTCCGGGCCAGGGTCGATGCCTACGCCGAGGAGAGCCACGCGATCCAGATCCGCCTCACGGAAGCCGCCGGTCTCCGCCGGGGAATCCGTGAGCGCATCGAGAACGAGTGGCGGAAGCCACTCGAACAGCTTCTCGAAGGCGTATCGCTGCTCGACCTCGATTTCGAGACACTCGAGGCGGAGGCCAATCGCATCCTCTCGACGCTCGAGTCGATCGGGCCCGTGAATGCACTCGCCGTCGAAGAGCACGCCGAGGAAAGCAAGCGCCTCGATTTCCTCATGGCGCAGCGGGACGACCTCGTGAGCGCGCGCCAGTCGCTCATCCTCGCCATCCGGGAGATCGACGGCACGGCGCGCGACCTCTTCCTCCAGACCTTCACGGCCGTGCAGGCGAACTTCCAGCGCGTCTTCACGACGCTGTTCGGAGGCGGCGAATGCGAGCTTCGCCTCGCCAGCGCCGAAGATCCGCTCGAGAGCGAGATCGAGATTCACGCCGCCCCGCGCGGCAAGCGGACGCAGCGCATCCATCTGCTCTCGTCCGGGGAACGGACGCTCGTCGCGGTCTCCCTGCTCTTCAGCATCTACCTCACCAAGCCAAGCCCCTTCTGCCTCATGGACGAGGTCGACGCGCCGCTGGACGACGCCAACGTCGGCCGGTTCACGCGCCTGCTCGACGAGTTCAAGGCAGGCACCCAGTTCCTGGTCATAACTCACAATCCGCGGACGATGCAGTCCGCCGATGCCGTCTACGGTGTCACCATGCAGGAACCGGGCGTGTCCACGATCGTGGGCGTACGGCTCGGCGAGCGCGAGGTGGCATGACTCCCTGCGGGCGGTGGAAGCATCCCCGCCCCGCGGCACGTCCCTTGCCCAAGGCTCGGTTGTGCTCGTCGTGATGCGCCGGGACGCCTCCCAGGAGGACGTTGACCGGGTGGTCGCGGCGGTCCAGGAGCTTGGGCTCGAGGCGCGCCCGATTCCCGGCCGCCAGCGGACCACGATCGGAATCGTGGGCAACGAAGGCCGCGTGGACAGCGCCCGCATCACCCGGATCCCGGGCGTCGAGGATGTCATTCACGTGACGAGGCCGTTCAAGCAGGTGTCGCGGGAGTGGCGAGCCGAGCCCACGGTGGTGCGGCTGGCAGGCGGGGTGGTCGTCGGCGGGAATGAGGTCGTGGTGATGGCCGGACCCTGCTCGGTCGAGGGAGAAACGCAGATCCTCGAAACGGCGGCGCTCGTCCGGAAGGCGGGCGCGAGTGTCCTTCGTGCGGGCGCCTTCAAGCCACGGAGCTCGCCGTATTCATTCCAGGGAATGGGGCTCCCGGGCCTCGAGCTGCTCGCCCGGGCGCGGGAAGCAAGCGGCCTGCTCATCGTCACCGAGGCGCTCGATGCGGAGAGCGTGGATCCGGTGGCGGAGGTGGCGGATATCGTCCAGATCGGCGCGCGGAACATGCAGAACACGTCCCTGCTCCGTCGCGCCGCGCGGGCCGGGAAGCCGATCCTCCTGAAGCGGGGCATTGCAGCGACGATCCAGGAGCTGCTCCTCGCCGCGGAGTACATCGTGGCCGAGGGCAATCCGGACGTGATCCTCTGCGAGCGGGGAATCCGGAGCTTCGATCCGGCAACCCGGAACCTGTTCGACGTGAGCGCGATTGCGGTGATTCATTCGCTGTCGCATCTCCCGATCGTGGCGGATCCGAGCCACGGCACGGGACGCCGGGATCTGGTTGCGCCGATGGCGCGTGCGGCGGTGGCTGCCGGAGCCGACGGCTTGCTCATCGAGGTCCATACGCACCCGGAGCAGGCCCTGTCGGACGGCTCGCAGACGCTCGATGGGGCGGAGTTTGATCAGCTCATGCGCGAGGCGCGAGCGGTCGCCGGAGCGATCGGACGGCGCGTCGCTGAACCGATGGGAGTGCAGACGTGAGATTGATGCAGATCTGGATGCCGGCGCTCGCCGTGCTCGCGCTGCAGGCGCAGCCGGCGGAAGCGCAGGGCAATGCGAGAGACGTCGTCGGTCGCGCGGCGCGCGCCTATGCCGACCTCTCTTCACTGCGCGCGGACTTCGAGCAGCGCATCGAGGATTCGCTCATCGGCACGTTCGACAGCCGGGGCAACCTGGTGCAGGCCGGCCAGAACCGGCTCGCCATGCGCTTCGTCGATCCGGCGGGCGATGCGATCGTGATCGATGGACGCCAGATCTGGGTCTACACGCCGAGCACGGCACCGGGACAGGTCATCCGGATGCCGCTGCCGAGCGGACCCGTGTACGGCTTCAACGTGCTCTCGTGGATCCTCGACAAGCCGGCCGAGCGCTATCGCATGCGCTACCTGCGCGCCGACCGCATCGGGGGACGACCGGTGGACGTCGTGGAGCTGATTCCGATCACCGCCGAGCTTCCATTCAGCCGCGCACTCGTGTGGCTCGATCGGCAGGACCACCTCCCGCGCCGCCTCGAGATCACGGAGCGGCGGGGCGGCACGCGCACGATCACGCTCTCGCAGGTGCGCACCAACGAAGCGATCGCCGCGGAGACGTTCGCCTTCGACGTTCCGCGCGGCGTCCGGATCGTGGACCAGCGCTAGCGCCCGTCTTCCAGTGCCTGGCGGACGGCCGACACGGCGTCCTCCGGGAGGCCGGCATCCCGTGCCACCTCGAGCGCCTCGATTCCGAGCAGGCGATAGATCGTACGGTCACGTGGTGCCAGCGCGCGCAGGTGAGCACGCACCGTCTCCGCATCGCCTCGCCTGATGGCTCCCGTCAGGGCTTCCGTGACGCTTCCCGCCGCCAGGTTTTCGACGGTTCCCCGCAACAATCCCAGGTACATCCGCCCCGCGTCGTCAGCCGGCACGCCGGCCTCGGTCGCCACCCGCAGGGCGAGCGAATACAGCGCCACCGTCAAGTTCGACGTGATTGCTGCCGCGGCGTGGTAGCCCGGCTTCGCCGCCGGCAGGAGGCGCACCGGAATCATGCCGGCCGCCCGCGCGAGTCGTTCGGCGCACTCGATTGCCCGCGCGTCTCCCTCGACGCCGGCGTAGGCGCCCGCAAGGCGTGCCGCCGCCGTCCCCGGATCGGAAACGGCCTGCAGCGGATGCAGCGAGCCGAGCGCCGCGCCCGTGTCGAGCAGCGGGGAGAGTGCGGTGCGATCGTGCAGCCCCGAAAGGTGCAGCACGATGTGCGATGCCGTCACCGTTCCGAGGCCACGCAGAAGCTGGGCTGCGGGGGTGATGGCCGAGTCCGGCGTCGCGACGATCAGGACCTGGGATGCGGCGACCGTGCGCCGCCACTCGGACATGCCAAGCGAACGCCCCGTGCCTTCGGGCACGGGGCGTTCGCTGCGAACGAGATGGCTGACTTCGTATCCCCGGGACGAGAGGGCGAGGCCGAGCCCCGCTCCCATCCGCCCGGCGCCGACGACGGCGATGCGTCCGGTCAGTTGCTGGCCCGGGCCGATCCGGCCTGCTGGGTCGCCAGGCTGAGGAGGTCTTCCGGCGATTCGGAGTTGCGCAGCAGCTCGAGCGCCTTCTGCATCTGCGCGTCATCCTCCGCCTGCCGCTGGAACTCGGCGGAGCGCCCGAAGACGTATCGTGCGATCTCGTAGCCGAGCTGCTCGCCCACCAGGTCGCTGGCGCCCTGGAAGACCTCGTCACTGATGTCCACGCCGCGGCTCCGCAGGCGGGTCTGCACCTGCCGGCGCATCTCGGGCGTTACGTCGAACGCGGGAGATTCGAGCGCGCCGCCCTCCTTCATCTCCAGCGCATACCGTGTGAGCACGTCCCGGTAGGCGGGAACCTTGTCCCCGAGCACGCGGACGAACTCCCGCTCGGCGCTCGTGAGGGAATCGCGACGGACGAGCACGTCCGGTACGATGCCGCCGCCCCCGCGGACGATGCGACCGGCATCGGTGCGGAAGACCGGCCGCGCCTTGATGGAGGTGTCCGGCTCCGGCACGGCGCTGTCGATGACCGATCCGCTCTCGCGCATGGCCTGCAGCGCCTGCTGTTCCTCGTTCTCCGCTTCGCGCTGGATCGTGCGGCCGCTCGGCGTATACCAGCGCGCGGTCGTCAGCTTGAGCGCAACGCCATCCGCCATCGGGTAGAGCGTCTGGACGAGGCCTTTCCCGAAGGTCGGCGAGCCGACGACGACCGCGCGGTCATGGTCCTGCAGCGCTCCGGCAATGATCTCCGCGGCGCTCGCGGTGAATTCGTCGACGAGGACGACGATGGCCAGATCCGACCAGAGCTGCTTGTTCTCGTCGACATAGGTCCGCGAGGAACCGCGCGCCCGGCCGCGGGTCGAGACGATCTCGTCACGCGGATCGAGGAAGAGGTCCGCCACCTCCACGCCCTGATCGAGCAGCCCGCCGGGATTGCGGCGAAGATCGAGGACCATCTCCCGCATTCCCTTCTCGCGCATCGCCGTGATTTCGCTGCGCAGCTCCTCGGCCGACGTCTCGGCCACGGGCGTGAGCTGGATGTACCCGATGCCGCCGTCGAAAAGCGTGCCGGCAGGGACCGAGCGGACGTGAATCAGCGCACGCTCGATCTCGAACGGCATCGACTGTGCGACGCCCACCCGGCGCACGAGGATCCGCACCTTGCTCCCGGGCTCACCCTTCAGCGCCTTGACCGCCTGGTCGCTCTTCCAGCCCTCGGTCGACTCTCCCTCGATCTGGATGATCTGGTCGCCGCTCTCGATGCCGACGCGCTCGGCCGGCGTATCGGGCAGCGGCGCGACGACCGTGATCCACCCATCGCGCACATCGATCTGGATGCCCAGGCCGCCGTAGTTGCCGGTGGTCTGCTCGGTGAGGGCCCGGTAATCTTCTCCCGTGAGCAGCACCGAATACGGGTCCTGGAGCTGGTCGAGCATGCCCTCGGTGGCCCGCCGGTAGAGATCCGCGTTCCCGAGCGAATCGACGTAGTAGTTGTTCACGTGCGACATCACGTCGTCGAACAGGCTTTCCTCCGACGCGGCGTCCGCCTGGACGCTCCGCTGCAGCAGGAATCCCCCGCTGGCGAACGAGATGACCGCGACGAAACCGATGACCCCCCAGCGATGCTTCATGCCTGCCTCCAGACGTGCACGCGGCGCGTTCTGCGCCGCAATCAGGTCTTCGTAATGTAATCCCGGGCTCCGCCGAACGTCTCCGGCCGTGCGTCGGCCAGCGCGCTCCAGGCGGCGCTCAGGACGGCCTCCGGTGATCCGGTCCCGTCGATCTGCCGGACACCGGGTCCCCGGGCCGTCCGGTAGGCCTGATACACCCGCTCATGAAAACCCCGGCCCTCGCGCTCGAACCGGTCCCGGCTCTTCCCCGCCTCCTGCTGCCGGCCAATCCCGACCGCGGGAGGAACGTCGAGGACGAGCGTGAGATCCGGCCGCAATCCGCCGGTAGCCACCTGATTGACGGCTGCCACGGTTTCGGCCGGAAGGCCCCGACCGGCCCCCTGATAGGCCACCGTGGACAGGTCGTACCGGTCCGAAACGACGATTCGGCCGGCTGCGAGGGCCGGCCGAATGATCGACTGCACGAGATGTGCCCGCGCCGCCGCAACGAAGAGCAGCTCGACGTGCGGCTCGAGGCGGGACTCGGGATCGAGCAGGGCCCGGCGTGCATGCTCGGCCGGCGGGGTGCCTCCCGGCTCGCGCACCGCAACCGGGTCGAGGCCCAGGCTGCGGATTCGCTCGATCAGCGCCGCGGCGAGCGTCGTCTTGCCCGCCCCCTCGGGACCCTCGAGGACCAGGAAGAAGCCGCTCACGAGAGGGTGATGATGCTGCTCGTCGCCCCTTTTTCCATCCCGGCCGCGATCTGCTCGTTGACGCGGGTCATCAGCTTGTCGAAGTTGGTGCGCGCGACGACGTAGGCCTGCCCGGTGACGCTCGTCTCGAGCTCCCGCACGGCACCCTCGTACGCCTCCGACGTTGCGGCATCCGGCATCTGGCCCGTGGCGAGCTGCTGATCCATCTGCCGGGCGAATTGCTGAATCCGGTCGAGCTTCGCGACCGTCTCCGCATCGTCGCGCAGCGCGCTTTCGGCACGCCGAAGCGCCTGGTATTCCGCCGACTGCCCGATCTGCCGCCCGAGGTCCTGCGCCTTTTCCCAGATCACGCTTCACTCCTTTGTGCGAGCAGGTAGCGCTCGCGTCCGAACAGGTCATTGATAATCGAGACGCCGATCCATCCCGCCGCTGCGGCGCATTCTCCGGCGAGCTGCGCCCGGGCCGCATCGAGCTCGAGGGCAATCCAGCCGCCGGCACGCACGGCACGGATCCCGTCGGTCAGAATGCCTTCGGTGGCGCGCATGCCGTCGGGTCCGCTTGCGAGCGCTCCGGGCGGCTCCCAGTCGCGCACGGCGGGCTCGAGCGCCGCATGTTCCGCGACCGTAAGATAGGGCGGATTCGAGATGAGTGCGTCACATGAATCGGCCGCCAGGGCGGTCGCGAGATGGCCGCGAACGAAATGGGGCGAGCTCCCGACCAGCGCCGCGTTCTCGCGCGCGAGGGCGAGCGCAGCAGGCGAAGCGTCGACGGCATGGACGCGATCGAATCGCCCCTCGGTCAGGAGGCTCAGCGCAATGCACCCGGTGCCGGTGCCGATATCGGCGACGGTTCCGCTCGAGACGCGCCGGAGGAGGAGCTCGACGAGGAGCTCCGTTTCGGGCCGCGGAATCAATGCGCGCCGGTCCACCCGCAGCTCGAGCATGCGGAACCCGCACCACCCGGTCACGTAGGCCAGCGGCTCACCCGCCGCCCGGCGACGGACGGCATCGGCGTAGGCCCGCTCGTCGCCGGGCACGAGCGCCTCGTTCCGCGCGAGGATCGCGGCGCTCCGGCCCTCGCGCCTGAGCCCCCCCCAGAGGCGCTCCGCTTCGCGCCGCGGCTCGTCGATGCCTGCCGACCTGAGCGTTCCCGCGGCAGCTTCGATCGCCGCTCCGACGGTGCGCTCCACGTCAATCACCGAACTGCTCCGCCCGACTGGCCATCCGGAGCGCGTCGACGATCTCGTCCAGGCGCCCGCCGAGGACGTCCGCGAGATTGTGCACCGACAGGTTGATCCGGTGATCGGTGACGCGGCTCTGCGGAAAGTTGTAGGTCCGAATCTTTCCGGAGCGGTCGCCGGTACCGACCATTGCCCGGCGCTCGCTCGCGCGGGCGGACTCCTGCTCCGCGATCATCCGGTCGAGCAGACGCGCCCGGAGGACCTCGAGCGCCTTGGCCTTGTTCTGCAGCTGCGACTTCTGGTCCTGCTGCTGCACCACCAGCCCGGTCGGAAGATGGGTGATACGCACGGCGCTGTCGGTGGTGTTGACACTCTGGCCGCCGGGGCCGGAGGAACGGAAGACGTCGATCTTGAGGTCGTTCGGATCGATCTTCACGTCCACCTCCTCCGCTTCCGGCAGCACGGCCACGGTTGCGGCGGATGTGTGGATACGGCCCTGCGTCTCGGTGGCCGGGACGCGCTGGACGCGATGAACACCCGATTCGCGCCGGAGGAGTCCGTAGGCATCGGGCCCGCGCACCGCAACGATCGCTTCCTTGAGCCCGCCGACGTTTCCGTCGCTCACCGTCATCGGTGCCCAGGCGAGCCCGTGGCGCTCCGCGAAGCGCTGGTACATGCGGTAGAGATCGGCGCAGAAGAGCGCCGCTTCATCGCCGCCGGTGCCGGCGCGGAGCTCGAGGATGGCGTCGCGATCATCGTGCGGGTCGCGCGGGAGGAGCAGGTCGTGCAGCTCGGCCTCGACGCCTGCGATCTCGGCGGGGATGCGGTCGAGATCGGCATTCGCCAAAGCGACAAGCTCGGGATCGGCCTCCGTGGCCATCTCCCGAGCCTGATTCAGGTCGTCCTGCAGGCGCCTGAGGCGCTCGGCCGCGCGCACTACCGGGGCAAGGCGGGTGTGCTCGCGGCCGAGTCCGCGGAGCTTCGACTGATCGCGCGCGACCTCTGGATCGGCGAGCGCGTCGGCAATCTCCTCCGCCCGCTGCAGCGCCTGGCGGAGTCTGGCCTCCATGACTTACGCCTTGGCGGACTCGCTCTGGTACTTCCGGCGAAAGCGGTCGACGCGGCCGGCCGTGTCGACGAGGCGCTGCTTGCCCGTGAAGTACGGGTGGCACTGCGCGCACACTTCGACATGGATGCTGTCCGAGGTGGACCGCGTCTCGAACTGGTTGCCGCAGGCACAGACGACGGTCAGCTTCTTGTACTGGGGATGCAGATCGGCCTTCACGGGTCACTCCTGATTGAAAGCCCGCGGGCGGCGGGCGGGTACTGAACTTTCGATAGCCGTGGAATTTAGCTCGGCGGGAGGGGTTGGAGCAACGGGTGGGTGGGGCTCGGGCCGGGGGCCCGGGCATCGGAAGTGGGTGGACTCCGGACTCCATTTGACAGCCCCCCCAATCGCAAATAATATCCCCACTTGAACTTGCGAGTTTTTCCTCTCCCCGGGCACCGCGAGGCGACCTTGGCATTCTCCCCCGTCGAGGTTCTGAAGAGGGTTCCGCTGTTCTCCGGCCTCTCCGAGGCCGACATCCAGTCCTTCGCCGATCTCGCTCGCGAGCGCAGCTATCCCAAGGGCAGCGTCATCGTGTTCGAGGACGATCCTGGAGACGCGATGTACCTCGTCGCAGCCGGCCAGGTGAAGGTGGTGCTCATCGCGGAGGACGGGAGAGAGGTCATCCTCTCCGTGCTGGGCGAAGGGAGCTTCTTCGGCGAGATGTCGGTCATCGACGAAGAGCCGAGGTCGGCGCACGTCATCGCGATGGAAGACTCGAATCTGCTCGTCCTCCGGCGGGAGGATTTTCACGCGCGGCTCCGGCAATCGCCCGAGGTGGCGATCTCCCTCCTCAAGGAGATCTCGCGCCGACTCCGGCGCGCGGACGAAAAGATCGGGAGTCTGGTGCTCCTCGACGTCAACGGCCGCGTCGCCCACCTGCTGCTGCGCATGGCGGACGACGAGGGCGGCGACCGCATCACCCGCAAGCTCACGCACCACACGATCGCCCAGATGATCGGCTCGAGCCGCGAGACCGTTTCCCGTACCATGCGGAACCTCGTGGATCGCGGCATCATCGATGTGACGCGCCGGGAGATCACACTGAAGGACCGGCGCTCGCTCATGATGGCGGTGCGCCGCTCGTGACGGTCCTCACCCCTCACCGGTGAGCGTCACCGTGGAGGGGCGGCGTCGCGAAGGCGGAATTGCAATCATGATCCATCCCGTTCACGCTCGACCCGCGTGAGCCACCTCGTCAGGTTCTGGGGCGTCCGCGGGTCGATCCCGACGCCCGGTCCCGCCACCGCCAGATACGGCGGCAACACCGCCTGCCTCAGCGTCACGAACGGCCGCTCAGGGCTCGTCATCCTCGACGCGGGCAGCGGACTCCGCGGCCTCGGGCACGACCTCATGCAGCAGCTGCAGGGCAAGGCCCTGCGCGCGGATCTCCTCCTCACGCACACGCACTGGGATCACATCCAGGGACTCCCCTTCTTCAAGCCCCTCAGCGCCAGGGGCAACGAAGTGTGCATCCGGGGTGCGGCCCAGGAGGGCGTGCCGCTCGAAGACATCCTTGGCCGGCAAATGGATCCGATGGTGTTCCCGGTCCCCCTGCGGGCGCTCGCGGCGCGCATCGAGGTTCTGGAGGTGACCGCAGGCAAGTTCGAGATCGCCGGGTTCAAGGTGGATGCCGTGCGATTGCGGCATCCCGGCACGACGCTCGGCTATATCCTCGAGCCCGCGCAGGGTGGCCGGAGATTTGCTTACCTCACGGATAACGAGCTTGGGCCGGGTGGGAACTACCCGGTGGGGCCGCACTGGCGCAACGAGCTGGTGCAGCACCTCGAAGGAGTGGACACCCTGATCCACGACGCGATGTACGTGGATCAGATGATCGCGGCGCGTGCCGGGTGGGGTCACTCGACGCCCCGCGAGTCCGTGGATCTGGCACGCGACGCGCGCGTACACCGGCTCATTCTCTTTCACTTCGAGCCGGAGCACGACGATACGACGATGGACCGGATCCTGGCCGACGCGCGGGCGTACGCGGCGAAATGCGCGCCGAACCTCGTCGTCGATGCAGCGGTCGAAGGTCTGACGTTCTCTCTCTGAAGGAGCTGGCCATGCGGCGCACTCTCTCGATCCTTCTCCTTGCGACCGCCCTGCCCGTTGCGGGCGCGGCGGCCCAGGAAGCGCGTCCGTCCGTGGCGGTACTGCCGTTCGAGAACGGTGGGTCGTACGGGCAGGACCGCGAGGTGTTCGACGCGCTCGAGCTCGGACTGCAGGCCCTGCTGATCTCGGAGCTGACGGGGAACCCGGGCCTCGACGTACTTGCGCGCAGCCGCGTCACCGCCGCGCCGCGGCCGCAGACCGAAGGCTCGAGCGCAATCGACGCCGCGACGGCCGCAAGCACGGGCAAGGCGCTCGGCGCGCGGTACGTGGTCCTGGGTGCCTTCATCGACCATTACGGCCGCTTCCGGCTCGACGCGCGCGTCATCGACACTGAAAGCGGCCGGATCGTGGATGTGGTGTCGAACGATCCTGCGCTCCGGGACCGCCGGGAGCTCTACGCGATGCTGCAGTCGCTCGCGAGGCGAATCGCGGGGACCCTCGAGGCGCCTGCGCCGAAGGCGCCGGAGCGCGCAATTCCCACGGACGCCCTCAACGCCTACAGCCGGGGCCTGCTGCATCTCCAGCGCGGCGAGCGGACCGAGGCGGCAGCCGCCTTCGAGCGCGCCCTGCAATCGGCACCCGCCTTCACTGAGGCTCGCGAGGCGCTCCAGCAATCGCGATCGAGCTGACCGGCAGGGTGCTCGCCGCTGCAGGTCCGTCGCCTGGAATCCGCACTTCCGGGTGAAGTTTCTTTCATCTTCCCTTAACGAACCTTTAGACTCCCCATTCGTATCCTCGGTGCAGGAAATCGGATCACCGCCACTGGGGCGATGGCCTTAACGCCGAGGACGTCACGATGCTCAAGTCCCTGAAGCTCACGATCGCCGCCGTCGGAATCCTCGCGGTCGGCACCACCACCCTCTTTTCCACCAGTACCTCCCGCACCCGGCACGTCGAGCGCGTGGATTTCGGTGTGACGAAGACGGCGGTCACGCCGGTCTACGACGCCGCGGTCCGGCCCGCATCGCGCGCCGCCGTCAAGGAGTTCCGGATCCCGATGACGCACGACACGGTCGAGATTTCGAAAGGCGTCAGATACGTCGGCCGGACATTCGGCGGCACGGTCCCGGGGCCCGTCATCCGCGTGCGCCAGGGCGACCTGGTCCGGATCAACCTGGTCAACGAAGCGGTCGACGTCCCTCACTCGATCGATTTCCACGCTTCGAAGATTCCGATGGATCACGCGATGAAGTCCATCGCCCCCGGGGATTCGCTTTCCTTCGAGTTCGAGGCGACGACGGCCGGCGTATTCATGGTGCACTGCGGCACGCCTCCGGTCCTGATGCACATCGCCCAGGGTATGTACCTGCCGATCATCGTGGACCCGCGTGACGGCTGGCCGACGAAGGCGGACAAGGAGTTCGTGCTGGTCCAGAGCGACTTCTACCCGAAAGGCTCCGTGATGGACAGCACGATCAGGGAGGGCGACTGGGCGGCGATGCAGGAGGCGACGCCGAAGTACGTCGTGTTCAACGGCCGCGCCTTCCAATACAAGGATGCCCCGCTCCAGGTGGACGAGGGCGACGTGGTCCGCCTCTTCGTGATGAACGCGGGCCCGAACATCCGGAGCGACTTCCACGTCGTCGGCACCATCTTCGACCGCGTCTATCCCGGCGGCAACGTGGACCAGGTCATCGAAGGCGTGCAGACCTACATGGTGCCGACGGGCGGCGGGGCGGTGTTCGAGATGGAGTTCGCCAAGGGATACAGCGGCACCGGCAACTATGCCTTCGTGACCCAAGCCTTTGCCGATGCGAACAAGGGTGCGGTCGGTGTCATCCGGGTGGGGACGCCGGCGCACATGGCGAGCCACTGAGCGATGGTCTCGCTCCCGCAGACCGCCGAGTACGCGCTCCGCGCAGTGTGCTACATCGCGGAGCATGAGTCCGGGGGACCGATCCCGGTTTCGGCGATAGCGGCCTCACTCGGTGCGCCCCAGAACTACCTCTCCAAGACCCTCCACCAGCTCGGCACGCTCGGCGTGCTGAGCTCGGTGCGAGGGGCCCGGGGTGGGTACACGCTCGCGGCAGGAGGAGCGGAACTCCGCCTCGCGGAGATCGTCGCGCCGTTCCTCGTCGCTTCGGAGCATCGCTGCATCATGGGACGGGAGCGCTGCCGGGACGAAGCGCCGTGCGGCGCCCACTGGCGGTGGAAGGATGTGAAGGAGACGACGCGCGCCTTCTTCATGGACCTGACCGTCGCGGACCTGATCGCCCGCGCAGAAACGTCGGCGGACGCCGATGCGATCATCGCCTAGACGGTGACCGACTTCGCCTCCGCGGCCGAGCGATAGATCGCGTCGAGCAGCTTGTGGAGCGTGACGTGCTCCTGCAGCGACGGAGGCTTCGACTCCCCCTTGACGATCGCTTCGAAATGGGCCCATTCAGCGCGGTAGGATGCGGTGAACGGGTTCTCCCGTCCCATCGATCCCGTCGGCGAGACGTCCACCGCGACGCCGTTGAGCTCCTTCCAGACGGTGAGCGGGTTGATCGCCGCCGTGCCGCGGCTGCCCCGGACACCCACGCCGAATCGCTCCCCCGCCCCGAAGTGCCGCCAGGTGACGTCGACGAAGATCGACGTCCCGTTCTCGCAGATGACGAATGCGGAGCCGGCTTCCTCCACGCTGCGCTCCGCCTTCGTTCCGTCGAGTGAGGCGGTCACGCGCTCCGGAACCGGGTTTCCCGCGAGCCAGAGCGCGAGGTCGAGCACGGTGAGCCCGAGGTCGAGCATGGCGCCACCACCCGAAAACTCGCGCCGCTGCCGCCATCCGAGCTGCGAGCGGCTGGGCCGGAAGACGTGCCAGCTCCCGCGCACGCTGTCGATCATCCCGAGCTCACCGCTCTGGACGAAGCTCCGCACGATCTGCGCGTCGGGACGGTAGCGATGGTTCATCCCCACGAGTACGGCGCGTTCCCGCTTCTCGGCAGCGCGCAAGATCTTCTGCGCGCTCGCCGCGGTGAGGGCGAGGGGCTTTTCGACGAGCACGTGGAGGTCGGCCGAGAGGGCGGCCAGGATGTGGGCCTCATGCAGGTGATTGGGCGTGCAGACGACGAGCGCATCGAGCTGTTCGTGCCCGAGCAGGTCTTCGATGTCGTCGAAGGCATCCTTGATCTCGAACCGTTCCGCAATGGCCCGCGCCTTCGGCAGGTCCGTGTCGCAGATGGCCACCACGTCGACGTTCTTCTGCTTCCGCAGCACGGGGAGGTGGGCGACCTGCACGATCGCGCCGCTCCCGATGATTCCGACCTTCAGTCGCTCGGCCACCCGGCCTCCTAGTAGAAGCGCTCGAGACGCGTGCCCGGATAATATGCCGCGATGATGGCATCGTAGCGCTGGCCGGCCCGTGCGCGGCCGATGGCGCCCCACTGGCAGAAGCCGACGCCATGCCCTGCTCCGGACCCCTCGACCGTGAGCCCGCCGACTTCGCCTCCGCTCCCGGTTACCCGCATCGAGAAGAGCGTACTCCGCAGCAGCTCGCCCCCGGGGCTTCGCAGCACCTGGCGGACGCGCGCGCTCTCGACGGAGACATTGCGATCGGCCAGCGCAATCGCCAGCCGCCCGACCCGTCCGGACGCGGTGCGCTCCGCGATCCGGATATCGCGAACCCGCACGACCCGTCCGGCGGGCGCCGATCCGATCTCCGCGAGGCCACGGGACACGGCACGGCGCAGCTCGGCGCCCGTCCACGATTCCTGCCAGCGGAACCTCGGCGAAGGCGCGCAGTACGCCGTTCCACTCGCATCGACGTCGGGAACCGACCGAAGGTACGCCCGCGTCGCGGCGCGAAAGACTTCGGTCCCCAGCTCCGTGCGACCGCCGCAGGTCGAGAAGAAGAACGCATCGATCGGCGCGCCGGCATACGTCACGGCCAGGCCCAGGGTTGCCGCCACGGCGTCCCGCGCGAGCTCGTTCTCGGCAGAGACGCCGGTGTACGCCTGATCGGCGACACTCGCGTAATAGTCGAAGCCCTGCGCCCGCCACCGGTTGCGGTTCCTGAGCGCATAAGTGCGTGACACGATGGCCTGCGCGCGTACCGCTTCACGATCTCCGTCGGGCCGCCCCCCCATCTCGGCGCCCACCACGCCGATCAGGTACTCCTCGAGCTCGACCTGGTTGACGACCGTGATCCCGGTCCGGTCCGGCGCGATCGCGAGCGTGCCGCGATAGTCGCGAGAGCCGACGCGGACGAATCCGCCGCGCCCGCGGGGACGCACTGCGATCCGCCGGTCACTGATCCTCCCGCCGCGTGGCGCGCGAAGCACGACGCCGGCACCGCCCGGAGTCGCTTCCCAGCTTTCGCCCGCGGGGATCACGCCGAGAAAGTTCCCCGCCGGTCCCTCGACCTGAAGCGCTGCATCGCCACCGATCCGCGCCGACGAAGCGCCGACCGCAAGGCCGGCGCGGATCTCGGGGGAACGCCCCGAAATCCGGACCGGAACGTCCGCTGGCTCCGGCACGACGGTGTCCCGCGGCGTGGAATCGCGCGGGGGAAGGGTGTCTGGGAGTGGTGCCGGAGCTCGCTGAGGCGGCGCTGGCCGCGCAATCACCGGTGGCGGCTCCGGCTCGGGTGGCGGCGGCGTGGCGCAGCTCGCGGCGAGAAGGAGCAGAACGACGACGCGCGCCCGCCACACCGCAGGCGCAGGCCCGCCGGGCTCAGTTGCGGTAATTGCCAAACTTGAGCTCGATGCCGAAATCCTCCCCGCGCAGCATGGCCATGACCGCCTGCAGCTCGTCGCGCGACGGACTCGTCACGCGCAGCTCGTCGCCCTGAATGCTCGCCTGCACCTTCCTGAAGCCGCCATCCTTGATGGCCTTCTGGATGCGCTTCGCGATGTCGGCGGGAATGCCCTGCGTGAACGTCGCGGTGCGCCGGACCGACTGGCCCGTGGCGGGCTCGATGTCACCGAGCTTGAAGTTCCTGACGGGCACGCCGCGCTTGATGAGGCGGGACTGCAGGACGTCCACGAGCGCATCCATGCGGAACGCGTCGTCCGCCGCGAGCCGGATCTCGGCTTTTGCGCGGTCGAACTCGACGGTGCAGTGCGTGCCCTTGAAGTCGTACCGCTGCGCGATCTCCTTCAGCGCCTGGTTGACGGCGTTGTCGACTTCCTGGAGATCGGCACCGGTGGAGACGTCGAACGAGGGATTGGCGGCCATGAGTGCTACGCGAGGAAGCTCTCCAGCGCGCGCGCGCGGCTCACATGACGCAGCCGGCTGAGCGCCTTTTCCTTGATCTGGCGAACGCGCTCGCGCGTGATGCCGAGGAGGCTGCCGATCTCCTCGAGCGTCATCGGCTCCGGCCCATCGAGGCCGAAGTAGAGTCGCAGGATCTTGGCCTCCCGCTCCTTGAGGGTGGAGAGGACTTCCTCGATCGACTCGGTGAGCGCGTGCTCGAAAGTCTCCGAGTCGGGGCCCGGATTCTGGGTGTCCGGCAGGTAGTCGAGGAGCTTGTTGTCCTCCCCCGGAGTAAGCGGCGCATCGAGGGAGAGGTGATTCTGCGAGATCGAGAGCGTCTTCTGGACCTCCTCCATCGAGATGTCCATCCCCTCGGCGATCTCCGACGGCGTCGGCTCCCGGCCGAGCTCCTGGAGCAGCGCCGACGAGCGCTTCCCGATGCGGTGCAGCGTCCCCGCGCGGTTGAGGGGCACGCGGACGATCCGGCTCTGCTCCGCGAGCGCCTGCAGGATGGCCTGCCGGATCCACCAGACGGCGTACGAGATGAACTTGATCCCCTTCGTCTCGTCGAACTTGTGGGCGGCGCGGATGAGGCCAAGGTTCCCCTCGTTGATCAGGTCCGCGAGGGAGACACCCTGGTTCTGGTACTTCTTGGCCACGGAGACGACGAAGCGGAGGTTGCTGCGCACGAGCTTGTCGAGCGCTTCCTCGTCTCCGGTGCGGATGAGCTGTGCGAGGCGTACTTCTTCCTCCTGCGGAATCAGCGGGTAACGGCTGATCTCGCGGAGATACTGATCGAGGGAGCCCTCGTCGAAGGAGGGACCCCGCTTGCCCGACGTGACCTGCATAGGACGCATTCGAATTCCAACCTCGTCACGAGTGACGCGACGCGCCCGAGTGCGCCGCTACCACGTCTCGCCGAACCTTAGCTTCCGTTTCTGACCCGCGCAACCATCCGACTCAGTCGTAGTTGTCGATCTGCGCGCGCTGCAGTCGTCCCGAGTAATCCACGTAACACACTTTCGTTTCCGAGTAGAACTCGTAGACCTCCCAGCCGCCTTCACGGTGGCCATTGCCGGTGGCCTTCACGCCGCCGAACGGGAGATGCGCCTCCGCGCCGATCGTCGGCGCATTGACGTAGGTGATGCCGTTGTCGAGCTCCTGCATCGCGAGGAAGGCGCGGTCGGCGCTCTGCGTGTAGATCGAGCTCGAGAGCCCGTAGCGCACGTCGTTGTTCACCTTGATGGCTTCCTCGAACGAATTCACACGCACGACACTCAGCACCGGCCCGAAGATCTCTTCCTGCTCGAGCCGGCTCCCCGGCTTCACGCCGGCGAAGACCGTCGGACGATAGAAGAAGCCGTTCCCGAGCCGCTCGCCGCCCGGCCGCTTGCCGCCGCAGACCAGCTCGGCGCCTTCCTCCTGCCCGATGCCGACGTACTCCTCCACCTTGCGCCGCGCCGCCTCGTGAATCAGCGGACCGACGTCGGTCTTCTCGGCGCGGCCATCGCCAAGGCGGAGGCGCTCAGCCGCCTCGGCAACGCGGGCGACGAACCGGTCATGCACTTTCCGGTGGACGATGAGGCGGCTGGTGGCCGTGCAGCGCTGGCCGGTCGTGCCGAATGCGCCCCAGAGCACGCCCTCCAGCGCCAGGTCGAGGTCCGCATCGTCCATCACGATCATCGCGTTCTTGCCGCCCATCTCGAGCGAGAGGCGCTTGTGCATGCGGCCGCAGGTCTCGCCGATGATGGCGCCGGTGTCGGTGGAGCCGGTGAACGAGATGACGGGCACCTCGGGATGCTCGACGAGCGCCTTGCCGACCGTCTCGCCGCGGCCGTGAACGAGCTGGATGACTTCGGGCGGCAGGCCCGCCTCGAGGAGAATCTCGACGAGGAGGTGCGTGGTGTGCGGGACGTCTTCGGACGGCTTGATGATCACCGAATTTCCGCAGAGCAGCGCCGGGAACATCTTCCAGGTCGGGATCGCCATCGGGAAGTTGAACGGCGTGATCAGCCCCGCGACGCCGATCGGCCGGCGGTAGGTCATCGCCCACTTCTGCCGGAGCTCGCTCGGGACGACATGGCCGAAGAGCCGGCGCCCCTCGGTCGCCGCGTAGTAGGCGGTGTCGATTCCTTCCTGGACGTCTCCGCGCGTTTCGGCGAGCACCTTGCCCATCTCACGCGTCATCGCGTCGGCAATCTTTTCCTTTCGCGCGACGAGCAGGTCGCCGACGCGGCGGAGCACGTCGCCGCGAGCCGGAGCCGGTGTGCGGCGCCAGATCTCGAAGCCGCGCCGCGCACTCCTGACGGCCGCCGTGATCTCGGCGGCGCCGGAATCGGGAAACCGCCCGATGAGATCGGAGGAATCGGCGGGATTGCGATTCTCGAACCAGGCGCCGTTCCGCGGTTCGGTCCAGCTGCCACCAATCAGGTTCCTGAACGTCTTGGCCATGTACCGTCTTGATATGAGAAGGAAAGGAGGAGGGGACGGATCAGCAGTCCCAGGTCAGTGCCGTGCGCGCGTACCCGATGCGCGGCAGGATGATCACCGCCGCGAGACCGAGACCCCAGAGAAGGGTGACGAGCGCGAGGAAATGCGCGAGCCCGAGGCGATGCCGCCACGTGCTGACTCCGGCCCAGGCACTCACGAGAATGAGCAGGCCGACCGTTGCGGCATACCCGAGGAGCCCGAAGCCGCATTGGTGGAGGTACGGCCAGAACGGAAACGCTGCGCCGAGCGCGACGGCGAGCAGCGTCATCATCCATGCGGCACCCCGGCCGCGGCGGCTCGGACCCCCGGCTGTCGGGGGCGCTGGCGCCGGCGCGCCTGCCGCGATCGCCGGACGGCCGGCCGGCACTGCCGGGCGGCCCGCAGGAGGTGCGTCCGGCGAGCGCGCGATGACCTTGTCGATCTCGGCGAGCTCCCGATCCCAGTCACGCGGCTTTTCGGTCATGGATTGTCCCGGGTGAGGCCGTACCGCTCGATCTTCTTGTAGAGATTCGAGCGCGGCATCTTGAGCGCCCGCGCCGTTTCCGACACGTTCCAGTCGAACTCGCGAAGCTTCGTCGCGAGAAAGGAACGCTCGGCATCCTGCTTGAAGCGCTCGAAGGTCTGCGGCTCGCCGTCCTCCCCGCCCCGCGCATCCGGCGGGAAGAGGAGGTCGATGTCCGCCGCGGTGACGAGCTTGCCCGGCGAGAGGATCAGCGCGCGCTCCACGACATTCCTGAGCTCGCGCACGTTTCCCGGCCAGTTCCGCTGCTGCAGCCGGCGGACGGCCTCGTCGCCGAAGCGCTTGCCCGGCATCCCGCCGGCGGCGGTGATCTGGTCTGTGAAGTGCTCGACCAGCTCCGGAATATCGTCGCGGCGGTCCCGGAGCGGCGGCACCTCGATCTCGACGACGTTGAGGCGGTAGAGCAGATCCTCGCGGAAGCGCCCCTCGGCGATCTCGAGCCCCAGGTCCTTGTTCGTGGCCGCAAGCACGCGCACGTCCACCTCGATGGACTTCGAGCCGCCGATCCGCGTCACGACTCCTTCCTGCAGCACCCGCAGGAGCTTGGCCTGCGCCGGCAGTGCCATGTCGCCCACTTCATCGAGAAAGAGCGTGCCGCCGTCCGCCTGCTCGAACTTCCCGGCCCGGTCGGCGAAGGCGCCCGTGAACGATCCCTTCACGTGCCCGAAGAGCTCGCTCTCGATCAGCTCCGAGGGGATGGCCGCGCAATTGACCTCGACGAACGGCTGCTCGCGTCGCGCCGAGTCCGCGTGCCGCGCGCGCGCGACGAGCTCCTTTCCCGTCCCGTTTTCCCCGGTGATGAGCACGCGCGCATTGGTCGGCGCCACCTTGGCGATCAGCTCGCGCGTACCCTGGAGCGCCGGGCTCGACCCGACCATTGCATGGCGGCGGCTCACGACTTCCCTGAGCCGGTGGTTCTCGCCCACGAGCTCCGCCCGCTCGATCGCGTTGCGGACCGTTACGAGGAGCCGATCCGCATCGAGCGGCTTCTCGAGAAAATCGAAGGCGCCACGCTGCGTTGCGTCCACGGCGGTCGCGATCGTGCCATGCCCCGAGATCATCACGACGACTGCCTGGGGATCGAGCGCGCGCAGCCGCGCGAGCGTCTCCAGCCCATCGAGACCCGCCATCTTCACGTCGAGAAAGACGACGTGCGGGCGGAAGTCCGGATAGAGGGTGATGGCCTCGCCGCCGGACCCGGCCGTCCGCACTTCCATTCCTTCATAATCGAGGACCTGCTTCACGGCCTGGCGGATGCCGGGCTCGTCGTCCACGATCAGGATCCGGTGACTCATCGCCCCTCGCGATAGAGTGTCACGCCGTCGGGCCGCACCCGCAGTGCGCCGACGCGCGCGGGAAGTGCGAGCGGAACCTCGCTGCGGGCGGAATCGCCGGTGGCGCGGCCGAGCAGGCGCGGGATCGCGTCCCGGGGCAGCGGAATGTCGCGGAACTGGAGACGCCGGACCTCCCAGACGCCGCGACCCGGCTCCGTCACCCGCACGACCCCGTCCGCGCTCACCGGCTCGCGCTCGCGCAGCGCGCCGCCGAAGGGACCGAGGAGCCCGGAAGGCAGCCGATCGGTCCGGACGATCGTCGTGACGCCGATCGTGCCCGCGCCGAGTCGAACCTGCATCGAATCGAAGAATGCGCGCGAGTAGGGCTCGAGGCCGCGCTGGAAGAGCGACGCCGTCTCCGCGGCCGTCAGGACCACTGAATCCTCCCGCCCCAGCAATTCGATTTTCCGCTGCGCGGTCCCGAGCGCCGCCGCCGACGGCAATCCCGTATCGACGACCGG
>DASTUP010000126.1:0-23617 GCA_035759585.1 Gemmatimonadales bacterium | reverse complement strand
GAATCGCGCCAGACCCACGCCAGCAGCCGGCCGTAGCGATCGCGGCGCGCGGCATCCCATTCGAGCATCACGGTGTCGCCGATTCCGGCGTACGTCCCGAGCGCCTCGCGGGCGAGCGCGTAGATTTCGCCCTGGCTCCGCTCGGGCGTGTCGATCCCGATCGGACGGATGCGCGCGCCGCCGGCGCAGTCGAAGGTGCCGCCATCCACGATGTGGACGACGACGCACGGCTCGCGCGACTGTGCGGCCAGGTGCGGCGCACAGCCGGCGAGCAGGGCGATCAGAAAGGCGGGACGAACCATGACCGGAATCTACGACGGCTCGGCCGGCGCTGTCGCCATTACCGGCGCGAGCGGCATGATCGGCTCGGCCCTTCGGCGAAGCCTCGCGGCCCGGGGATATCGGGTCGTTCCGATCGTGCGGCGCGAGCCGCGCGAGGGGGAAATCGCGTGGGATCCCGCCGGGGGGCGCATCGACGCCGCGCGGCTCGAGGGAATCAGCGCTGTGGTCCATCTCGCGGGAGAGAGCATCGCATCGGGCCGCTGGACCCGCCGGCGAAAGCATCGCATTCGCGAGAGCCGCACGCGTGGCACGGGTCTCATCGCCCGCGCGATCGCGGGGCTCGACCGGAAACCGTCGGTGCTGGTCTCGGTATCCGCCGTCGGCATCTACGGCGATCGCGGCGACGAGACACTCACGGACCGCGCGTCACCCGGCGAAGGATTTCTCCCGGATGTCGCCATCGCCTGGGAGTCGGCTGCCGATCCGGCCCGTGAGGCCGGCATCCGTGTCGCGCATCCGCGGCTCGCCGCGGTGCTTTCGGCATCGGGCGGCGTGCTCCGCCGGCTGCTGCTCCCGTTCCGCCTCGGACTCGGCGGTCCGATCGGCAGCGGCGCGCAGTGGATGCCGCTCGTCGCGCTCGACGACGTCGTCGGCGCCATGCGGCATCTCATCGAGTCGCCGGCGCTCTCCGGCCCGTTCAATGTGTCTCTGCCGACGCCGGTGACAAATCGCGATTTCGCGAAGGCGCTCGGCAGGGCGCTCCACCGCCCCGCGATCGTGCCGGTGCCGCCGGCTGCGCTGCGGCTCGTCTATGGGCAGCTCGCCGACGAGCTTCTCGTCGCGAGCGCGAAAGCGGTCCCGGCGGCGCTCGCCGCGAGCGGCTTCCGGTTCCGGCATCCCACGATCGACGCCGCGCTGAAGGCGGCGCTGGAGCCCGCATGAACCGTCGGCCCGCGGTGGTGCTCCTTTCGGGGGGCATGGACTCCGCCGTCTCCGCCGCGATCGCGCGCGCCGAGGGGTTCGACGTGCATGCGCTCAGCTTCCGATACGGCCAGCGGCATGCCGTCGAGCTCGAAGCAGCGGCGAAGGTGGCGCGCGCCCTATCGCTGGCGCGGCATCTCGTGATCGACGTGGACCTCTCCGCATTCGGCGGGTCGGCGCTGACGGATGAGATCGCGGTTCCCACCGGCCGATCCGCGGACGAGATCGGGCACGGCGTTCCGCCGACCTACGTACCGGCGCGGAATACCGTGTTCCTGTCACTCGCGCTCGCCTGGGCCGAGGTGCTTGGCGCGAAGGACATCGTCATCGGTGCGAACGCAGTGGACTACAGCGGTTATCCCGACTGCAGGCCCGAGTATCTGGCGGCATTCGAGCGACTGGCCAACCTCGCCACGGTGGCCGGCGCGGAGCGTGGCGAGCGGTTTTCCATCCATGCGCCGCTCCTCAGGCTCAGCAAGCGCGAGATCGTCGAGCGCGGTGCCGCGCTCGGCGTCGATTTTTCACTCACGCGCACCTGCTACGATCCCGACCCGGCAGGGGCAGCCTGCGGCCGCTGCGATGCGTGCGTACTGCGCCTCAAGGGCTTCGCCGAGGCGGGCCTCGAAGATCCGGTCGACTACCGCTCGTAGCTCAGCGTGTGGTATCGCGTCCTGCTACCTTCCCCGCATGTCCTACGCGGTCAAGGAGATCTTCTACACGCTCCAGGGAGAGGGCGCCCAGGTGGGACGCCCGGCCGTATTCTGCCGCTTTGCCGGCTGCAATCTCTGGACGGGCCGGGAGGCGGACCGTGCCACCGCCGTCTGCCGCTTCTGTGATACCGATTTCGTCGGCATCGATGGCGATGGCGGCGGCCGCTTCGCAACGGCCGACGAGCTCGCCCATGCGGTGGCCCTCACCTGGACCGGCGAGGCCGGAAAGCCGCTCGTGGTCTGCACCGGCGGCGAACCGCTCCTCCAGCTCGACACGCCGCTGGTCGATGCGCTGCATGCGCGCGGTTTCGAGATTGCCGTCGAATCGAACGGCACGCAGGACCCGCCGGCGGGCCTCGACTGGATCTGCGTGAGTCCGAAGGCGGGCGCGCCGCTCCGACTCCGCCACGGGAATGAGCTCAAGCTCGTCTTCCCGCAGGAAGGCGCCGAGCCGGAGCGCTTCGAGTCACTCGCGTTCGACCATTTCTTCCTGCAGCCGATGGACGGTCCGCACCTCGCGGAGAATACGTCGGCGGCGCTCGCGTACTGCCTGGCGCATCCGCGCTGGAGGCTGAGCCTGCAGACACATAAGTTGCTGGGAATCCGGTGAGGACGGCAGGCGGTCGCACCGCGCCACCGTCCACCGTTTAGTCCACTGTCCGCCTCCTACGGGTTCGCATGCACGGCTACTCCGACCGCGTCAGTCACGCCTTTGCCTTTTCCGCGAAGTACTACGGCGCACGGCCGCCCGCCACGAGCCCGATGGCGTACCTCGCGCATCCGGCCAACGTCGCGGTGATCCTGGCGCGCTACGGCGCGGACGAGGTGACGGTGGTGGCCAGCATCCTGCACCATGCGCTCGAGGAGGCCTCGGCCGCCCAGCGCGTGGAGCTCGAGAGCAAGGTGCGCGAGAAGTTCGGCCCGGTGGTGCTCGGCGTCGCGCTCGACGCCCTCGAGCCGCGCTATGACACGCGGGGTACGGAGCGGCCGTGGCGTGCATGCAAGCATGAATTCCTCGCACACCTCGCCGAGGCGGAGCCCCGGGCACTCGACATCTGCGTGGCGGAGGAGATCCAGGGCTGCGGCAACACCGCCACCTCGCTCCGGCGCCTCGGCGCCGAATATGTGCGCACCGTCTCCCGTGCGACGTCCGAGCAGACGGTCTGGTGGTATCGATCGATGCTCGAAGTGCTCGAGGCCCGCTCCGACTGGCCCGGCCGCGTCATGCTCGCCGAGCTCAGGACGATGAGCGCCCAGCTGGTCCGCAACCTGAGGACGAGGGAGGAAGGCTCATGAGGGGTTGGGTGCGGGGTGGAATCTTGCTGCTCGCGCTGGCCGGATGCGGGCTCCCGCCGGCGCCGCCGCCGACGAATCCGATGCGGTTCCTGCTCGTCAACGACGTCTACGTGCTCGATACGCTCGCGGACGGATCCGGAGGCCTGGCGCGCGTGGCTGCGATCCGGTCGCGCATCGCATCCGAGGGTCCCACGCTCTTTCTCCTCGCAGGGGATTTTCTGTCGCCGAGCCTGCTGAGCAAGTACTACTCGGGCCGCCAGATGATCGAGGCGTTCAACGCGGCCGGGCTCGACTACGCGACATTCGGCAATCACGAGTTCGAGCTCGCGCGCGACACGCTCGTGGCACGCATCGGCGCGGCGAAATTCAAGTGGCTCTCCGCCAATTGCACCGAGGCGAGCGGAGCGGCATTTCCGGGAGTGCTCCCCTGGGATACCGTGCGAATGCACGGCCGGCTCGTCGGGCTCTTTGGCCTGACCATGCGGGGCAGCTACCGGAGCTACGTCCGCTGCTCCGATCCGGACAGCGCGGCCGCCCGGGCCATCGACGCGCTCGATCGTCTCGGCGCCAACTTCATCATCGGGCTCACGCACCAGCCGATTACGGCCGATCGCGCCCTCCTCCGCCGCGAGCCCGAGCTCAACCTCATTCTTGGCGGGCACGAGCACCACGCGATCAGCGAGGCTGCCGATTCCCGCCACATACTCAAGGCCGACGCGAACAGCCGGTCGGTGCAGTTCGTGACGGTCTGGGGCGCCGAGGGCGCGTGGCGCCAGGCCGTGAACTTGATTCGCGTCGATGCGTCGACCCGCCCGGACACCGCCGTGCTTCGCATGACCGCCGCCTGGCAGGACAGCCTCCGGAAGCGCCTCGGACCCGAGAACGTGATCGGTCAGGCCGCCGAGCCGATCGACGCGCGCGACGCCACCTCGCGCCAGGGTGAAAGCGCGATCGGCCGGCTCGTCACCGACGCAATGCGTTCGGGCACCGGCGCGGATGTCGCCCTGCTCAATTCGGGAACGCTCCGCCTCGACGACGTCATCCCGGCAGGGCCCGTCTCCAACTACACGATCGAGTCGCTCTTTCTCTTTCCGGATGAAGCCCGGACGATCACCTTCCCGCTCTCAGGCCGGCGCCTTCGCGAAGTGCTCGAGCATGGCGTCGCCGACCGGAGCATCGGGGCCGGTCCCTTCCTCCAGGTTTCGGGCATCGCGTTCGCGTACGACCCGTCGCGTGCCGAGGGAACGCGAATCGTCGGGGATATCCGGCGTGCGGGGAGTGGAGTGGTCGGGCCGACGGACACGGTTCGCGTGGCCTTCGGGGTGTATCCGGCATGTGAGGGGGGAGACGGCTACGAGATTCCCGAGGCGGCCGAGGCCTGCCGGAGCTGGCAGTCGGCACCGCGGGCAGCGGACCTGGTCCTCCGGCATGTACGGGAGGCGCTGGACGGTCGGGTGGCGGCCCCGCCGGCGGGTCGCATAATCCGGCAAGGCTCCTAGAAAACACGAATCCCGGGAGGGCGAATGCCCATCCGGGAACGGTTGGTCTTAGCACGGTTAATCACCCAGGCGGCAAGACTCCGAAATCCCTGGGGCCCCGAGGGGCTATGTCTGCTGGGGATAAGTATACCCACGACACGGATTTGACGCAAGCCTGCGCTCGCCGCCGGGCACGGATTTCGCTATCTTGGGCGTATCTATGGGCGTTTCTCCCACCCAGACCCTCGCCTCGCTTCCCAGCGCCTTTGCCACCGCCTGTCGCCTCTCGCGCACGGATGGCGAGCTTTTCGAGCGTTGCCGGGCTGTTCTCGTCGGACGCTTCGGTACCGAGGACATCTGGTTTTCGGTCCGCACGGCCACGGGCACCTGCCCGCGGGTGGGCCCCGCCGAAGGGTTCGCGGAGGCGGTAGAGTCCGCCCGGCTGACGAACGGCGAGACCGAAGTCGTCATCCACGCCGCGCCGTCGGTCGCCAGGGAAATGGCCGGGATCACCATGCCGATGGTGGTGGGCCTGAGCGTGGTGCTCGAGCTCCGGAGCATCCTGCTCGACCGCCAGGAAGCGCTCGACGATGCGATATTCCAGCTCCGCGCGCTTCGCCAGGTGGCACGCCTTCTCTCCTCGGTGCACTCGACCGAGGAGACCGAGCAGCTGATTCTCGACTTCATGGCGGAAGTGTTCTTCGCGTGGTGGGCGTGCCTCTATCGTCCGGTCGGCGAGTCGTACGTGCCCAAGGTTTACCGCTCGCTCAACGACCGTCTCCCCTCGGAAGCAATTCCCCGCGCGCCGCTCGATGCCGCCCTTCCCGCCGGCAGCGCCTCTACCGGAGCCGGAGACGTCGCGATTGCGCGTCATGTGGGCGGTGGCGCCGAGCTCGTGGTGCCGCTCGACGCCGGAGCCGAGCGGATGGCGGTGCTGGTGCTGGGCCCTCGCATCAGTGAAAAACCGTACGCAAGGCCCGAGCTCGAGCTGGCCGGGACCCTCTCCTTTGCGGCGGCGATCGCGCTCAAGAATGCCGAGCTCGTCGAGCAGCTCCACAGTGCGGCTACGACGGACGAGCTCACCGGACTCTACAACCGGCGCGCGCTCGAGGACCGGCTCTCCGCGGAGATTTCACGCAGCCTGCGCCACCAGGTCCATACGAGCGTGCTGCTGGTGGACCTCGACCGCTTCAAGGCCATCAACGACTCGATGGGGCATGCCGCGGGCGACCGGCTCCTCGTCCTCGTCGGCGGCGTGCTGCAGCAGCAGTGCCGCACGCTCGACGTAGTCGGCCGCTTCGGTGGCGACGAGTTCCTGGTGATCCTGCCGATGACCACGCCGCAGGAGGCGCGCACCTACGTCGCCCGAGTCGAGGAAAGCCTGCGGCAGCTGCAGCGCTCGCATCCCGAGTTCGGCACCTGCACCCTGAGCATCGGGATCGCCGATTCGCCGCGGCACGGCACGACGGTCAGCACGCTGCTCGCCGCCGCGGATGCCGCGCTCTACAAGGCCAAGCGCGGCGGGCGCAACGCGGTCGAGATCGCGGACGACTGACCCTCGATGGCGGACCCCGAATTCATCCTGCTGGGCGATGCGCTCTGGCTCGACTTCGTGAACACCGCCCGAGGCCGCGGGCCCGTCGTCGACCGGATCCCCGACGCCGCGGCCTATCATCGGTGGGCCAAAGCCACGCGGATCGGGTCGGATGCGGACGAGACGCCGTTCCAGACTGTGCGCCGCTTCCGGGCCCGCCTCATCGAGCTCGCCACGGCGCTGCATGGCGGCACCGCCGCTCCTTCCGCCGTCGTTTCGGCGCTCAACCAGCTTCTCGAGCGCGCCCACGGCCGCGAGCAGCTAACGCGCGAAGGCGGGGCGTGGCGCCTTCGCTTCGGCGCGACGGCCGTGCCGGAAGGCCTCGTCGCCATCGCACATTCCGTCGCGACCACCCTCTCCGACGCTGCCGTCGAGGTCCACGAATGTGCGGCCGACGAGTGCACGCTCTTCTTCGCCGTGCCGAAGGGCGCGCTGGAGCGGCGGTGGTGCAGCCTCGAGCCGTGCGGCCGCGAGACTCGCGTCGAGCGGCGGCGCGGCGCGTTCCGGTGAGCGGAACTGCGGTGGGCCCCGGCGCCGTCACCGATCCGGCCGGATATTTCCAGCGGACGGAAGCCGTGCTCGGCGAGCGTTTCCGGCTCGACGAGATCGCCGCCGTATCCCGCGAGCGCGTCCTCTTCCGCGCCTTCGACCTGACGCTCAAGCGCCAGGTGAGCCTCCGGGTCAACTTCTATTCCGACGACCCGACCCGCGCCTGGTTCATGCGGGAAGCGGAAGCGCTCGCGCAGCTCGACCATCCCGCCATCCGGCACATCTATGACGCGGGCATCGTCGGCGACCTGGCCTATCGGGTCGGGAACTGGGTCAATGGCGAAGGGCTCGACCTCGCTGTGCTGCGCGGGCCGCGGCTCATTCCCGTGGTCCACTCGCTCGCGCGCGACATCCTGGGCGCCCTCGAGCATGCACACGCCGCGGGCATCATACTCCGCCGGATCGCGCCGGGCTCGCTGCTCGTCGGGCCAACGGGACGCGGCACGGTAACCGATGCGCGCTTTGCGAGCTGGACGCTTCCCGCCGTGCCGCCGGGCTCGAAGCCGACGGCGCAGGCGTTCATGGCGCCGGAAGTGCGCGCCGGCGCCGTCGGCGATCCAGCGAGCGACGTGTATACCGCCGCCGCCATCCTGTACCTCGCCGTGACCGGGCAGGAGCCGCCGCTCGATTCGCGCTTCATGAAGCGGCCCGGCGAGCTGCGCCCGAATTGCCCGCGCGCCATCGAGCGCGTGATCCTGCGCGCCATGCGGCCTGCGCCGGACGACCGCTATCTCAATGCCATCGAGATGCTCGAGGACTTCGCGTCCGACGCCGGGTCGTTCGAGTTCCCGGCGGTCTCGATGGCGAACATCCGGCCGCACGAATCGGAGGACCGGGTCCGCTGGGAACAGCGCCTGCGCCGCGCGCTGGGCGACGATTACGAGCTCCTTACGCTGCTCGGCTCCGGCGGGTTCGGCCAGGTCTATCGCGTGCGCGACCTGCATCTCGAGCGCGAGGTGGCGCTCAAGGTGCTGCACCCGCTGCTCACGCGTGATCCCGCCGTGGTGGAGCGGTTCCGCAAGGAAGCGCAGCTCGCCGCGCGCCTCAACCACATCAACATCGTGAACATCTACGATATCGGCGGGCGCGCCGGGCTGATCTGGTATACGATGGAGCTCATCGAGGGGCCGAACCTGGGGCAGCTCGTCGAGCGCGGCGGTCCGCTGCCGCTCCCGGCCGTGCTGCGCATCCTGCGCGAAGCGCTCTCGGCGCTCGCGCACGCGCACGGTTCGGGCCTCGTGCACCGCGACATCAAGCCGGAGAACATGCTCATCGAGCCGGACGGCGGGCTCCGGATCACGGACTTCGGCCTCGCGCTCGCGCTCCGGGGCGAAGGGAAGTTCGGCGGGGCCACCAGCCAGAGCGGCACGCCCCAGTTCGCGAGTCCGGAGCAGCTCCTCGGCGAGCGGGTGGACCAACGCTCGGACCTGTACAGCCTGGCGGCGGTCGCGTACTTCTCGTTGCTCGGGCGCCCGCCGTTCACCGGGGCGACGCCGGAGCAGATCCTGGCGAAGCAGACCACCGATCAGCTCCCCGATCTGCGGGCCGAGCGGGACGACGTCGGCGAGGACCTCGAGCGCGTCCTGCAGCGCGCCCTCGGTGCCGAAGTCGACGATCGGTACCCCTCGGCCGGCGAATTCCTGCAGGCAGTCAACCGCGCCACGGGGGCGGATGCCCGGGCGCGGACCCCGGAATGGGCGCGGGCCGCGGCCCGCTGGCTCAGGTTTCCGCCGGGGGAATAGCGTGGTCACCCCTTGACGGATCGGGCGGGATGTGCAGATTTAGCCGCTGAAATTCGACCCATCCCCAGCCAGCAGCGCCCTAACGCATACACAGACCTGGCCTGAACGGGTCTTGAGGCTTCCATGACACGGGACAGGCTCGTGCCCATGGATGTACCGGCTTCGGATCGATCCGGACCGGTGTAGGCAAACCAACATGGAGTACAGAATGGCTCGCACGACTGGCACGGTGAAGTGGTTCAACGACGCCAAAGGCTTCGGCTTCATCACCCCCGAAAACGGGGACAAGGACTGCTTCGTCCACCACACCGCCATCAAGGCCGATGGCTTCCGCAGCCTCTCCGAGGGTGAGCGGGTCGAGTTCGACATCGTGCAGGGCCAGAAGGGCCCGGCGGCGGAGAACGTGACCAAGGTGAAGTAAGGTCACACCGCGGTCGAAATTCGGGGAAAAGGCAGCGGGCCGCTCATACGAGCGGCCCGCTGTTTTGTTGAGAGATCCCTCGCTGCGCCCGGGATGACCCCGCGCGAACCGTGGGGTCACTTGTGCCGGTAGATGACCCTGCCGCGGGTGAGATCGTAGGGGGAGAGCACGACGCTGACCCGGTCGCCCTCGAGGACGCGGATCTTGAACTTGCTCATCTTCCCGGCCGCGTACGCCAGGATCGTGTGACCGTTCTCCAGCTCGACACGATAGTTCCGGTCGGGCAGGACCTCGGTCACCACCCCTTCCATCTCGATTCCTTCTTCCTTGGCCATCCAGTCGTTCTCCCCAGGGTCATGTCTGCCGGCGCGGATACGCCGGCATGTGAAGCAACTAAAGTGCCACGCCGTGCCATTGCTGGCAACTGCGGCGCCGCGCCGCCGTCCGGCTCACGCCGCCGCCGGAAGGCCTGCGCGCAGGGTTTCCATCCGTTCCTCGACCAGCGATACGAGGGCGCCGATGTCGCGGGCATCGAACGTGAACCGGACTCCTGCGGCGTCGAAAAGCGCCGGGAGGGGCCGCGTCGCGCCAAGCGCGAGGGCTTCGCGATAGCGCCGCACCGCCTCCGCCTGGTTGCGCTGGGCATTGCGCCATACCTGCAGCGCCCCGACCTGCGCGATCCCGTACTCGATGTAATAGAACGGATAGAGAAAGATGTGGAGCTGGCGATACCAGCGGGCAACCCGCTCCGCCTCGAGACCCGTCCAGTCCACCCCGCGCTCGAAGCGCCCGCGGATCCGGAGCCACGCGGCATCGCGGGCGGCGGCGCTCCCGCCCTCTCCGCTCGTGTAGATCCAGGTCTGGAACGCGTCCACCGATGCGATGTGCGCGAGCGTGATGAGCACGTCCTCGAGGTGCTCGAGCTCGGCGCTTTCGGCTTCCACGCGCGAGTAGAACCCCGCATCGGACAGATACGGCGAGGCGAGCAGCTCCATGGACATCGATGCGAGCTCCGCGACTTCGGATCCGGGATGGCGCTGCCAGATGAGCGGCTGGCGATCTGCCTCGAACGCGTGGAACGCATGCCCTGCCTCGTGCAGCAGCGTCATGACGTCCTCGGGAATGCCGGCCGCGTTCATGAAGATGAACGGGCGGCCGCTGAACTGCAGCGTATCGCAGTACCCGCCCGGCGCCTTGTTGTGGCGGCTTTCCAGATCGAGCAGCCCTTCGTCGATCATCGTGCGGAAGCGCCCGCCGAGTGCGGGATCGACCCGCTCGAACACCGTGAGCGCGCGGTCGGCGAGCTCGGCACCGGTCGTGAACGGGCGCGATGGCTCGGCGTACGGGTCCACCTGCAGGTCCCACGGCCGGAGCGACGCAAGACCGAGCCGCTCGCGCCGGCGGTCGAGCGCGCGGCCGACGGCGGGCACGACCGTTTCCTCGATGGCCGTGTGAAAGCGCTCGCAGTCGGCGGGTGTGTAATCGAAGCGGAATTTGGCCGGAAAGACGTAATCGCGGAAATTCGCGAACCCCGCGCTCGCTGCGACCTCCTGCCGGCGCCGGTACATCTCGTCGAAGAGGCCGGCCATCGCATCGCGCTCGGCCATGTAGGGCGCGGTGAGCAGGCGGAACGCGCGCTCGCGGATGTCCCGGTCGCGGCTCTTGAGGAACGGCTGCAATCGCGGAAGCGGCAGCTCTTCGCCGTTCCAGGCAGCCGTCATGCCGCCGGTGATCCGCTGATAGCGCGCGCCGAGCTCCTCGAGCTCCGCAAACCGCGGGACGTTCTCCTCCCGGAAGATCTCGCTCGCCGTGCGGAATCGCTGCAGCGTGGTGCCCAGATCGTCTCGGCTGAGCCCGGAATCGAGCAACCGCCGGGCAAGGCGGACGCTCTGCTCGTCGGCCCTGGGCATGATCTCCGTCGAGAAACGGAGGTGGGCCGCCTCCTTCTGCAGGTCCGACGTGTCGAGCGTATACGCGATCATCGCGCGCGAGGCGGCCTCGGTGAGCAGCTCCTCGAGGCGCGACCACGCCTCCAGCCACGCGTCGCGCGACTCCAGGTTCAGCGGCGCTTCGGCAAGCTGCTCGTACCAGCCCGCTACCGCGTTCCATTCGACACCGGCCAGCTCCGCCGGTGTGGACGGCATGGTCAGCACATTGTGCTCCTTCATCATGTTGCCCCGCCGGCGGCACGCGCTCGGCGGTGATAGAGATACGCGATCCCGAGCGACACGCACCCGAGGATCAGCACTGACGCGACGCGGTAGAGCGCGTCGAGACCGGCGAGGTCGGCAAAAACGACCTTCATCAGCGCAAGTGCCGCGACCACGAGCCCCGCCTGACGAACCGGCGCGAGCGCGCGTGCGAACCCGATCGACACCAGCGCCCCCGCAAAGAGCAGCCACCATGCGCTGATCGCAAGCCCGCCGGCCAGCCGCGCGGTGGCGGCCGGATGTACCTGCTGCGCGAAGAGCCGGCCGAGCTCTCCGGTCACGCCGAAGAGCAGGAGGGCGCCCGCTACGATCCAGAGGAATGCCCGCAATCCCTCGACCGGGACGGCATCGTCGGTCTTTCTGAGACCCGTGGCGAGGCCGGCAATTCCGGCCGTCACCGCCCACCACGCGAGCGACCAGGTGTCCACGAAGGCCGGCGCATCGTCGGGCCGCATCCCGGACGAATCGGCGAGTCGCATGAGCGCCGCGGCGCCGGCTCCGAGCGCGTACCAGCGGCCATCGTGGCGCCCGAGCGGCGCATCGAGCGACGCCACGGCGAGCGCGAGGAGAATGAGCAGTACCGCCGAAACCGGAGCCGCCAGGCCGGTCCACATCGCAATGCCGAGCGCCGTCATCCCGACGGCCGCAAAGGCGGGCCGCACGCGGATGTAGCCGGCAGCGAGGTACGGCATCGCGATCAGCAGGGGCAGGAGTCCCGGCTCCGAATCGAACAGCGCCGGCGCCTGTCGTTCGAGTGCCCACGCCACGAGGAGCGGCGTCATGAGAAAGTAGAACGCTTCTCCCAACGACCATTGAAACTGGCGCAGGTGCGGAATCGTGCCATCCGCGAAGAAACGTGGCGCCCGGAACCCGTGCCACCAGACTGGTGCCGCCATGACGAGCGCCGCCGCCAGCAGCGGGAAGCTCTCGCCGAGGCCTTCCCCCGCCTCGTGCACGATGGTCCAGCCCCCGGCAAAGGCGAGCGCGCGGCTCTCCCACCACCGCTCGCGAAGGCCAAGGAACAGTCCGGCGGTTCCACCGATTACGCCGAAGGCGAGGGCAGCGGACGCGGTGGCGCCGTCGGTGGCGAGAACTCCGAGTCCGAAGTAGCTCGCTGAGATGACGAACGCGGCGAGGCGCCACCGGCGTCGTGCGGCCACGAATCCGAGCGCCACGGCCAGGCAGAAGAGGTAGAGGAGGAGGAGATCCGGGTTGCGCGCGGCCGTCTCGATCGTGACCGGAGCGAAGAACGCGCCCATGGCCGCGGCGGCCCCCAGCGCCTCGACGTCGAGCTTCGCGGCGATGGCGGCAAGCGCGAGCGATACGACCACGAGTCCGCCGATCGCAGGCCAGGGCGCCACCAGGGCGTAGCGATTGCCTGCGGCCCAGACGGACAGATAGACGATCGCCGCGCCGCATCCGATGAGGGCTGCACCATACTGGCGGTAGCGCGCATGCAGTCGCCCCCCGACGATCGCGACGGCGACGCCGCCTGCCATTCCCAAGATGCATCGCGCGAGGGGCGACACCCACCCGCGCTCGAACGAAAGTTTGAGGAGGTAGGCAGCGGCGAGGATGAGCGCCGTCACGCCGACGGCGAGAAGGCCTCGCTGGCCGATCCACTCCTCGCTGAACGGTGACTCCCGCGGAATGCGCGGGGGCGGCGCAGCCGCATGCCGCCGTATCGGCGGCTCGCCGCGCGGAGCCACGATGGGCCGCTCGCCGCCGTCGGACACGAGCCGCCGCACGAGCGCCTCGAGCGAGGCGACCCGCTGTTCCAGCCGATCGATCCGGTCTCCCTCATTCATGATTCGCTCTCAGCGTGCCGGGGTGCCTGCGGGCGCCGGGTCCCCGGCAGGCTCGTCGGGCGATGGCTCCACGCGGATCGCGAGCAGCCCGACGAACAGCACGAGCGCGGCGGATGCGACGAAGGGCCAGCCATGCCCGAAGTCCTGGAATACCTTGGTCGCGAAGAGCGGCGCGATGACCCGTGCAATGCCCGCAAAGGTCTGCGCAACGCCCATGGTCACCCCGAGCTCATGCTTCGGCGTGCTCGCGGAAATGAGCGATGTCGTCGAGGGAAACAGCAGCGCCGTCCCGATCGGCACGAGCGGCATCACGGCGATCGCCAGCACCCAGAGGTTCGTCGCTGCCGGATAGAGGAGGAACCCGCCGATCAGCGTGAGGCAGCCTGCGCGCATCGTCCACCGCTCTCCGATCCGGTCCACGATCGGGCCGAGAAGCACGATACGCATGACGATCGACAGCACGCCGAAGTACGTGAGGAAAAGCCCGAACGTCCGCTCGTCCACGCGGAACTCCGCCTCCAGGTAAAGCGGCAGGATCGACGTGAGCGACGAGAAGGCGAGCATCCCCACGCCGTAGATCCAGATGAGGCGCGAGACCGGCGCCCTCGGCGTGAGGATGGCCTGCAGCGTCGGTGCCCAGATCGGGCGGGTCGACGGCCCGTGCCCGGCGGCGCGCACGCGCGACTCGGGCAGCCACCGCCAGGCAAAGAGTGCGTTGATGACACAGAGACCGGCGGCGATGAGGCCCGGCGCCTCGGTGCCGAGCCGCGCCGCGAACGTCCCGATGATCGGCCCCACGACGACACCTGCCGAGCTCGCCGACGAGAGCCAGCCGAGCGCGCGAGCCCGGTCCGCGGGCCGCACGGTATCCGCGACGTAGGCCTGCGCGACACCCGTCGTGCCGCCGCCCGCCCCCTGCACGAAGCGGGAGAGAAAGAGGAGCCAGAGCGTGTCGGCAAAGCCGAAGACGACGTAGGCGATGGCCGACGCCCCGAGTCCGATCAGCAGCGCCGGCCGGCGCCCGTAGCGATCGGACACGCGGCCCCACACCGGCGCCGACAGGAGCTGCGCGATCGAGAAGGCCGCGAAGATCCAGCCGACCTGCACCGGCGTCGCATCCATGCGGAGCGCATAGAAGGGGAGCACCGGCAGCACCAGCATGAACCCGATCATGTCGATGAAGGCGACGGCGATCAGGATCATCAGCTGGCGGAACTGCGCACGCTGCATTTCCCGCGAGGGCGAGCTCATCCCCCGCTTCCCCGTTCGGCGCCGAGCGCGAAGACCGTCGCGCTCACGAGCATGAGGACCACGCCGTACGCCGCGGCCACACCGACGTCGGACTGCCTGAGACTCGAAAGAATCTCGAGCGACACGGGGCGCGTGTCGTAGGTGTACAGCATGATGGACGTGACGAAGTCGCCGAACGCGGTCACGAACGCGAGCGTGCCGCCGGCGAGGAGTGCGGGCCGGAGGAGCGGAATCGTGACCCGGCGCAGCGTGCGACCCTTCCCCGCCCCGAGCGACGCCGCCGCTTCGTCGAGTGAAGGATCGAGCCGGCGGAAGCCGGCGACGACCGCGCGCCCGGTGATCGGCAGGTTCCGGATCAGGTACGCGAGCGGAAGGATCCAGATGGTCCCGACGAGAATCAGGCGGAGCGTCGCCGGCGAATCGACGCTGAACGCGGCGGCAAGCGCGATCGCGAACACCGTGCCCGGCACTGCCCACGGGAGCGCGATCAGGGTTTCGATGGCCCGCGCGCCGCGGGTGCGCCGGCGCACCGTCAACGCGCCGGCGGCGATGGCGATGACGAGTGCCGCGGCCGTCGCCGCGGAGGCCATCCACAGACTGTTCGCGAGCGGGCGCGCCCGCACCGGGTCGCGGAGGAGCGTCAGGTAGTTGCCGGTCGAGTAGGCCGGCGGCAGGGCCTCGGTGGTCCAGGTCCCGAGCGGGACGAACGACACGAGCAGCAGCGTGAGATGGGGCAGCAGCAGGACGACCGCCAGCAGCGCCGAGATGACCGCGAGCAGCGAGCGCATCGTCGGGCTCGTGACCGGCACCGGCCGAGGCGCCGCCCCCTTCGAACCCCCTACGACTTCCTCCGCATCGGTCCGCCGCAGGAGCCAGAGGCCGATCAGCGCGACGATGGTGAGCGATACGGTCTCGACCATCGCGAGGCCGTCGTCCCCGTTGAGGCGGGTCGCGACGATCTGCGTCGTCATGACCCGGAAGCCGCCGCCGAAGATGTACGGCGCGCTGAACGACGCGAGCGACGTCATGAACGTGAGCATCGCCGCGCCGGCGAGGTGCGGCCGGAGCAGCGGGACGACGACGCGGGTGAACGTGCGCCACCGTCCCGCGCCGAGGCTCGCGGCGGCCTCGTACACCGAAGCGTCGAGCGCGGCGAGCCCTGCGCGCGTGAACAGGTAGAAATACACGTACATCGAGTACGCATGCACGAGGAGGATCGCGCTGGCGCCCTGGAAGCGCCACGGGGTCTCGTCGAGGCCGAAGACCCGCCGCACGAGGTGGGCGAGGAATCCCGATTCGCCGTAGAGGAAGAGGAACGCGATGACACCTACCAGGGGCGGAAGCACCGCGGGCAGTGCCACGATCGTCCCGAAGAGGCGGCTCCCGGGAAAATCATAGCGGGAAAAGAGCAGCGCGAGCGGAACGCCGATCAATGCCGCGAGGATCACGCTTGCGATCGAGATCCAGAGACTTCCCCAGAGCGCCTGGAGCTCCGTGGGGCGCGCGGCAAAGGCGCGGACATGCTCGAGCGTCCAGGCGCCGTCGCTGCGCAGCCCCTCGATCAGCGTAAGGAGGAGTGGATAGGCGACGAGCCAGACGAGCAGCGCGATGAGCGCGACCGCACCTGCCCCCGCCCCGCGCACCCTCACCGGCGATCCATGGGAAAGAGGTGCAGCCCTCCGGACGCCCTGCGGCTCGGCACGATCCCCACCCGGTCGCCCGGCTGAGCCGCGCCGGGCGCGGCACCGACCTCGAGAATGCTTCCCCCGTCCAGCTCCACCTGGTACGCCGCGCCCGCGCCCGTGAATCGCCGGCCCCGGACCACGCCGGAGACGACCCCCGGTCCGGGCTCGCGCAGCCAGAGCGCTTCCGGCCGCGCATGGAGCATGGCGGGACCGGGCTTCACCGCGCCGCCCTCCCGCTGCGGGATATCCCACTCCGCCCCGAAGAGTGCGATGCGGACCCCGCGCTCGGTGTTCCCCGTGACCTGCACCGGCACCGCGGCCGAGCGGCCGACGAATCCGGCGACGAACGCGTTTGCGGGCTGGCCGTACAGCTCCTCCGGCGTTCCGGCCTGCTCGAGCCTTCCGTTCCGGAGCACTGCCACGCGGTCGCCCAGGTCGAAGGCCTCGTCCTGTTCGTGCGTCACGAATACGGTCGTCGTTCCGACTCGATGGATGAGCTCACGAATCTCCCGGCGCGTCCGCTCGCGGAGCGCCGGGTCGAGATTCGACAGCGGCTCGTCGAGCAGCAGCACACGGGGCTCCGGCGCCAGCGCGCGCGCGAGCGCCACCCGCTGCTGCTGGCCACCCGAAAGCTGCCCGATCCGGCGATCGGCATAGCCGGCGAGATCGACGAGCGCCAGCGACTCCTCGATCCGCGCCCGCTTCTGCGGCTCCGACATGCCGCGGCCTTCGAGCCCGAAGCCGACATTGCCCGCAACATCGAGATGCGGAAAAAGCGCGTAGTGCTGGAACACCATCCCGAAGCGCCGGGCGACCGGCGCCAATCCGGTGACGTCGTCTCCGCCGACGATGACCCGACCGGTGTCCGGGGCTTCGAAACCGGCGAGCAGGCGGAGGATCGTGGTCTTCCCGCTCCCGCTCGGGCCGAGCAGCGCGAGGATCTCGCCCGCCGCGAGCGAGATCGAGACGTCGTCTACGGCCGTGACGGCGCCGAAACGCCTGGTCAGGTGCTCGAGGACGAGAAAGCGGTCAGCTCCCACTCGCCGTCTCCTTCCCCGTGTTCCGGACGTGCGTATCCCAGTATGCCATCCAGCCGGCGCCCTCCCTCGCGAGCAGCTGCCAATCCATCTCCACCGCCTTCATCTCGCGCTCCACTTCGGTGACCCAGGCGGGGACGCGGTCCGGAGGAAGCCCGCGGCGTGCGGGAAGGCGGAAGACACGCTCCGCGGTGAGGGCCTGCGCATCCTCGCTGCCGACGAAGTCGATGAATGCCGCCGCGGCCTCCGGGTGCCGCGAGCCGCGCACGAGGCCGATCGCATCGTCGATCACCACCGTTCCGCTGCGCGGAAAGGTGTAGCCGAACGGAAGCCCCTTGCCGCGGCTGATCAGGATGTCCGGCAGGTCCCAGAGCGTGATGAGGCCTTCCTGCCGCGCGAGCTTTTCGTTGAGAATCGCCGGGTTCAGGGTGTAGGCGACGGTCTGGGCGTCGAGCCGGCGGAGCCAGGCCATCGCCTGCGCCGTATCGCCCGTTTCGCGGAGGCTGCGCGTGATGATGAGTCCCCAGATCGCGCGCATCGTTCCGCTCGCCATCGGATCGCGGATGAGGACCTTGCCCCGCCATTTCGGATCGAGCACCTCGTCCCAGTCGCGCGGGGCATCCGCCTCGGAGACGGCCTTGGCATTGAACGCGATGACGGCGGGTGTGCGGTACGCGGGATAGTAGAGCCCGTCCGGATGGACACCACCCGGCCCGACGCTTGCCGCCCATGCGGGCGTGTAGGGCTGCAGGAGCGAATCCTCGACACCGCGATCGAAGATCGGCGTCGGTCCGCCGAACCAGACGTCGGCCTGCGGGTTCACGCGCTCGAATCGCAGGCGGTCGAGGATTTCCTGGCTGCCCATGTCGAGCCAGCGAACGTCCACGTCCGGGCGCAGGCGCTCGAACTCGCGCTCGAGCAACGCCAGCTGGTCGCGGCCATGCGGCGAGTAGAGGACGACGGGCGTCCGCCCATCGCCCGCGCATGCGCCAACCGCTGCTGCGGCGAGCAGCAGGAACGCGCCGCGCGCCCTCACGGCGTCGCTGCGCCGGTGAGCGCGAGCAGATTCGCGAAGAGGCGGAAGGCGCCGGGGACGCCGGCGGGAAGCTGGCGGAAGAAGGCGAGGCCCGTGTACACCCACGTCCCTTCGCCGACGGGTGCGACGAGCAGCCCCCCCTCCCGTCCCGGCTCGCCGGGGTCGTGGCTCTCGACGAGCGCCTGGTACCTCGGATCCCATTCGCGCGCGAAATAGAGGCCGCGCTCCTGGACCCAGCCATTCCAGTCGTCGGGACCGATCCGGTTCGGCGTCGTGAGCGCCGGATGGCCGGGCCGAAGCGCGCGCACGCCGGCGTCCTCGTCGGTCACGCGGTCGTGCGGACTCGCGATCGACATCGGATACGGCGCGTACCGCCCCGAAATGAACTGGTACTGCTGGTACTGCACGACGACGAGGCCGCCGCGCCGCGCATAGTCGAGGATCCGCGCATTGTGCTCGGCCAGCGCGGGATCCGTTTCGTAGGCGCGCGGGCCGATGACGATCGCGTCGTAACGCGCGAGACTGCCCCGCTCGAGGATCGTCGAATCGATGAGCTCGATCGGCACGCCCACCGCGCGGAGCGCCTCCGGAATGCGGTCCGCCGCGCCGCGCACGTATCCCACCAGCTCCAGGCGCGGGAGCTCGAGCGGGGCCGCCACCAGCATCGTCACCGCGGGCCGCGGATAGTGCCTTGGCCGGATGTGCGGGTAGTCGACCGAATGCATGCCCAGATCGTACCGGGTGCCATGCCCGTCGGAGGCCACGGCGTGCACTTCATATCGGCCGGGCGCGAGTGACGCCGGCGGTCGCACCGTGAACTCGAACGTCTCACGCTGGTCCTGGCGATCGAACGTGAACGCCTGCGGCTCCACCGCAGTCCAGCCGTCCGGGAGCTCGAGCGTGACCCGGCCGCTCGTCGAGTCGCGCGCACCATGCGTGAGGGCGACGGTGAATCGGACCGGCTGCCCGGTGCCGATCGGCACGAGAACCGTATCGCGATCGATGCGTACGTCGACGCGGGGGACCACGGTAATCGGCCGCCGGACCTCGCCCACCGCCTGATCGTTCAGTCGAAAGCTCGCCTCGCGCTCGATCGGCGCGTTTCCGGGTGCGCTCCGGTAGAGCGCCCGCACCGCCGGTGCCTCGAACGGTGAGCCCCACGCCGCTCGTGCTCCGGTGGGCCACTGGTACAGATCGCCAGCGCGCGGGAGCGCGAGATAATACGGCGCCGTGAGGGATGCGTCGCGCGGCACCAGGAGCCGATGCTGCGCCGAATCCAGCGCCCCGGGCGTGAGCTGTGCCGCGGACTCACCGGATCCGTGGGATGAGGCCCCCTCGCCCAACCAGCCGGCAGGAGCTTCGACCCGGATCGTCGCCGCGCCCGGGAGCGTCGTTTCGCCGCCATTCGCCAGGAGCGCGAGCACGCTGAAGGACTGGCCCGGGGTCACGCGATCGTCGCTCGCCAGCGCATCGAGCAGAACGCCGCGGCGCACCGCATCGAGTCGCGCGGCGTGCCGACGCAGGTCGGCGTCCACCGGTGTTCCCGGCTCGGACGCATCACGCCGCAGCAGCGTGTCGATGCCGGCGAAGAGCTCGTTACCACCGCCCGTCCGGTCCTCGAGCAGCCTGAGCCGCACGCGCGCGGGCCCGATCGCCTGGAGCCGCCCCATGTCCTGCGAGCGGTGCAGGCTCCGCCCCTGCATGGCGATCTGGTGCAGCGACCGGCCGACGGCTTCGTCGAGCACACCCCCGTCCAGCGTCAGGGTCGTGGCCGTCGTGTCGAACCAGGTGCTCCGGTAGAGCTTCGACGGCGTCCACGGCTCGAATCCTTCCTCGGAGGCAAGCTCCGGGAAGCGGCCCGCATCGCCGGCGACGCGAAACGCTTCGCGCGCGACCCATCCCGCCGCCTGGTGCTGGCCATGCCCATCCCTGGGAGTGCCGCTGAAGATCGAGACGATGATCTGCGGCTGAAAGCGTCGCACCACCCGGATGACATCCTTCAGCACCGAGTCGCGCGGCCAGTGTGCCCAGGTGTCCTCGAGCGACTTGGAATATCCGAAATCGTATGCCCGCGTGAAGAACTGCCGGGCGCCGTCGAGCTTTCGCGCCGCCAGCAGCTCCTCGGTGCGGAGGATGCCGAGCGCCTCGCCCAGCTCGGCACCGATCAGGTTCTGGCCGCCTTCGCCGCGGTTGAGGGAGAGATAGGCCGCCTCCGCGCCCATCCCGCGCACGAGCACGGTGAGCAGGTCGGTGTCCTCGTCGTCCGGATGCGCTCCGATGACGAGCACCCGCTTGACGTGCCCGAGCATCCGCGCCTCGTGCGCGAGTGCCGCGGCGCCGCCCGTCTGGGGCGGCTCGAGCTGGGCGAGAAGCGACGACGGGGGCAGGAGGAGAAGCGCCAGGAGGACCGGAAGACGCAGCGAGGAACGCACGGTCTCGAGCAGGAACGGGAACGACCGCTCCGCGGCGGCGGAAGGCCGGAGGTTCCCGTCATTCCGCCGCGCGCGATGGATCATCGTCCCTCCTCAGCGATTCGGCGCGTGCGGAACCGAATCGGTCTCGTCTCCGAGTGGGACGTCCGCAAAGGAGCGGGCCAATGCAGGATGGCTCCGCCAGAGGTAGATGACGATCGACGCGATGCCGAGAACGGCGCCGCCGAGGACCTTCCAGTGCGGGATGAGCTGTTCACCGTCACGAATGCCCGCGGCGTAGCCGAGTCCGGTGAAGAATCCGGCGCCGATCACGAACGCCAGGAGGACCCCCATGCGCCACTCGATGTGCCGCGACGCGAGGTGCACCATGGCCGTCAGCGCCATCCCGGCGAGCATGAACACGGCGCCGTGAATGATCGTGACCACGGCCACGATACCGAGTCCTCCCGCGTCGGAGGCTTCGCCCCCGAAGATCCGGCCCGCGATGGCGTTCGGCGTGAAGAGCGGCTGTCCGGCAAGGACGTCGAAGATGAAGTACCAGATGGCGATGACCGCGGCGCCGATGACTCCGGCAATCGCGCCCTCCCGTACCGTCGAGTGTGCGCCTGGCGAAGGATTATCTGCCATGAAGGCCTTCCTGAGGATTGGCGGTGAGCGTCTCGATCATCAGGAGAATCTATCCCCAGCCGGCACTGAATGCTCCCGCGGCTCGGCGGGCGACTGCGGCGGGCTTGGAAGGCTCAGGTCGAAATCGTCCCCTTCGTCCTCGCGGGGCCGCGGCGGCGGAAGGTTGCGGCCGGCAACGAAGGCCGCCACGAAAACGCCGAGCGCGAGCCCCAGGAGACCGGTGGCGACGCGCTCGGCAATACCGTACAACAGCAGCAGCATGCCGACCGACACCTGTATGGTGCCCACGGCACGCAGCAGCTCATCCAGGTTCTGCCACTTGAGCCTCCGGCCCCAGAGGATCGACGCCCAGAGACCGATGAGGCCAAGCACCAGAATCCCGAACCACACGAAAATCCAGAACCCGCGGCCAGCGACCATGCGTCACTCGGCTATAGGTGATTCTGCAGGGTGTGGACGATACCACCGATCACCGCACTGCACCAGATCGTTCAGGAACCGCTGGCAGCCGTGCAAAGCGGGCACCCGCAATCACGTCGGAGCCCTTCGAACGTGTAGATGCCGGTGCCGTGCCCGTCGCTCCAGGCGATCCGGATTCCGTACGCCCCCACCAGCGAGATCGAAACGGGCCGGATCGCCTCCGCGATCGAGACCGGGTCCAGCAGCGGGCGCCCGCTCATCTCCTCCACGCACTCCGCGCAGGGACAGGCGAGTCGCAGCGCTCTCGCTGTGTAGAGCCAGACGTGCCCGCGATTGTCCCACTCGATGAGGAGCCCGTCATCGCGGCGGGTGATGGCATGCGGGACGGGGACTCTCGACACGGCACCTGCTTTCATTGCGCGCTCGGTGGCCTGCGGACCGGCTCGGTGGCGTGCCACCAATGCATCATGGCCTCGGGAAATCCCGTCTCCGACAGTGGCCGCTCCGACGGAAGAAGAATAGTCAGAGCGGACCATCCGATGTTTGCCTCGATGAGGACCGGGCCATCGGCGGCGAGCCCTATGTCCCATCCCACGGTGGGAATCGGTGCTGCAGCCCGCTGCGCCGCCAGCGCGAGCGCGGCGGCCGCAGGCCACTGATCGACCTGGAAGCCCTCGAGCCGGGTCGTGCCGTCCGGACCGGTCGGCGTGCGCTCGAAGAGCCGGTCCGGACGCACCCGGAAACCGCGCGTCAGCCGGCCAGTCTCCGGATCCACGCCGGCGAACATCCCGCCGGAGCTCACATTGTCCACGATCATGCGACCGACCGGCAACCTGAGTCCCGCGCCGATGAGCTGGGGCTCACCCGACGCGTCGAGGTACGTTATGCACCGGAGCGTACACAACGCGTTCGGCGAGAGCGTGCGGAGTGACGGGTGCGCATGAAGCGCGCGCTGGAGAATGAATGGATCGGTTGCCGACGCCGCGCAGAGGCGGGTCACGATGTCCTCGGCCGTGACTGCGCTGCCGTCCGAGTCGATCCACGTTCGATTCCCCGAATGGAGCCAGCGCGCCGCGCCGACACCCCAGGTCAGGAGCGTCGGCTTGGCGAAGAGGTCCGCAGCGGGAAGCGCGGCCGCAACGCGGCCGGGAGTGGATCCCTCGACCCGGCCTTCGCGGAATCGGGCGATGATCGGCACCGCGGGAAGCCCCCGGTCGGCCGCCCAGTCGCCGAAGGTGCTCTTGTCGCTGATGATCTCACGGATTTCCCGCGAACTGCGGTCGGCGATCTCGGACAACAGCAGCGTGCAGTGGGGCGCGGACAACCACGCATCCCACTTCCTCCGCCGCCTCACCGCAAATGCCCAGTACACCGAGGAGGACGACGGAAGCACGCTGTAGCGCATCGAGAGCCAGTAGAACATGAGCAACTGGCGCACGGGGCCGGCACCGTGCAGCTCCTGGACGCCCCTGCCCTTCGTGCGGACGAACTCGCGCGCCAGGCGCCAGGCGGTGAATGGCTTGGCGAGCACGATGCCCGCCCGGGCCCGCAGAGAGGGGGCACGCCAGACGCGCTGCCGCCGATACAGAACGAGCAGGGGATCCCGGCGTGCCGACCCCATGCCGAGAATGGCATCGACCATCCGCTGCTTCAGTCTCATGCCTTGTCGGCGGCGCCGAGCGCCCAGTGATGCATGAACACCTTCGGGAACTCCGTTTCGGAGAGCGGAGCTTCCTGCGGAAGCGTGACGAGCGCGCCACCCCAGCGCACGTTGGCCTCGAGCAGGATCGGGCCGCCTTCACACAGCGCGAGGTCCCAACCCATGAACGGAAGCCCCGCGGCACGCTGCGCATCGAGCGCGATGCGGGCGGCATCCGGCCAGAGCGCTATCGTCGCACCTTCGACGCGCACATCCGTTCCCGGGAGCAGCTCCGCTCGCTCGAGAAGCCCGCTCGATCCCCACGCGACGCCCGTACCGAGGAGACCGCTCTCCAGGTTCACGGCCGCGATGGTCCCGCCGGAGCTCATGTTGTCCACGATCATGCCGGCGACCGGGAG
>DASTUP010000125.1:0-6261 GCA_035759585.1 Gemmatimonadales bacterium | reverse complement strand
GTCGCCCCCGACGCAGGTGCCGCCCCTGAAGGTCCGCGCTCGAATTCAACCAGGGCGACGCAGGCGTCGCCCATCCAAGCTCACGCGTTCGATTTCTTCGACCGGGCGGTGTCCCGCGCCGTCTCGACCGCCGCGTCCTTCGTCTCCTGCGCGATGCGCGAGGCGGAATCCTTGACCTGATCCACCACCTGCCGCGCCGTCTCCTTCAGCTCGCCCTTCCGGCTTTCGGCTTCGGCGCGGGCGCTCTCCGATGCGACGGTCTTCACCTCGCGCGCCGTTTCCCGCGCCGTATCCACGAGGCGGTCGCGCGCCGGACCCATCATCCGGTTCTCGCGCTCGCTGGCGGGGAACAGGAGGCCGACGGCAAGGCCGAGCAGGGTGGCCCCGGCGGCGAGCGCGAGGGGATTCTCTTCGAGGGTGTCCTCGAAGCCGCCCTTGGCCCGGTAACCCAGGTCGCGTGCCTTTTCCCGCGCACCCGTTCCGACTTCACCGGCGCGGCGCGCGATGCTCCCCGTCTTGTCGCGCACCGTGTGCGCGGCGCTGCTGACCGAATCGCCCACCGAGTGCGCAAGGCCGCTGACCTTGTCGCCGACGGCCGACGCCGCGTTCCGCGCCTTGTCGCCGACATCCGCCGCGGTGCGGCGCAGGCGACTTTCCTCCGACTCGAATTCGGCGCCGCCGGCATACTCGCTCCATCCGGTTTCCCCGTAGGCGGGATTCGAACGGCTGGAGCTGCCGTAGCCGTAGCCCGAGCTGCCATAGCCGGAATAGCCCAACCTGCGCTCCGGACCGGTATAGGTATAGCTGCGGTCGCTGTCGCTGTTCCGCTTGAGCAGCATCCACGTGACGCCGATGCCGACCATCGTGACCGGGATCGCGTTGTCGCGGAAGGCATCCGCCATGCGCGAGCCGGTGCGCCGCGCCTTGCTGGCGACGTTCGAGGCCGCGTTCGACGCGGCGCCGCTGATCGCCTCCCTGGCCTGCTCCTTCAGACTGTGCGGGCTCAGTTTTTCGCCGAGCGCGTCGATGTTGTGGCTCATGCGCTCGCGCGTCGCCTCGATTTCACGCTCGATTTCCTCCGGGCTCCGGTCGCGCCCCTCGAACCGGCCTTCGCGGTTCACGGCATCGCCGGTGACCCCTGCATCGCGCCGCTGGTGCTCGTTCATGGCCGCAGCTCCTTTGCCCATTGGACATCGTCCTTGAGTGTCTCGATCGTGCGCTTCGGCTTCAGCTGCACTTCCCTGAGCCGCGCGCGACCCTTCTGAATCATCATGAAGCCCGCGAAGGTCAGCAGCGCGCCGACGATCAGCGCGGACAGCCACGGGGCGATACCGATCTCGGCGAGGCCGAGGATGAGCGCGCTGATCAGCGCGAGGGCGCCCACGAAGGCGACGACCCCCCCCGTGGCGAGCGCGGCCGCGTTCGTCGAGAGGCGGGAGACCTTGGTGGACATCTCCGTTTTCGCGAGCTCGGCTTCCTGGCGGACCAGGACGCCGAGATCGTGCGTGAGCTGGCTGAAGAGCTCGCCGATCGACCTGTCCTCCCGGATGCCGATCGCCCTGCCGTTTCTAGTAATCTGAGGCATTGATCCCTCCCCCCGCGGGGGGCATGCCAGGGTCGCCCGACGGGTTGATGCTGCCACCCTGGCCCATCGTGCCGTAGCCGCCCGCCATCGAGCCTGTCGACCCGGCGCCATAGCCCTGGCCGAAGGTGCCTGCGCCACCGGTGCCGTAGCCGGACCCGGCGCTCCCGTACCCACCCCCGTCATACCGCTGAATGGCGGTCTCGCGATCCGAGCTCCTGAGGAAGCGTGCGGCGAAGATGCCGATCGCGAATGCCGCGCCGATGAGGAGCGCCGGCTGCCGCCGCGCGATCCCTTCGAGGTCGTCCCGCAGCGCGCGCGGGTCCGTATCGCGGAGGTAGCCCGCGGCGCGGTCGAACTGCTGGGCCAGCGACTCGGCGTACCCCGCGATGCGATCGTGGCCGTCCTCGCGGAGCTGGTCGGTCGAGCGCCGCACTGCGCCCGCCACGCTCGTCATCGAGCCGGCCAGCTCGGATTTCCGCTCGTCGATCGCCGATCCCGCCTTCTCGCGAGCCTCCTGCATCCTGTTGCGCGCCTGCTCGCTGATCTTGTGCTTGACCTCGTTCGCCTTGTCGCGGACCGTGGTCGATTCGTCGGTGGTGCTGGCGCCGGCCTGCTCGAAGGTTCCGCTGGCCTGGCCGCCGTATGGGGTCGTCATCAATGCGCTCCTTGTGTGGCTCTGCCCGTCTTGACTGCCGCTCCGCGCCTCTCCGGGCCCTGGGGCCCGAGCGGCACGGCGGGCGTAGAAGAAAAGGCCGCTGAACAGTTCGGCACGACACTATCGCGCCGAAGCGACGGAGAGTCAGTGCCTTGGGTCACACGATTTCTCGGGGGAATTGCTGCAGGGCGGCGTAGCTTCGCGGGGTCGGCCCGGTATAATACGAGGAGGTGAACCATGCACCGGCCGCGCTGTCCCGCGCGGGCCTGCTGTTCTCATCTCGCCCAGGACACAGTCGACGATGCGCGCAGCATGCCAGACCATCTGCATTCTCGCCGGCCTCGCAGCCCGGGCCGGCGACGCGCCGGCGCAGGAGCCTGTGCCGCCGGGCGATTTCAGCGCGCTCGATATCGACGAGCTGGCCCGGGTGCGCATCACGACGGTCTCGCGCCGGCCGGAGCCCGTGTCGCGCGCGGCGGCGGCGGTGACGGTGATCTCACGGGAGGATCTCCGCCGCTCGGGCGCGAGCACCCTGCCGGACATGCTGCGGACCGTTCCGGGCCTGCACGTTGCCCGGGTCGGCTCCCGCGACTGGGCGGTGGGTGCCCGCGGCTTCAACAGCCAGCTGTCGAACAAGGTGCTGGTGATCGTCGACGGCCGGACCGTCTATTCCCCCATTTTCGGGGGCGTTTTCTGGGATGCGCTGGCCATTCCGCTCGACGAGGTCGACCGCATCGAGGTCATCCGCGGGCCGGGCGCCACCCTCTGGGGTGCGAACGCCGTGAACGGCGTCATCAACATCATCACGCGCGCGGCGGCGGAGAGTGACGGCGGCAGGATCAGCGTGTCCGCCGGCACGCGCGTGCCGGTGCGCGGAAGCGTGCGCTACGGAAATACCTTCGGCGAGGGTGCGGCCTATCGCGTCTACGCCGGCGGGCGCGATCGCGATCCCGCAATGCTCGAGGATGGAACCGATGCGGCGGACGACTGGCGCTTCGGACAGGCAGGCTTCCGTCTCGACGGCGCCCCGGGCGCGGAGCGCTGGACGATCCAGGGCGACATCTACAACGGCACCGGCGACACCGAGCTCCTCCTGCCCGTCGGTTCCCCGCCGTACGTCACGCGGCAGCGCGACCAGCTCGACGTGCGCGGTGGCAATCTCCTCGGTCGGTGGACGCATGGATACGGCGAGGCCGCCGAGATCGGCCTCCAGGTCACGTACGACTATGGGTTCCGCCGCCAGGCCGAGCTGTTCGGAACGCTGCACTCGAACGTGCTCGATTTCGACCTCCAGCACCGGCTTCCGGGACCGGGATCGAGCGATCTCATCTGGGGCGTCGGGTACCGGCTCAAGGCCGATGAGGTTTCCGGCGCAGCGCCGATCAGCTTCCAGCCGACGCGGCGGTCGACTCACCTGGCGAGCGGCTTCGTGCAGGCCGAATTGCCGGTCGGCGCGCGCATGGCGATCACCGCAGGGTCGAAGATCGACCACAACAGCTTCACCGGCGTCGAGGTCCAGCCGAATGTCCGGCTGCTCTGGGTGCCGGGACCCCGGCATTCCCTGTGGGGATCGGTCTCGCGCGCGGTTCGCACGCCGACCCGGCTCGAGTCGGATGCGCTGGCGGTCGTCGCTGCGCCGGGAGATCCGATCGAGCGTCGACTGGTCGGCAGTGACGACGTCGAGTCGGAAGCGCTCATCGCCTATGAAGCCGGCTACCGCACCGAGCCGGGGCGCGGCGTGTCGCTCGACCTCGCGCTCTTCTACAACGATTACGATCACCTGCGCACCATCGAGCCGGGCACGCCAGACGCATCCGGCCCGCGCGTCGTGGTTCCGCTCAGCTACGCGAACCATGCCCGGGGACGGAGCTGGGGCGCCGAGCTGAACGCGCTCTTCCGGCCTGCGCCCGGGTGGCGGCTGCGGCTTTCCTATGCGCATCTGCAATTGCGCCTCGAGCTCACCGACGAGGCGGCCGCCGGTGCCGCGACCGACGCGGTTGCAGGCAACGATCCCGAGCACATGGCGGGCATCCACTCCTCGATGGACCTTCCCGGTAATTTCGAGCTCGACGTCGTGGGCCGGTATGTCGGCGCGCTCGAAGGCGCCGGCACCGCCGACTATGCCACGGCCCGCATCCGCCTCGGCTGGCGGTGGCAGCGCCGTGTCGAGCTGTCGGTGACGGGACAGGATCTGTTCGCGTCACGCCATCGCGAGTTTCCGACCGGCGTGTACGTTGCCGACGATCGGTATGTCGAGCGGCGCGCCTACGTGCAGGCCGTATGGCGCTTCTGACCTGGCGGCGCGAACGCCCTCTCGCGGCCGTCCCGCCACCGTGCGCTGCGCTCATCGCGCTCGCCATGTGGCTTCCGGGCCCTGCGCTGCACGCTCAGGCGCTCGGCGGCGCACTGGAATACCAGGTGAAGGCGGCCTACCTCCTCAACTTCACGCGCTATGTGGAGTGGCCGGAGCAGGCCTTCACCTCGCCGACCGCGCCGATCGATATCTGCGTGCTGGGCGCGGACCCGTTCGGCGGTGCGCTGGAGCAGGCCGTTGCGGGTCGGGTCACGCGCGGCCGCCCCCTCATCGTGCAGTTCAAGCGTACCGCCGCCGAAGCGCGGTATTGTCCCGTGGTGTTCGTTCCGGTTGCGGTCTGGCGCCGCAACCCGGATGTGCTCGACCAGCTGCTCGGTCACGGGGTCCTCACCGTCGGTGAGACATCGGGATTCGCCAGGGCGGGAGGGATCATCGCGTTCGTGATCGAGGATGCGAACGTCCGCTTCGTGGTCAACCTCGACGCCCGCGACCGCGCCGGCCTCCGGATCAGCTCCCGCATGCTCGCGCTCGCCGCCGACCTCCTCGGCGGCGGCGGAGCACAGCCCTGATGACGTTTCGCGACCTTCCGGTCGGACGAAAGCTCACGCTCATCATCCTGGCGGCCACCGGCTGGTCGCTCTTCGTCGCCGCGCTCGGCGTGCTCGTCTACGACGTCACGACGCTGCGGCCCCGCACGCGTGACGATCTCTCCGCGCAGGCCGAGATCATCCGCATCAACAGCACCCCCGCGCTGGAATTCGGCGATCCGGCGGCGGCCGCCGAGAATCTCCGGACGCTCGCCTCGCGGCCCGAGATCACGGCCACGATCTACGATTCTGCGGGGCGCGTCTTCGCCACGCATCCGGACGACGTTGCCCCCCTCGCCGGCCCATTCGAGCGCGGCGAAGTCTTCACCAGTGACGCGCTCACGCTGACGCGGCCGATCCTCGCGGAGGGCGAGCGAATCGGCTGGCTGTACATCCACGCCGCCATACCGCCGCTCTGGCAGCGGCTTCCACAGTACGGCCTTCTCGTCGGCGCGCTCCTGCTCACGCTCGGCGCGCTGTCATGGATGCTCGCACGCATGCTGCGCCGGAGCATCTCCGACCCGCTTCGCCGCCTCGCCGAGACCGCGCGGGTCATCGGCCGCGATCGTGATTTCCGCGTGCGTGCCATGAAGGACAGCGACGACGAGATCGGTGAGGTGACGAGCGCCTTCAACGACATGCTCACGACGATCGAGGCGCGCGAGGTGGCGCTGCGCGAGAGCACGCAGCGCCTGCGTGACGCGATGCAGGCGGCCGGCATGGCGCAATGGCGGTGGGATGTCGCGCACGATGTCATTTCGTGGGGCGGGGAGGAGGCCCGGGTCTTCCCGGAGGATGTGCGGCCGCGGGATCCGTCCCTCGGCGCGTTCCTCGACCTGGTCGATCCCGCCGACCGCGAGCCGGTCGAGCGCGCGCTGCGCTCGGCGGCGCGCACGGACGGCGCGTGCGAAGTCGACGCGCGCCTCCCGGGCGGCGACGAGACGCGATGGCTCGTGCTCCGCGGGCGCGCCGAGCGCCGGCCGGAAACGGGCGGGCTCGAGGTGTTCGGGCTGGCGACCGATGTCACCGAGCGCCGGAGCCTCGAACAGCAGCTGCTGCAGTCGCAGAAGATGGAGAGTATCGGCAGGCTGGCCGGCGGCGTGGCACACGACTTCAACAA
>DASTUP010000124.1:0-18434 GCA_035759585.1 Gemmatimonadales bacterium | reverse complement strand
AGCCGGCGCAGTCGATGGAGGACATGAAGTTCGACATGTCGGGTGCCGCCGCGGTGCTCGGGACGTTCGAGATGCTGGGGCGGCTCAAGCCGAAGGTCCGTGTCGTGGGCCTGATCCCCAGTGCCGAGAACATGCTCTCCGGCTCCGCCTACCGGCCGGGAGACGTCGTCCGCAGCCACTACGGCAAGACGATCGAAGTCGTCAACACCGACGCCGAAGGCCGTCTTCTCCTCGCCGATGCGCTGTCCTACGCGCGCCGGTACAAGCCGGCCTGCGTGATCGATGCCGCCACGCTGACCGGCGCAATCGTCATCGCACTCGGTCACATCGCCAGCGGCGTGATGGGGACGGACGATGCGCTCATCGAGGAGCTGCGCGGCGCCGCGGACCGCGCCGGCGAGCGGGTCTGGCCGCTGCCGCTCTGGGACGATTTCCGCGACCTCATCAAGTCGGACATTGCCGACATGAAGAACAGCGGCGGCCGCCCCGCCGGAAGCATCACCGCGGCGTGGTTCCTCCGCGAGTTCGTGGAGGGATTCCCCTGGGCGCATCTCGACATTGCCGGCACGGCGTACAGCGACCGCGATGATCCCACGCGCGTCAAGGGCCCGACGGGTGTCGCCGTGCGGCTCTTCAGTGAATTCGTGCTGGCTCGTGCGCGCTAGCCTCGCGGAGGCGGCGCTGGCGCTCGCGCTCCTTCCGGCGACCGCCGCGGCGCAGGTGATCGATCTCCCGCAACAGCCCGACACCGCTGTCGCGCGCGACTCGGCCGATGCCTTCCGCCGCATGCAGGCCGAAGCCAACGTCGTCGTTCCCGTCATGCCGCGCATGGTGGCCGAGGGTCCGCAGCCGCCGCTCACCCGCGTCGTGTTCCCGCGCGATTCCATCGACGCCTCCGGCGCGCTCACGGTCGGCGACGTCGTGGCACGCGTGCCCGGCGTGTATCTCTGGCGCGGCGGCGGGATCGGCCGGCCCGAGCATGCGAACTTCCGCGGGCGCGGGGTCGCGTCGGCGGAGTACTACCTCGATGGCATGCCGTACCTCCCCGCAGGACCCGACAGCCTTTCGGTGGATGCAGGGCTCCTTCCGCTCGCGCTGCTCGAGCGGATCGAGGTCGAGCGTTGGCCCGGGCTCGTCCGCGTTCACCTCTTCACGCGGCGGCACGACCGTCTCGCTGCCGCCTCCCACGTGGTGCTCGGCGCAGGCCCGAAGAAGGAAGCGACGTACCAGGCGTCGATCGAGCGGCGGTTCATTTCCGGATTCGGGTTCGCGGTGGGCGCAGACTACCTCAAGGTGCCTGCGCCTGCCGGATCGCTCGGTGAGTACAAGAACACCCAGTTCTGGGGCCAGCTCAGTTACGTGCCGAGCGCCCGATTCGGCGCGCAGCTGCAATATGTCAATGCATCGGCCGATCGCGATGCGTTCTCGGATGGCGTGATCGCGGGGGAGCGGTTCGAAGGCGGCCGCGGGGACCTGCAGGCTCGCGTGTTCTTCGGCGGTGGCAGCGGCGAGGGGACGGGACCCCGGTTCGATCTGGCCTACATGCGCACCGCGTTCGACAGCGCGGGCGTGCTGCATCGGATCGGGCAGGCAAGCGCTGCGGCTTCCATCCGCGGGACGACATGGGCGGCGCGTGCCTCGGCGCGCTACAGCACGCGCTGGACGCCGATGGACGTCACGGCGACGGCCTCGTGGACGCCGGTGCCGCTCCTCACGCTCGCCGGTGAGGGCGTCTACCGCACGCACGATGAGGACCGGACGTCGCGCTGGGCGGGGCTGCGCGCGGGCATCGCGCTGCCGGCCGGCTTTGCGGCGTCGGGAGCGTTCCGAAGCGGAGAGCAGGTTCCCGTCCCGGCCATCGAGGCGTCCGGCGTCCAGGACCTGAACGAGCTCGAGGGCACGCTGGGCTGGTCGCTGCCCTGGGTGGGCGTGGAAGCTTCATTTGCACGCACGGGCGCGTTTGCCCCGCTCGCCTACCAGCCCTTTCCGGGCGTCGTGGCTCTCGCCCCGCTTCCGGAAACCGAGTGGGTGACGCTGTCGGGGCGGCTCACGCCTCTCGACTGGCTGTCGGTGCGCGGGTCGTTCAGCAACCCGACCGGCACGGCGCCCGACGGGCTTCCGCCGAGGCACTACCACGTCACCGGCACCCTCCGGTCCAAGTTCCTCCGCACATTCCGGAGCGGATCTTTCGATCTCAAGCTCGAGCTTGGCGTCGAAGGCTGGGAAAGCGGCATCATCGGCCGCGATGCGACGGGGACCGCCATCGTGCTCCCCGCGGCCCGCTTCATCCGCAGCCTCGTCCGCCTCCAGATCGACAGCTTCTCCCTCTTCTGGGAGAGCCGCAATCTTGGCAACACCGCCGATGGGTACGTCCCGGGCTACAGGGTGCCGCGGTATTCGGGGCTCTTCGGGATCCGGTGGGGGTTCGTCAACTGAGCCGGCAGCCATGATCCCGGGGATACGGAAAGCGTCGCCCCTTCCCACCGTTCCCCGACAGACCGAACCCTACCCCCAAGTCCCTCTCCCGACTAACTTTCCCAGCTTTCCCGAAACGGGGAGTTGCCTTGCCGCAAAGCATGACCGGCTTCGGCGCCGCCGAAGGTCCGGCGGGATCCGGGCGACTTCGGGTCGAGATCCGGACCGTCAATCACCGGTATTTCAACTTTGCGCCGAAGCTTCCCGGCGATCTCGCGCCGCTCGAGGGTGAATTTCGCGAGCGCCTCCGGCGGGAATTCGATCGCGGCCATATCGCGCTCTCGGTGCGCTGGCTCGAATCGGCGGAGCGGGAGGTGACGCTCACCGTGGACGTCGACCGCGCGCGGATCATTGCCGACCGGCTGCGCGAGCTGCAGTCCGCCGCGGCGCTTGGCGGGACCGTGGATCTCGATCTCGTGGCGCGCCAGCCCGACGTGCTGCGCTGGGACCGCTCGGACGACACGGTGGTGCCCTGGAGCGACATCGAGCCGATCGTCGGGGACGCCGCGGCCGAATGTCGCACCATGCGGCTCCGCGAAGGCGATGCGCTCGTCGCGGAGCTCCGCCACCGCCTCGGCCTTCTGGCCGAAGGTGCGGCTGCGATCGCCGCGCGGGCGCCGGGCCGCATCACGCGAGAGCGCGACCGGTTGCGCGCCGCGATCGCGGAGCTGCTCGACGGACGGCAGGCGGACGAGCAGCGCATTGCGCAGGAGCTGGCGATCCTCGCCGACAGGCTCGACATCACGGAGGAGCTCGTCCGCTTCGGTGCGCATCTCGCCGCGTGCGAGGCGGCGCTGACGGCCGAGGCACCGTCCGGGAAGCAGCTCGGCTTTCTCGCGCAGGAGCTGGGCCGCGAGGTCAACACGATGGGCGCCAAGGCGAATGACGCGGCGATCACGCAGCACGTCATCGCCATGAAGGGAGAGCTCGAGAAGTTTCGCGAGCAGCTGGAGAACCTGCAGTGAAGCCGTTCCTTCTCGTGCTGTCCTCGCCGTCGGGCGGCGGGAAGACCACGATCGCGCGGCGGCTGCTGCAGGGGCGGGATGATCTCGGGTATTCGGTCTCGGCCACGACGCGGCCGATGCGCGCGAAAGAGACCGACGGCGTGGACTACCACTTCCTGACCCGCGACGAGTTCCGGCGCCGCGTCGAGGCCGGCGAGTTCATCGAGTGGGCCACGTACAACGGCGAGTGGTACGGCACGCTCCGGAAGGAAGTCGAACGGCTCATCGCCGATGGGCGCATCGCTGTCCTCGACATCGAGGTGAATGGCGCCCGGCAGGTGCGGAAGAGTGCCCCGGATTCGGTCCATGTGTTCGTGCTGCCGCCATCGGCTGCGGTGCTGGTGGAGCGGCTCGGGCGGCGGGCCACGGAGACGCCGGCCAAGCGGCGCCAGCGGGTGGAGCTCGCCGCGGACGAGCTCGCCGCCGTGACCGAGTACGACTACGTGATCATCAACGACGACCTGATCACCGCGGTCTCGAATGTCGCGGCGATCATCGAAGCGGAAGGACGGCGCGTCTCGCGCCAGCGGAGGCTCATCGGCGGCATCGAGCGGCTCCGCCAGGAAGTGATCGAGGAGGCCGCCCGCATCGCGGGCGCCTGAAGGACCCACGCAGAGGGAGCGTTCAGATGCGCATTACCACACCCAGGGAAGTCGCCCAGCAGGCGGGCAACAAGTATCTCGGCGTGCTCGTGGCGGCGAAGTTCGCCCGGTACCTCAACGAGTTTCCGAAGGACGCGCTCCGCGCCGCCGTGCAGGGCGAGGAGAAGCTCACCACCCGCGCGCTCGATTCGCTCGTGGGCGGAGATCTCAATTACAAGCTGCTGCGCCGCCGTCGCTCCGAGGCGTGAGCGCCTGGCGGGGCCGGCGCGTCGTCCTCGGCGTTTCCGGCGGGATCGCATGCTATAAGAGCTGCGTCCTCGCGCGCCGGCTCGCGGAGGCCGGCGCGCTCGTCGACACGGTGCTGACCGAGGCGGCCGCCGAGTTCGTGCGGCCCCTCACCTTCGAGGCATTGACCGGGCGCCCCGTCCTGAGCTCTCTCTGGAGCCGGGATGGGGCGCTCGCGCACGTGCGCCTCGGTCGGGACGCGGACCTCGTCATCGTGGCCCCGGCGACGGCGAACCTCATCGCGCGCGTGGCGCAGGGGATCGCCGACGACTTTCTCACCGCGATGCTTCTCGCGCGTACCGCGCCCGTCCTGCTCGCCCCGGCAATGAACGACGAGATGTACGCCGCCGCACCGACCCGGACGAACCTCGCAACGCTGGCGGGCCGCGGCTTCGAGACGATCGGTCCGGAGATCGGCGCGCTCGCCGAAGGACCGTCGGACCGGCCGGGACGCATGAGCGAGCCCGAGGCGATCTTCAGGCGCGCAGCACAGCTCCTCGTGCGGACCTCGGCGCTCGCCGGCCGGCGCGTCGTGGTCACGGCAGGTCCGACGCGCGAATCGATCGATCCCGTCCGCGTCATCACCAATCGCTCGAGCGGGCGGATGGGGTACGCCATCGCCGAAGCCGCCTCGGCGCGGGGCGCGGATGTACTATTGATTTCAGGCCCGAGCACGCTCACGGCGCCGGCGGGGATCGAGTACCAGCGCATCGAGTCCACCGCGGAGCTCGAGCGGGCGGTGCGCACCGCGCTTCCGGCGGCCGATGTCCTGGTGATGGCGGCCGCGCCGGCGGATTACAGGCCGGCACGGAGTGCCGTCGCCAAGATCCCGCGCGAAGGCCGCCCGCCGGCCATCGAGCTCGAACCGACGGCGGACATTCTCACGGGCACGAAGGATGCCCGGCGCCACGGCGGCCTGATCGTCGGATTCGCCCTCGAGACGGGCGACTCGATCGCGAAAGGACGCGCAAAGCTCGAGCGGAAAGCGCTCGACCTGATCGTCGTCAACGATGCGCTCGAGCCGGGGGCCGGCTTCGAGACCGAGACGAACCGGGTCACGATCCTCGGACGGGACGGGACCAGGGTCGACGTGCCGCTCCAGAGCAAGCGCGACGTTGCCGACGCCCTGCTCGATGAAGTGGAGAAGCGCATTGGCCGGTGAGCGCGAGCGCTACCTGCGCCAGCAGGCGGAGCTCGGCGGGCGGGAAGTGATTCTGGGCCAGCCGAATGTGCTCCCGGAGTCCGCGAGCGCCGCCGCGCGCTTCGAGGGCGCCGTTGCGGGCCCGGCTGCCACGATCCAGCCCGGGGAGAACGAAGTGGGCACCAAGGGCCGAACGCCGGGGGCAACGGACGAAGGGAAGTGGCGAAAGGGCGCGCCGAAGATTCCAGGACCGGGAATCGCCGTCGAATCGCCGGTTCTTCCGCTCGTCGGCGAACCCCTCGCCGGACTCGATTCTCTCGAGAAGGTCGCCAAACGCATCCGTTCGACGTACTGTTGCGATCTCTGTCCGCAGCGTACGAACGCCGTGCCCGGTGAAGGGAACCCGAAGGCCGACCTCGTGCTCATCGGTGAGGGGCCCGGCGCGACGGAGGACGAGACCGGCCGGCCGTTCGTAGGCGCCGCCGGGCGGCTGCTCGAGGACATCCTCGGGGCGGTCGGCCTGAAGCGCGAGGACGTGTTCATCTGCAATGTGGTGAAATGCCGTCCGCCGCAGAACCGGAAGCCGCTTCCCGATGAGATCGCGGCATGCATACCGTACCTCCACCGGCAGCTTGCCCTGATCCGTCCGAAGGTCATCCTGACGCTCGGCGGCACCGCGGCGGAGGCGCTCCTCGGCGTGAAGCAGAGCCTTGGCAAGCTCCGGGGCCAGGTGCACACGTACGACGGCATTCCGCTGATCGCGACCTACCATCCGGCCGCGCTGCTCCGCAACCCTGACTGGAAGAAGCCCACCTGGGATGACGTCCGTATCGCCAGACAGCTACTCGAACGTTGACGCCTACGTAGGCCGCGCGGCGCCCTGGAGCGCCGAAGCGGAGCAGGCCGTCCTGGGCGCGATGCTGCTCGACCAGGATGCGGCACTGCGCGCGTCCGAGCTGCTCGACGACAGCATGTTCTACCGCGAGGCGCACCGCCGGCTCTACCGCGCCATGGCCGCGCTGACCGAGCGGCGCACCGTCATCGACCACATCACGCTCCGCGACGAGCTGATGCGGCGCGGGGAGCTCGATGCGGCCGGCGGCCTCGAGTACCTCGCCGAGCTCGTCGATGCGGTTCCCACCGCCGCCAACCTCGAGTTCCACGCCCGGATCGTGAAGGACAAGGCGATCCTCCGCCGCCTCATCGAAGGTGCCACGGCCATCGTCACCGAGGCCTACGACGGCAAGGCCACCGCCGGCGAGCTCCTCGACAGCGCCGAGTCGCGAATCTTCCAGATCTCGCAGCAGCGCGGTGATGAGGGCTTCACGCGCATCAAGGAGATGCTGTGGCCCACCATGGAGCGCATCGAAACGCTCCAGAAGAGCGGCAAGGCGATTACCGGTGTTCCGAGCGGCTTCACAGATTTGGACTCGCTCACGTCGGGCTTCCAGCCGTCGGAGCTGGTGGTCGTCGCGGCGCGTCCCTCGATGGGCAAGACCGCCTTCTGTCTGAACATCGCCTCGAATGCGGCGCTCGAGGGGCAGGGGGTCGCCATCTTCTCGCTGGAAATGTCCAAGGAATCGCTGGTGCACCGCATGCTGACGGCCATGGCGCGGGTGGACAGCCAGCGGGTGCGGCAGGGAAGCCTGCGGGACTTCGATTTCACGCAGCTCGCGCGAGCGGCCGGCATCCTGCAGAGCTGTCCCATCTGGATCGACGACACGCCGGCGCTCACCCTCCTCGAGATGCGCTCCAAGGCGCGGCGGCTCAAGGCGGAAAACGACCTGCGCATGGTGGTGGTGGATTACCTCCAGCTCATGCGGAGCCCGGAGTATTCGGAGAACCGGGTGCAGGAGATCTCCGACATTTCGCGCTCGCTCAAGGCGCTCGCGCGCGAGCTCGAGATTCCGGTCATCGCCCTCTCGCAGCTCTCCCGCGCCTCGGAGCAGCGCGGCGGCGAGCGCAAGCCGATTCTTTCGGACCTGCGGGACTCCGGCGCCATCGAGCAGGACGCGGATCTCGTGCTCTTCATCCATCGGGCGGAGTATTACGACCGGGAGGACGAATCGAAGCGCGGTCTGGCCGAAGTCATGCTCTCGAAGAACCGGAACGGCCCCACCGGCGACGTGCAGCTCCGGTTCAGCCGCGAGTACACGAGGTTCGACAATTTCTCCGCGAGGGAAGAGGCCGAGTAATCATGGCACGCGCCCGCTCCGTCTACCGCTGCACCGAGTGCGGACACGACCATCCCAAGTGGGCCGGCCGGTGCGAAGCGTGCGGGGAGTGGAATACGATCGCGGAGGAGCCGGTCTCGGTGGGTGGCGGTCCGGCCGCGAGCCGCACCGCCCGGGCACGGTCCGGCGCAGCTGGCCCGCGGCCCGCGCGCCTTCGCGAGATCGCGCAGAGTCCGCTCGAGCGGTGGCGCACCGGGCTCGACGAGTTCGACTTCGTCCTTGGCGGCGGGGTGGTGCCCGGCTCCATGACGCTCATCGGCGGCGAGCCGGGCATCGGCAAATCCACGCTCCTGCTCCAGGCTGCGGCGCGTCTCGAGGCGGCCGGCCGCTCGGTGCTGTACGCGAGCGGTGAAGAAAGCCCCGACCAGCTGCGGCTGCGCGCAGAGCGGCTGCGTGAGGATGCGGGCGCGGTGCACGTCCTGGGCGAAACGAGCCTGGAGCGCATCGTCGGCGCGGCGTCGGCGCTGGCCGCGGATGTGGTCGTCATCGATTCGATCCAGACGGTCTATACCGAAATGCTCGAAAGCGCCCCCGGCAACGTCGGACAGGTGCGCGAATGCTCGGGACAGCTGATGCGGTTTGCGAAGGAATCGGGAACGGCGGTGGTCGTCGTCGGGCACGTGACGAAGGGCGGCGGGATCGCGGGCCCGAAGACACTCGAGCACATCGTGGACACCGTGCTCTACTTCGAGGGGGAGGCCGCACTCGACTACCGGATGCTCCGGGCCACGAAGAACCGGTTCGGCTCGGTGGACGAGCTCGGAGTGTTCACCATGACCGGCGAGGGTCTCATGCCGGTTCCCAATCCGTCGGCGGTGTTCCTCGCGGCACGTGCGGACGGCATCAGCGGCAGCGCCGTGACGGCCCTGATGGAGGGAACTCGGCCGGTACTCGTCGAAGTCCAGGCACTCGCGGCGCGCTCCGGCTACGGCACGCCCCAGCGGGTGGCTACCGGTCTCGATCCGAAGCGGCTCGCCGTGCTCCTGGCCGTGCTGGAGCGGCGCGCGGAAACCTCATTCGCCGACCTCGACGTCTTCGTGCAGGCCACCGCAGGTGTACGGCTCGCGGAGCCGGGTGCCGACCTCGCGGTGGCCGCCGCACTGGTCTCGAGTCTCTATAATCGCCCCGCGCCTGCCGACGTCATCTTCGTCGGCGAGATCGGCCTTGGCGGCGAGATCCGGCCGAGCGCGGCCGTGGAGCGGCGCGTCGCGGAGGCGGCGCGGCTCGGGTTCCGGCGCGTCTTCGGCTCGGCGAGGAACACGATCAAGGTGCCGGGGATGCAGCTCGTGCCGCTCGAGCACATCGGCCAGCTGGTACGTGCCCTTGCCGCGTGACGTCGGCGTACTCGTCGTCGCCGCCGGGGTGGGGCAGCGCGTCGGCGGCGGAGTGCTGAAGCAGTACCGCGAGATCGGCGGGGTCCCGATGCTCCTGCGTGCGCTCCGGCCGTTCGTGTCGCATCCCAAGGTCAAGCACGTCGTCGTTGCGCTTCCGGCAACGCATGCGGCGGCGCCGCCGGAATGGCTGGCGGCGCTCGCCGGCAAGGCGCTCTCGTTCGTGGCGGGCGGTGTGGAGCGCCACTCCTCCGTTCAGAAAGCCCTCGCCGCGCTCGATCCGGCGTGCCACATCGTCCTCGTGCACGATGCCGCGCGCCCGTTCGTCGAGCGCGCGACGATCGACGCCGTCATCGCGGTGGCTCGTGCGGGAACGGGCGCCGTCGCCGCCGTCCCCGTCAGCGATACCCTGAAGGAAGCGGGCCACGACAGGCGCGTCCGGCGCACCGTTCCCCGGGACGAGCTCTGGCGGGCGCAGACGCCCCAGGGCTTTCCCCGGGAGCTCCTTCAGCGCGCGCACGATGCCGCGGGCGCCGGGGCCGATGCGACCGATGACGCGATCCTCGTCGAGCGCCTCGGCGAGCCGGTCCACGTCGTCCCCGATTCGGCGGCGAACTTCAAGGTCACCACGGCCGAGGATCTTGCGCTGGCGGAGGCATGGGCTGCGACCATGCCGTCGCGATGATCCTCGCCTTCAGAACCGATGCGGATGTCGAGGCTGCCGCCCCGGCGGTCACGGGGCATCTGTCGGCGAACCGCCTGCTGGGGTATCCCACCGAGACGGTCTACGGGATCGGTTCCGCGCCGAAGCAGGGCGCGCTTGCAGCGCTCGCGGCGCTCAAGGGGCGCCCGCCGCGGAAGCCGTTTCTTCTCCTCGTCTCGGGCCGGCTGATGGCGGAGGAGTGGGGCCTCGTCTTCAATGCATCGGCGCGCGCGCTGTCCGATGTTTTCTGGCCGGGGCCGCTCACGCTCGTCCTGCGCGGCGGAGAAGGGCGGCTTCCCGACGAGCTTCGCGGCGCCGAAGGTGGCATCGCCGTGCGCCACACGTCGCACCGCGGCATGGCACAGCTCATCGGCAGGATCGGAATTCCGATCACCTCCACCTCCGCGAACCGTCCCGGGACGCCTCCCGCACCCGGTGTCGACGGACTCGTCGCCCTCTTCCGTGCCGCGGTGGATTCGGGAGACCTCCTCGTGCTCGATGGCGGCGTCCTCGGCAACGTGCCGCCTTCCACGATCGTGGATTGCACCACCTCCGTGCCGCTGATGATCCGCGAGGGAGCGATTCCGCGCGCCGAGCTGCGCCGGCATGCGGGTCGGCTCGCGCCATGAGGGATTCCGCCGCATGAACGTCCTCTTCGTCTGCACCGGAAACACCTGTCGCAGTCCACTCGCGGAGGCGCTCCTCCGTCGCGCGCTCGCGGAGCGCGGCGTCGAGGGCGTCACCGCGGCCTCGGCCGGAACCGGCGCGTGGGACGGCGCGCCGGCCTCGGAAGGCGCATACCTCGTGGCGCTGGAAAACGGCCTCGACCTCTCCGGGCACCGGGCCCGCCTCCTGACCCGCGAGATCGTCCGTGGCGCCGACGTCATCCTCACGATGTCGGCGCAGCACCGGAGCCGGGTGGAATCGCTCGGCGGCGGGGACCGCGTGCACACGCTCGTGGAGTACGCCGGCTCCGCGCCGCGCGATGGCGACGTGAGCGATCCCTACGGCTCGGACATCGAGGCGTACCGCGTCACGTTCCGCCAGCTCGAAGAGCTCATCGAAGGCGCCGTGGCTCGCATGACTGCAGGCCGCTGATGGCCGGTGAACGGGTCCGGGTCTTTGCGATTCTCGGCGATCCGGTCCTCCATTCGCTTTCCCCCGCGATGTACAACGCCGCCTTCCGCACGCTCGGCCTTTCGGCCGTCTACGTGCCAATCCGCTGCAGCTCGCGCGACCTTCCGGGGCTGCTCGGCGGGCTCGCACGCGCGGGAGGCGGTGGCAACATCACCGTACCGCACAAGGAGCTCGCGGCGCGCCTGGTCCAGGATGCCAGCGAGATGGTGCGCGAGGTCGGGGCCTGCAACACCTTCTGGCGGCACGCCGAGCGCGTGCGGGGCGACAATACGGATGTGGAGGGCGTGAGTGAGGCGCTCAGGCTGCTCGGCGTCGTCGGCGGGAACTGGCTCGTCGCGGGGACGGGAGGCGGCGCGCGCGCGGTCGTGATCGCGGCGCGGCGCGCCGGCGCTTCGGTGGCGATCCAGTCGCGCGACGCGGCGCGCGCGGCGGAGTTCGCCGAATGGGCTCGCCAGCGTGGCGTGCCCCTCGTCGAGCCCGAACGCTGCACGGTCCTCATCAATGCCACGCCGCTCGGGCTCCGCCGCGGTGATCCTCCGCCGATTCCCGACGCCGCCGCACCGGAGGCCGAAGCGGCGCTGGACCTCGTCTATGCGAACGGGACGACGCCCTGGATCGCTGCTTGCCGGAAGCGCGGGCTCATCGCCGCGGATGGCCGGGAAATGCTCATCGCGCAGGGTGTCGCCGCCTTTCGCCGCTGGTATCCCGACACCGCGCCTCCCGTGGACGTGATGCGGGCTGCGGTCCATGGCGCGCTTCGCTGACCTCCTTCCGACGTTCGCCGCGGTGGAGCGATTGCTCCTCCCGGCCGAATGCCTGCTCTGCCTCCAGCCGATCCCCCCGCGCGAGGACGACGCGCTCGTCTGCGGCGCCTGCCGCTCACGCTGGCTCCATATTCCGCCGCCGTGGTGCGCGCGCTGCGGCGGACCGGTCGGCCGCGACGAGCCGTGCACGGCCTGCGCCGCGTGGCCGCCGGGACTCGCCCGTGTCCGCAGTGCGATCTGGCTCGACGATTCCGCGCGCCGGGCGGTGCACCATCTCAAGTACGACGGCTGGTGGCGCGTGGCCGACGCGATGGCGCTCGCGATGCGCGGGCTCGAGCCATTGACCGGCAGACTATCGTTGGTACCGGTTCCGCTCGGGTCGCGGCGTTTCCGCAAACGAGGTTACAATCAGAGCGAGCGGATCGCCGCCGCGCTGTCCCGCGGGACCGGTGCCCCGGTGCGCGACGTACTGCGCCGGATGCGCGAGACGCCCTCGCAGACGGCGCTGACGCCGGAGCAGCGCGCGGCCAACGTGGCCGGAGCGTTCACCGCCACGGCGCCGCTGGCGGGGCGCTGCGTGCTCGTGGACGATGTCTTCACCACGGGAGCGACGCTGCTTGCCGCGGCCGCGGCACTCGAGGCGGCCGGCGCGGAGCAGGTCGATGCGGTGACGTTCGCACGGGCGCGCAACGCCGTCGGACAGGACTAGGACTTTCCTCGATCGGGAGCTGGCATGGGCATTCGTGTGGGAATCAACGGCTTCGGCCGGATCGGCCGGAACGTCGTGCGGGCGGCAAAGGCGCTCGGAACCGGCGATATCGACTTCGTCGCGGTGAACGATCTCACCGACACGAAGACGCTCGCGCACCTGCTGAAGTACGACTCGGTGCACGGCCGCTTCGACGGCCGCGTCGAAGGGAAGGAGGGCGCCATCGTCGTGGACGGCGATGAGATGAAAGTCCTCAGCGAGAAGGACCCGACGAAGCTCCCGTGGAAGGACCTCGGCGTCGACTACGTGCTCGAGTCCACCGGCCGCTTCACCGATCGCGACCAGGCGGCACTCCACCTTCAGGCGGGCGCGAAGAAGGTGATTATCTCCGCCCCGGGCAAGAAGGAAGACATTACGATCGTCTACGGGGTGAATCACGAGAAGTACGATCCCGCCGCGCATCACATCATCTCGAACGCGAGCTGCACGACGAATTGCCTCGTCCCGGTCGTGAAGGTCATCCTCGACCGCTTCGGGTTCGTGAGCGGCTTCATGACCACCGTGCATTCGTACACCAACGACCAGCAGATCCTCGACCTGCCGCACAAGGACCTCCGCCGGGCCCGGGCCGCGGCCGTCTCGATCATTCCCACCACGACCGGCGCCGCCAAGGCCACGGCGCTGGTGCTCCCCGAGGTGAAGGGCCGGATCGACGGCGTGTCGCTCCGCGTGCCGACGCCGGACGTCTCGGTGGTGGCGCTGTCGGCCGTCGTCGAGCGCGCCACGACGGTGCAGGAAGTGAACGATGCCTTCCGCGAGGCCTCGCGCGGCGCGCTCAAGGGTGTCGTCGAGGTGAGCGACGAGCCGCTCGTCTCGGTCGACTACATCGGCAACGTGGCGTCCAGCACCGTGGATACGATGTCGACCAACGTCGTCAACGGCACGCTCGTGAACGTGACCTCGTGGTACGACAACGAAATGGGCTATTCCGCGCGGTGCGTCGACCTGCTGCGCTATATCGGGTCGAGGGCGTGAAGCGGACGCTGGCTTCACTCGATCCGGGAGCGCTCGACGGGCGCCGCGCGCTCGTGCGCGTGGACTTCAACACCCCGATCACCGAAGGCACGGTCGCGGACGACACCCGGATCCAGGCGGCGCTCCCCACGATCCGCTACCTGCGCGAGCGCGGCGCCCGGGTGGTATTGCTCTCCCATCTCGGTCGGCCGAAGGGCGGACCCGACCCGAAGTATTCGCTCAAGCCCGTCGCGCGCGCGCTCGAGCGCCTGCTGGGGGCACCGGTGACGTTCCTCGCGGACCCGGCTTCGGAAGCCGCAGTCACCGAGACGCGGCGCCTTCCGCGCGGAGGCGTCGCGCTCGGAGAGAACACGCGGTTCTATCCCGGTGAGGAGGCGAACGATCCCGGCCTCGCCCGCCGCTTCGCCGCGCTCGGCGATCTCTACGTGAACGACGCCTTCGGTTCGGCCCATCGCGCGCACGCGAGCACCGAAGGCGTCGCGCATCTCCTCAAGCCCGCGGTCTCCGGTTTCCTCATGGAACGCGAGCTCGAATACCTTGGCCGGGCGCTCGACGAGCCGAGGCGGCCGTTCGTCGCCATTCTCGGAGGCGCAAAGATCTCTGGCAAGATCGACCTCATCGAGGCGCTCCTGCCCAAGGTCGATGAGATCGTCATCGGCGGCGCGATGGCCTGCACCTTCTTCCGTGCGATGGGACTCGAGACGGGCACGTCGCTCGTCGAGGAGGACCGCGTCGCGCTCGCGCGCGAGCTCCTCGAGAAGGGAGGGCGGAAGATCGTGCTGCCCTCCGGCGCCGTCGTCGGACGCGAGCTCACGCCGGGTACCGAGACGAGGACGGTGCACCGCGACGAAATCCCGCCCGGCTGGGCGATGTACGATATCGATCCGATGACCGAGCAGGACTACGCCGCCCTGATCGACGCGGCCGGCACCGTGGTCTGGAACGGCCCGATGGGCGTGTTCGAGACGCCGCCCTTCGACCGCGGAACGCGCGCGATCGCCCGCGCGATGGCCCACGCGACCGGGCGGGGATCGATCACGGTCGTCGGGGGCGGCGATTCCGCGGCAGCGGTTGCGGAGGCGGGCCTCGCCGATCAGATGACCCATGTCTCGACGGGCGGCGGCGCGTCACTCGAGTTCCTCGAAGGGAAGCCGCTCCCCGGCGTGACCGCCCTCGACGACGCATGACGCCGTCTCGATGAGCCGCCGCCTCACGTTCGCCGCCAACTGGAAGATGCATCACGGCCCGCAGGCGGCCCGTGCGTTCGCCGATCGCTTTCTCGAGCTCGTCCCGGCCCGCGACGGACGGGAGCTCTGGATCTTCCCGCCTGCCGCGAGTCTCTCCGTCGTGGCCGATGCGGCGCGAGGCCGGGCGGATCTGAAGGCGGGGGCGCAGAACGTGTACTGGGAGCCGAAGGGCGCGTTCACCGGCGAGGTTTCGATCCCGATCATCCGGGAGGCGGGCGCGCGCGGCGCGCTCGTCGGCCACTCCGAGCGCCGACACGTGTTCGGCGAGACCGACGAGGACACGCGCCGCAAGGTGCGCGCAATCCTCGACGGCGGGCTCACGGCAATGCTCTGTGTCGGGGAGAAGCTCGACGAGCGGGAGTCCGGTCGGACGTCGGACGTGGTGCTGCGCCAGCTGCGCGCCGGGCTCGAGGGGCTCGACGCGGAACGGCTGGGGCGCATCATGATCGCCTATGAACCCGTGTGGGCCATCGGCACTGGCCGCAATGCCACCCCCCAGGATGCCGCCACGGTTCATGCCGTCATCCGTGACGATCTCGAGCGGCTTGGCGCGCCCGGCCGCGTCCCGATCCTGTACGGCGGCAGCGTGAATCTCGGAAACGCCCTTTCGCTTCTCGCGGAAGAAGAGCTCGACGGCGTCCTCGTCGGCGGCGCCAGCCTCGAGGCGGACGCCTGGGCGGAGCTCGTCGGCATCGGCGCCTGAAGCCCGGCGCCGACCGGCTCGTTTGCAGGGCTCCCTCCGGTTGATTCAAGTGGCCCGCCTGCATACATTTCCCGGCTGTCCGGCACCCGGTCCCAGTCGAGCGAGACGATGTTCTATTTCATTCTGGTCCTACTGATTCTCGATGCGCTGATCCTTGCAGCCGTCATCCTTCTCCAGGCGGGGCAGGGCGGCGGGCTTGCATCGCTCGGCGGCAGCGGCTCGACCGACACCGTGATGGGCGGCCGCCAGGCGGTCACGCTCCTCACGCGGATGAGCTGGTGGTGCGGCGGGATCTTCTTGGTGCTTTCGCTCGTGCTCTCGGTCGTTTCCGCCAATCGCGGGATCGGCGGGCGCAGCGAGCTGCAGGAGCGGCTCAGGCAGGGCACCGCTCCAGCAGCCCCGGCACCGGCGCCGGCCAATCTTCCCCTGCAGTCCACGCCGCCAGCCACGGACGCCGCCCAACCCGCGCCGAACCAGCTACCGGCAACGCCGGGGGAAAGCGGTCAGTGAGCGAGGGAATGGAGCGGGGCGGACGGACTACCGATCGCCCCGCTTTCGTATTGCTGGAGGACGGCACCTGGTACGCGGGAACGACGCCTGAGAGCATAGAGCCCGCATTCGGCGAAGTCGTCTTCACGACCAATCTCACCGGCTACCAGGAGACGTTCACCGACCCGAGCTATCTCGGGCAGATCGTCGTCATGACGGCGCCCATGATCGGGAATTACGGCGTTGCACCCGAAGACATGGAGTCGGGTGCTCCACAGGTGAGCGGCATCGTCGTTCGCGAGCTGAGCCGGGCCCCTTCGAACTGGCGGAGCACGAAGTCGCTGGCGGAGTGGCTCGGTGAATCGGGCATTCCCATCATCGAGGGTGTCGATACCCGGCGGCTGACGCGGCACATCCGGGAGCGCGGCGCGATGCGCGGTGTGATCGCGGCGGGGAAGGAACCTTCGCCCGAGCTCATCGCGCTGCTCAAGGCCTCGCCCTCCATGGACGGCCTCGACCTCGCCTCGCGCGCGACGATCAACGAGCCGTACACCGAGGGCGAAGGTCCGCACGTCGTGGCGTACGATTTCGGCATGAAGCGGAACATCGTCTCGATGCTGGTCCGGACCGGCTGCCGCGTGACCGTCGTGCCCGCTGAAATGCCGGCGGCCGAGGTCGTAAAGCTCGATCCCGATGGGCTTTTCCTCTCGAACGGTCCCGGAGACCCCGCTGCGGTCGAGTATGCGCTGCCGAACATCCGCGCGCTCGCGGACGCGGGGGTTCCCACCTTTGGCATCTGCCTCGGCCACCAGCTCCTCGGCCTGGCTTATGGCGGACGGACGGCGAAGATGCCCTACGGCCACCGTGGCGGAAATCATCCCGTCCGGGACCTCCGCTCAGGCCACGTTCTCATCACGACGCAGAATCACGGCTTTTCCGTCGTGGGCGACGAGAGCGGCGTTCCAGGTGCACCGGAACTTGAGGTGACGCACCTCAACCTCAATGACGGCAGCGTGGAAGGAATTCGCCACCGGACGCTGCCGGTCTTTGCGGTCCAGTATCACCCTGAAGCGGCTCCCGGACCGCACGACGCCTATCCGCATTTCGCCGAATTCCTGCGCTCAGTTCGGCAGCGCCGCGGGGCGCCGCCGGTGTCCGCGGCGTCCCAAAACCGCCCAACCCCTTGACACGCAACACTTAAGCCCGTAGAATCGGCCCGTAGAACGCCTCACCGGCGCCCTTCGTCTGTGACCCTTCTGGGGGATGCATGACCAAAGCCGATCTCGTAGAAACGGTGACTGCCTCGATTGCACGCACCGCCGGGCCCATGATCTCCAAGAAGGACTGTGCGCGAGTCGTGGATGCGTTCCTGGACGCAATCAAGGACGCGCTCCGCGATCAGCACAATATCGAAATCCGCGGATTCGGCACCTTCAAGATCCGGCGTCGGAAGACGCGCATGGCGCGGAACCCCCGCACGGGAGATCCGGTGGAAGTGGCTGCAAGGCCGGTCCCGGTGTTCAAGCCGAGCAAGGAGTTACGCGCACTCGTCGCAGACGAGGATGCGCCCGAATCGGCCGGGGCATCGGGTCTCTGACCGGTTCTCCAGCGCGGGGCCGCACTCACTGTGCGGCCCCGCGTGCTTATGTTCCCACCTGATGCCGGAATCGATCCGAGTCCTCCTGTTTGCGCGCTATGCCGAGCTGCTCGGGGCCGAGTGCGTCGAGCTCTCCGCCGCCGGGCCTTCGAGCGTCTCGGAGGTACTGGACCGCGTCCGCACCCTCCCCGGGGGAAGTGCGCTGCCTCAGTCGATGCTGTGTGCCGTAAACCTGCGCCAGGCAACGGCCTCCGATCTCGTAGCGCCGGGGGACGAGGTGGCGCTGCTGCCGCCGCTCGCAGGAGGATGACATGAGCTACCTGACCGGCGAACCCATTGACCTGACCGCACTCGCGTCCCGCGTCGAAAGCGCGGAGCGCGGTGGGGTCGTCACGTTCGTCGGTCATGTGCGGAATCACCATGGAGGTCGCGGCGTTCGCCGGCTCGAATATTCCGCATACGCGCCGATGGCTGAGGCGGAATGCCAAGCCATCGTTCGCGAAGCGGAATTGCGGTGGCCTGTCACGGTCGAGCTGCGCCATCGAACCGGGAGGCTGGATGTCGGGGACGTTGCGGTCGCGATCGCCGTGGCGGGGAACCATCGCGGCGAGGCCTTCGATGCATGCCGCTGGATCATCGACGAGGTCAAGCGCAGAGTGCCGATCTGGAAGCGCGAGTATTACACGGACGGCAGCGTCGCATGGGTGGATCCGACCGCCGCGGGCGGGACCGTGCCCGCAGCAGAGCCGGCCGAAGGCCCCGGCGCGCGATGAGCACTCCGCTTCTGGACCGCCTCAATCGGCCACTTGGCAGCCTGCGGCTCTCGGTAACGGACCGCTGCAATCTCCGCTGCAGCTACTGCATGCCGGAGGAGGAGTACACCTGGCTGCCGCGCGAGTCGATCCTTTCCTTCGAGGAGCTCGCGCGCCTGGCCCGGATCTTCGCGTCGCTCGGCGCGGGCCGGGTGCGTCTCACGGG
>DASTUP010000123.1:0-21002 GCA_035759585.1 Gemmatimonadales bacterium | reverse complement strand
GCAGAGCTCCAGCTCCGCGGAAGTCTGGTGGATCTCGTCGACAATGAGCGTGTCGCGGCCGCTGATGAGGTCGTCCTCGAACCAGCGCCGGGCGATGCCGGTCGTCACGATCACGACGTTCCACGAGGGCGTCTCGGGCGTCGCCTCGCGCTCGCGATTCACCACGCCGACGCGGAGCGGCTCCTGCAGCACCGACTCGGCGATGGGCCGGATGCCGAGCGTCTTCCCGGTGCCGGTCCCGGCCACGATCCCGAACGCCTTCCCTGCCGCGGCCCACTCGCGCAGCTCGCGTCCATGCTCGCGCTCGAGGAGCGTGTCGAGGTGGAGGCCGAGCGCGAGCTCGATCGTCTCGCACGCGGCGCGGGTGGGGGCGATGACGATGATGCGGCCGTGGGGATGCGGTGCCCGGCGGTAGGCGTCGGGATCGGGAGGGAGGTGGTGGTCGCGCGCCGGGTGCATGGACCGCAGATTAGGCAGGTTCGGCGGAATAGACAACGCGGGTAAGGCGCTGCCGGCGACTATCGGGATCAGGCCAAAGGGAGATTCCGCGGATGACACAGATCACGCATGCATCGGCCGCGCGACATCCCGAGGGGGTTGTGATGGTGAGGCGTGCTGCCCTTGGACTCGGGTTGGTTGCGAGCTGCCTCGGATGCGATTCGACGGGGCGCGGACAATCGGCACGCGTGGCGACAACCGTGTCCGAGTGTCTTCCGGTGACCCCGACGGCCGATTCCACTGGCGGGATCATCGGGAGCTTTTCGATCGGACCGAACGCCGCAATGGCCTGGACCGACCGCGCGATCGGCAATCACCTGATCGTCGGAATCGCGGATTCGGTTCTGCTCGTCGGGCGCGAAGGGGCGGGTCCGGGCGAGTTCAGGATGATCGCCGATCTCGGCTGGAGCGGAGACACGATCTGGACCTCGGATCCGCGAATTCAGCGCTTCCAGCTCTTCTCCCGAACGGGCACGCTGCTCCGCTCGGAAGCCGTGCCGTTCCGTGCGGCGTTTGCGTGGACCGGGACCGATACGTTGATCGGCTTTCCAGTCCAGTCGATGGTCGACACGGCGCTTGCCATCGTTCGCTTCACGCTTGGGGGCTCCGGCCTCGATACACTGGCCCTTTTCCGGAACCAGAGTGTCCCTCCACTGCAATTATCCATGGGCGGTGGTCGCTCGATCGTCGGACCGCAACCGCTCGCCGAGCGCTCGACCGGATCGCACTCACCGGACGGGAGCCGGTGGTGCGGTGTGGAGTCGCGTCCTGGCACCGAGATGCGGCTCGCATGCGTCGCCCCCGACGGTCGGTCGCTGGTGGATACCACGATCCAGGTCGTACCAGAGCCGCTCGAGCAGGCGGAGATCGATCGGATCATCGATGGATTCCTCGAGATCCCCGGGATGTCGCGCGGCGGCATCGAATCCGCGATGCACATCCCGGAACATCGTCCCCGGGTTGCCCGGATAATCGTCGCAGACGACGGGAGGATCTGGCTGCAGCGCTCTTCGATGCGCGACTCGATCGCCGTATGGCAGCGGTGGCACGCGGACGGGACGGAGGCAGGCACGCTCACCCTGCTTCCGATGCAGCGCGCGCTGTCGCTCCGCGGCGATTCACTCTATCTGGTGGCCGCGGACGCCGATGGAATCCAGCATGTCGAGCGATGCCTCCTCAAATGAAGCACGGCGCGAGCACCGATCCCCGGGCGCCCGCGCCGTGCTCCGTTCACTCCTCGACGACTAGCGCCGATCCCGGTCGCGCTCCCGGTCCTCGCGATAATCCTGCCGATCCCGGTATTCGCTGCGGTCCCGATCGCGGTCCCGGTCGTAGCGATCGTCCCGGTCGTCTCGCTCGTACCGCTCGTACCGTCCCGACCGGTCGTTGTACCAATACCGATCGTCCTTGTAGTAATCGTCGTCCCGGTCGAAGCGGTCGTACCGGTCATAGCGATACCCCGCCGGGCGATAGAAGCGGCCGCCGCGCTCGTAGACGACCACGGTGCGCGTGGCGACGTGCGTGAGATCGCGCTCGTAGAACCGGCCGCGCCAGTAGTAGAGCTTGACGGGGCGATACCCGTGCCGCCTCCACCACCGATCGGAATTGCGCTCGCGCACCACCACGCGATTGACGAAGACGACGCGGGGCGCGATGTACCGCCGCTCGGGCGGACGGCGATACGCTGCCGGATAGCCGGAGCGGGATTCGACGACGACACGGGTCTGGGCTTCGGCGGAAGTGCCGGCGATCGAGAGTGCGATGAGCGCCGCAGGAACCGCGAGACGGATGACTCGCATGACAGCCTCGACGATGTGAAAGGGAATCTGACCGACGCCCTCCCATCAAGCGAAGCTCGTGCCACTCGCTAACCCGTTGATTTTACGATCGATCGTGCGGCTGCTCGGCGAGCGGGTGTCCCGCCCGGTGGACGCGGGACAGGGTCAGGCGGCCCTGAAATCGGACGGCGGCCCGGACTTTTTCGCGGCAGCGGCAACCGGCTTCTTCGGCGCAGCACGAGGTTTCTTCGGCACGGCAGGTTTCTTCGGTGCAGCGGCAACCGACTTCCTGGCCTGAGCTACGACGGATCGCTCCTGTACCGCCGGGCTGGACGCGCGCTGCTTGACGGGCTTCCGTTGCTGCTGCGTGACGGACGCTTTGCGCGATGGAGCCTTTGGCTTTCCTGCCGGTACAGGATCGAAGAGCGTCGGCGCCGCGGCCCGCTCGGCGGGAATGACGCTCTTCGGGACGGCGGGCTCCCCTGCCAGCGCTACCTGCGCGTCGATCCACTCGCAGACGATCCGGAACGACTCGTTGCGGTCGATCCCGAAGGCGGAGGCCAGGTACGGAATGGCCCCGTACATGTTGCTCCGCCCCTCCGACCGGAGGCGCCGGAGAAAGGTGAAATAGCGGTTGGGCCGCTCGACGGTTCTTGCCATGCGTTTTTCTGGTAACGTGTTATGCCACAGGGAGTTGCCACTCCCGAATATATACCGAATCATTCGATAATGCAATCGGCCATCCGATCTGGCGGCCTCGATGGCTGGCGAATTCCGCGCTTCCACCACCCGCCGCTCTCCCACTCTCTTGCCCTGCGTCCTACCTTTAGTCCCACTTCCCCCGGCCTCGGGAGCCTCGTGTCGGAAACGTTCCGTGTCGCAGTCTCGAAGGACTACCTGACGTTCTCGTCGGCGCATTTCATCACGATGCGCGGGCACCAGTGCGAAGCGCTCCACGGGCACAACTACCGGGTCGGCGTCGCCGTCGAGGGCTCACTCGACGCCGAATCGCTCTTCGTCATCGACTTCAGCATCCTCAAGCAGATCGTGCGCCGACTCGTCGACGCGATCGATCATCGCGTGCTCCTTCCCGCCGGCAGTCCGAAGATCGTCGTGCACGACCGCGGCGAGCAGATCGCGGTGGACGTCTTCGGCGAGCCGCGCTACGTCTTCCCGAAGCGGGACTGCGCCATCCTTCCGATCGCCAACAGCACCGCCGAGAAGCTCGCCGAGTACCTGGCGACGCAGGTACGGGACGAGCTGGTGGCCGGTGGCGTCACGCACCTCACGCGGCTCGAGCTCGAGGTGGAAGAGAGCCCGGGACAGACGGCCACCTATGCAACGGCGGTACGCTGACATGACCGAACGCACCTATTCCGGAGATCCGCTCGCCGAGCGGCTCGCTTCCCTTCCCGGCTGGTCCGAAGCCGGCAACGCGATCCGCCGCGAGTTCACCACCGACGGCTGGCCGACGACGATGATGCTGGTGAACGTCATCGGCTTTCTCTGCGAAGCGGCCGACCATCACCCCGACCTGCACGTGAGCTGGGGCAAGGTCGAAGTGCGCCTCAACACCCACACCGCCGGCGGCGTGACCGACAAGGACCTCGAGCTCGCGCAGGCGATCGAGCGGCAGGCCACATGGAAGCCATCCGGCGGAGCGCTCAGCGGCACGCGGAAGAAGTGGGTCTCGTCGTAACGCCGCTGTCGCCGACTCCGGCGCCGCTCGAGCTCTGCGAGCGGCTCGCCGACCTTCCGAATCTTCTCTTCCTCGACAGCGCCGCCCTCGGCCCCACCGGCCGCTTCACGTATCTCACGGCCGACCCGGTGCGGGTCTTCCGGAGCCGGGTTCCGGGCGATGCACTCGAGGAAGCGCGCGCGGCAATGCGCGAGCTCGCCTCTCCGCGCATCGAAGGGTTGCCGCCATTCCAGGGCGGCCTCGCCGGATTCGTCGGCTACGATTTCGGCCGCGTGCTCGAGCGGCTCCCCCCACCTCGCGCCGACGACCTCGACGTTCCCGACGTGTGGCTCGGTCTGTATGACTGGGTCATTGCATGGGACCATGGTTCGGACCAGGCGTGGGTAGTATCGACCGGCCTGCCGGAACGGGGCGCGGCGGCCGCCCGGCGCGCGGAAATGCGCGCGCGCGACGTCATTGCCCGCCTCGAGGGCGTCCCGCCCGCTCCGCACGACCGGCCGGGTCCGGCACGCGAGATCTCGACGCCCCCCGTCTCGAACTTCTCTCGCGCCGGATACCTGTCGGCGGTCGCGCGGGTGCGGGAATACATCCTGGCGGGCGACGTCTTCCAGGTGAACATCGCGCAGCGCTTCGAGGCGCCACTCACCGTTTCTCCGCTCGCGCTGTACCGGCGCCTCCGCAGCAGGAATCCGGCGCCCTACGCCGCGTTCATCGATGGCGGGAGCTTCCAGATTGCGAGCGCGTCTCCCGAGCGATTCCTCCGCCTCGACGGTGACCTCGTGGACACCCGCCCGATCAAGGGCACCCGTCCCCGCGACCCGGACCCGGCACGCGATGCGGCACTCGCCCGGGAGCTTGCGGCCAGCGCCAAGGATCGCGCGGAGAACGTGATGATCGTGGATCTGCTGCGCAACGATCTTTCCCGCGTGTGCCGGCCCGGAAGCGTCGAGGTGCCGTCGCTGCTCTCGCTCGAGACGCTGCCGACGGTGCACCACCTCGTGTCGACCGTCACCGGTCGCCTCGAAGCCGGACGCGACGCCTTCGACCTCCTGCGGGCGGCGTTCCCCGGTGGCTCGATCACCGGCGCGCCGAAGGTCCGCGCGATGGAGATCATCACCGAGCTCGAGCCGGTGCGGCGCTCGGCGTACTGCGGCTCGATCGGCTACATCTCGCGGACGGGCGACATGGACACGAGCATCGTGATCCGCACGTATGTCGCGGCCGGCGGCAAGGTGTACTTCAGCGCGGGGGGCGGCGTCGTGGCAGACTCCGATCCCGCCGCGGAGTACGACGAATCGCTGCACAAGGCGCGGGCGCTCGTCGAGGCGCTGCAATGATCGTTCTCCTCGACAATTACGATTCCTTCGTCCATAACCTCGCGCGCTACGTGCGCGAGCTCGGCGGCGAGCCGCTCGTGCTCCGCAACGATGCCGTGAGCGTGGAGGAGCTCGAGGCGCTGGCACCGTCGCACCTCATCGTCTCTCCGGGCCCCTGCACCCCCGCCGAAGCGGGCATATCGACCGAGGCGATCCGAAGGATGGGCAGCACCACCCCCATCCTCGGCGTCTGCCTCGGTCATCAGGCCATCGGCGCCGCCTACGGCGCCCGGGTGGTGCGCGCGGGAAGGCCGATGCACGGCATGACGTCGGCGATCGCGCACGACGGCTCCGGCGTGCTGCGCGACCTGCCGAGCCCCTTCGATGCGACGCGCTACCACTCGCTCGTGCTCGAGCGCGCCTCGCTCCCGCCGGAGCTCGTCGTGAATGCCACGTCGGAGGATGGGGAGATCATGGCGGTGCGGCATGCCCGGCATCCGGTGCACGGGGTGCAGTTTCACCCCGAGTCGGTGCTGACCGAGCACGGCCATGCGATCGTGCGGCGGTTTCTCGCGATGCGCGGCTAGTCGCCGAGGCTGATCCCGAGCTCCCGGGCAGTCTGGATCACGTCGGAATCGAGCGGCACGTTCTTCGGGCGGCCGACGACTTCCTCGAGCGGCACCGAGGTGATCGTCGGTCCGTTCAGGCCGACCATCACGTCGAACGTGCCGGCGGCAATGGCGCGCACGGCCGCCGAGCCGAATCGGAGGGCGAGCAGCCGGTCGTACGTGGTCGGAGAGCCCCCGCGCTGGAGGTGGCCGAGGACGAGCGTGCGGACTTCCTTGCCGGTGCGCTCCGAGATGGCCCGCGCCACCTGGCTCGCGATACCGCCGAGCCGATCGACCGTGCCGGGGCCGCGCCGTTCCACGAGCGCGACGGACCCGTCCCTCGCCTTAGCGCCTTCCGCAACGACCACGATGCTGAAGTGACGACCCGCCTCTTCGCGCTGGCGGATCTTCGCACAGACCTTCTCGATGTCGAACGGAATCTCCGGAAGGAGGATGACGTCCGCGCTTCCCGAGATCCCGCTGTTGAGCGCAATCCATCCCGCGTAGCGTCCCATCAGCTCCACGACCATCACGCGCTCATGGCTTTCGGCGGTGGAATGCAGCCGGTCGAGGGCTTCCGTCGCCGTGCTCACCGCCGTATCGAAGCCGAACGTGCGCTGCGTGCCGGCAACGTCGTTGTCGATCGTCTTCGGCACGCACACCACCGGAAGGCCCTTGAGGGCGAGCTGATGCGCGATCTGCAGGCTGCCGTCGCCGCCGATGGAGACGAGTGCGTCGAAGCCGCACGCGCGGAATGCGCCGCAGAGATCGTCGGAGCGATCGTACTCGTATTCCTCGCCGGTGTCGTTGCGGCCGATGTATCGAAAGGGATTGCCGCGGTTGGTGGTGCCGAGGATCGTGCCGCCGAGGTGCGTGATGCCGCGGACCTCCTGGGGGCCGAGCTTCACGACGCCATCGAAGCTCAGCAGGCCTTCGAAGCCGCGCTGAATGCCGTAGGTGCGCCACCCGCGCTGGTGCGCCGAGAGCACGACGGCGCGAATGACGGCGTTGAGCCCGGGGGCGTCACCGCCACCAGTGGAAATCGCGATACGCAGCGCTAGACTCCTCTCCGCTCGCGGATGAGCGCGAGTATTTCTCCGGGGGCGGCGTGCCGTCCTGCCTTTTTCTTGGAGAAGAGGAGGTCGCCGTCCACCATGACTTCGAAAACGCCGCCGGACGAGGGGGCCAGCTCGACCTCGACGCCGGGGAAATGCTGCTGCAGCTCAGCCGCCAGACCGGCGGCTCGTGGCTGGTAGTTTCAAACGACGCAGAATTCGATGCGAACTCGCACGGGCGCCTCGCGGTGAGGGGGTCACTGGCGAATCGTAGCGGCGGGCCGAAACCCTGCCAAGGGCGCGCGCGCACTGTGACGCAGCGCCTTGTCCCGGGCTCCGGCGGGGCATATCTATAGGAATCATGGGAACCTGCCGAGCCGCCGGGCGCGTCGCCGCCCTCGTTCTGGGCGGGGCGATCTGCGCCCTGCCCCTCGCCGCACAGCAGCGCCGCTATTTCCTCGAGACCGGCGCCGGTGTGTCGATCACCTCCTTCGACGACGCGACGAACCTCGAGACCGGGGTCGGCGGACTCGCCCGCGTCGGCGTCTGGCTGCCCTACCGACTGTCGCTCGAAGGCGAATTCGGCTTCTCCTCCCCCAAGTCCCGCGCCGGCCCGTCGTGGAGCGTCCGTACCTTCACGGGGTCGCTGCTCGGCAACCTGCCGATCGGCACGAAGAGCTCGGCGTACCTGAAGTTCGGCGTCGGCACCACGTCGTACGACAACAATCTCTGCCCCGGCAGCACCGTGCTCGGCCCATGCGGAAGCGCTTCCGCCATCCTGGGTGGCGTCGGCTTTCGCGCAGGGATCACCGAGACGATCATGGCGCGCATCGAGGGCATGGGCACGCGCGCGAGTGAAGGCGGCGTGTTCAACGTCAGCGGAAGCCTGGGCGTGAGCGTCATGCTCGGCAGCAAGCCGGTCACCGACGCCGACCGCGACGGCGTGTTCGACACCGACGACCGCTGCCCGGACACGCCGCTGGGCACGCTCACGGACGAGCGCGGGTGCCCGAGCGACTCCGACAGCGACGGGGTGTTCGACGGACTCGATCGCTGTCCGGCCACGCCGGCCGGCGCGCGCGTCAATGCGGCAGGTTGCCCCGAAGATGCCGATGCGGACAACGTCCCCGACGGCGTCGACCAGTGCGACAATACGCCGGCCGGTGCGGGTGTCGACGCGCGCGGCTGCCCGCAGGATGCGGACGAGGACGGCGTGTCCGACGGACTCGATCGCTGCCCCGATACCCCTAAAGGGGCGAGTGTCGATCAGCTCGGCTGCCCCGGAGACGAAGACGGCGACCGTGTCCTCGACGGCCTCGACCGCTGTCCGCGCACTCCGGCCGGGGCCGCCGTGAACACCTTCGGCTGCCCGCCCGGCGTCCCCGAAGGAACGAGCGGAACCTCCTTCGCGCCGGGATCGCGCCGCATTCTTCCGATCGCGTTCACGCGGCAGAGCGCGCGGCTGCCGGATGCGGCCGGCCCCACGCTCGATTCGCTTGCGGCGGCACTCGTAGCGCAGCCGAGCGTCTCGGTCGAGATCGCAGCCCACGGCGACGGCACCGCCGGCGAGACGCGGCACCTGACGCAGCTGCGCGCCGACGCGGTGCGCCGCTACCTGATCTCGAAGGGCGTGTCGCTGCAGCGGGTCACGGCGCGCGGGTACGGCTCCGACCAGCGCCTCACCGGCGGGAGCGACGCCGCCGCACAGAGCCGGAACCGCCGCATCGAGCTTCGGGTACTCTCGGCGGCGCCGGGTCGGTAGATTCGTTGCCGGCCCGCGGACCCGCGGGCCGGACGCGGTCACCCGATCCTCCACGAGCCAGACCTGTGCAGCTCATCCGCCGGTGCTTCGGCATCCTGCTGTTCGTCATCCCACTGCTCTTCGGCTGCAGCACTCTTTCGGACGCGGCGCGCCGCCAGGCGGTAGCGGACTCGCTGCGCGCCGACTCCGTCCGGCTCGATTCGATTCGCACCGATTCGATCCGGGCCGATTCGATCGCGCGCGCCGATTCGATCCGGGCGGACTCGGTCCGCACGGATTCCATCGCGCGCGCCGACTCGATCCGGGCCGCGCGAGCGTCGCACTCGGCGCGCCCGCCGGTCCGCCGGTTCGCCGCCACGGACACGGTCCCCTGGCCGGACATCCCGGACCCGGCGCCCGGCGCGCTGCTCCCCACCCACCGGATCATCGCCTTCTACGGGAATCCGCTCTCGAGGCGCATGGGAATCCTGGGTGAGCTGCCGCCTGCCGAGATGCTGGCGAAGCTCGAGCAGACGGCCGCCGAGTGGGCGGAAGCCGACTCGACGAAAGACGTCATTCCGGCGCTCCACATGATCGTCACCGTCGCACAGGCCGCTCCCGGGGGGGACGGCAAGTACCGCCTTCGCATGACCGACAGCCTCATGCATCGCGTGGCGCGGTGGGCGGAAGAGCGCGGGTGGCTCTTCTTCGTCGACGTGCAGGTGGGCCTCAGCGACGTGCGCTCCGAGCTCCCCCGGCTCCTCCCGCTCCTGCGCCGGCCGTATGTCCACCTGGCGCTCGATCCCGAGTTCGACATGTACGACGGCATCCGGCCGGGGCGGCGCATCGGAACGATGGATGCCGCGGACGTGAACTACGCGATCGGCATGCTGGCGGACATCGTGCGCACGGAGGGCGTGCCGCCCAAGATCCTGGTGATCCACCGGTTCACCGAGAAGATGCTCACGAACGCGGGGAGCATCCGGAAGGACCCGACCGTACAGGTGGTCATCGACATGGACGGGTTCGGGTCGCCGCAGCTCAAGCGCTCCACATGGCGTGCAGTCGTGCAGCGGGATCCGGTGCAGTACACCGGGTTCAAGCTCTTCTACAAGAACGACAAGCCGATGATGACGCCGAAGCAGGTGATCGAGCTGTTTCCATCACCGGTGTACATCCAGTACCAGTAACGTTGGCCGACGCCGTGCGTGCCCTCGCGGCCCTGGCGCTGCTCCCGTCGATAGCCGGCGCGCAGGCACCGTGGACGCTTCGCCCGCCTGCCGAAGCAAGGCAGACGGGTGCCTTTGCCGAGCGCCGGATCGACGAAAGCTCCGGCCTGGCCGCAAGCCGTGCGTATCCCGGCGTACTCTGGACGATCGAAGACTCGGGCAATCCCGCCTCGCTCCACGCCGTGGATACCGCCGGGCGGCTCCTCGGAACATGGCGCGTCGACGGCGCGCGCAACACCGACTGGGAGGCGCTCGCGCTCGCTCCCTGTGGCGAGGCGGCGTGTCTCTACATCGCCGACACCGGGGACAATGGCGCGCGACGGGACGAGGTGAGGATTTACCGGGTGCGGGAACCGGTCGTCGGGACGGAAGGATGGAAGGACGGAACGACGGAAGCGCGCATTGCAGGGCCGGATATTCTCAGGTTTCGCTATCCCGACGGCCGGCACGACGTGGAGGCGCTCGTGGTGACGGCGGACGGCGACATGATTCTCGTGTCGAAGGGCCGGCGCGACCAGGCGCACGCCTTCCGGCTGCGGGCCCCAACCTGGAATGCGAACCGTGCTGCGACAGCCGAGTCGCTGGCCGCACCCGGATTGCCGCAGGGAGGTATTGCCGATCTCGTCACCGATGCGGCGCTCCATCCGGATGGATCGTCGCTCGTCGTTCGCACCTACGTCGCCCTGTATTTCTTCACGCTCGACGACACCGGTATCCCGCGGGCCGGTGACGCACCGGCCGGCTGCAGCATTCTCGGCCTGGAGCTTCAGGGAGAAGGCGTGACCTGGCTCGACGAGGCGACGCTCGTGCTTTCGAGCGAAGCGGCCTACGGCACGCCCGGCACGATTTCGCTCGTGCGATGCCCGCGTCGCTGAAGCAGCGGTACGGGCTGCCGCTCGTCCTGCTCACGCTCATCGCGGTGCTCGGGCTCGTCGAGCGCGTGCCCACCGGCCGCGCCTCGCATGTCGCCGAGTGGCTGCAGGCAGGCGACGTGTCGGTGCGCGCGGTACGGCTCGGTGCGGGCGATACGACGCTCGTCCTGCTCCACGGGTACGGAGAGTCGCTCATGTCCTGGCGTGCGGTTGCCGACCGGCTCGGGCAGCGGTTCCGCGTCGTCGCCATCGACCTCCCCGGGTTCGGCCTGAGTGACAAACCGGCCGCGCCGTACACGCTCGACGCGATGCAGCGCCGGGTCGCCGATTTCATCGCGCGCTGGACCGAGGGGCCGGTCGTCGTCGTGGGTCATTCGATGGGGGGCGAGATCGCCGCGGCGCTGGCCATCGACGAGCCGCGAGTGGTCGCGGCGGTGCTCGTGGCACCGGCCGGACACGCGCTCGCGGCGCTGGTCGATTCGCTGCCGGCATCCCTCGCCGGGATTGCGGGTGCGGCGACACCGCTCGTCATTCCGGTGCACGATCCCCAATGGCTCGGCGAGCCCGAGGATCGGCTCCGGTACGACCCCATCCTCGACCCCGCCTATCGCGCCGCGACGCGCGCGGTGCTGGAGCAGTTCGACTTCGGCGCCCTGCGAGACCGGTTCGGCGAGCTCGAGAAGCCGGTGCTCGTCATCTGGGGCCGTCAGGATCCGACGATTCCGTTCGAGGTCGGCGAAACCATCGCCGCCGAGCTTCCCTGCGCGACGCTCGTGCCGATCGACGGCGCGCTGCATCGCCCGCATCAGGCACAGCCCGATCGCGTTGCAGGTGCGATCGAGCGGTTCTTCCACCGGAGTCCGTCATGCGAAAGCTGAGTCTTCTCATTCTGGTGGCAATCGTCCCGTCGCTCGCCGCGCAGGAACGGGCAGCGGCGCCTCAGCCGCCGGCCGGTGCCGGCGCCAGCGCTGCCGGCAATGCCGCCCGCGCGGTGAGCGGCCGGGTGATGCGCGCCCATCTCGAATTCCTCGCGGACGACGCGCTCGAAGGCCGCGCGCCGGGTACGCGCGGCGGCGACCTCGCGGCAAGCTATCTGGCGACCCAATTCATGCGCCTGGGCCTCGAGCCTGCCGGCGATTCGGGCTCCTACCATCACCGCGTGCCGATCATCTCGCTCGATCCCTCGCCGACCCTGACCATTCCGCAGGCTGGCGCTCCGCGGGCGCTCGCCTATCGCACCGATTACGTCCTCTGGTCGATGCACGACAGCGCGTCGGTTGCGGCCACCGGCGAGCTGGTCTTCGTCGGCTACGGGATCGTCGCACCCGAACAGCAGTGGAACGACTACGCCGGTACCGACGTCAAGGGAAAGATCGTCGTGGCGCTCGTGAACGATCCCGGCCTGCAGGATTCGACGATCTTCCGCGGAAAGGTCCTCACCTATTACGGCCGCTGGACCTACAAGCTCGAGGAAGCCGAGCGGCAGGGAGCCGCCGGCATCCTGCTCATCCACACCACCGAGAGCGCGACGTATCCCTGGGGCACGGTTTCGTCGAGCTGGACCGGTCCGCAGGTCCGGGTGGCCCGGCCGGCCGGGCCGCTCAAGGTCGCCGGCTGGCTCACGAGCGAGGCGGCCGCCGCGCTGGTCGGCGGCAGCGACAGTCTCGATGGCCTGATGGCGAGTGCTGCGCGGAAGGGCTTTCGCGCCGTGCCGCTCGCCGGGCGCGCCGAGGCGCGGGTGGAAAGCGAGATCGCGCAGTCGGAGACGTTCAACGTGCTCGGCAGGTTTCCCGGACGCGGCGCGCACGCTGCGGATGCCGTCATCATCGGCGGCCACTACGACCACCTCGGCGTGGGAACGCCGGTCGATGGCGACTCGATCTACAACGGTGCGGTGGACAATGCCTCGGGCACAGCTGCAGTCCTGGCAATGGCGGAGGCCCTCGTCACGAGCGGCGTGCGGCCTTCCCGCTCGATCGTGTTCATGGGATTCGGTGCGGAGGAATCGGGACTCCTCGGGTCCACTGCGTTCGCCGCGCGTCCGTCCATCCCGCTCAGGAACATCGCCGCGGTCCTCAACGTAGATGGCGTGAACGTCCTCGGCCCGACCCGGGACATCGCCGCCCTTGGCCTCGATCAGTCCTCGCTTGGCCGGACCTTCGCCCAGGCGGCCGCGGCGGAGAAGCTGAGGGTCTCGACGAACGAGGATGCGCTGCTCAAGGGGTACTTCTTCAGGTCCGATCACTTTCCCTTCGTGCGGGCCGGGGTCCCGGCGCTATCGCTTCAGGCCGGGAACGATTTCGTCGGGCGGCCGGCGGATTTCGGGCAGAAGCAGGAAGCGGAGTACAACGCGAACCGCTACCATCAGCCGTCGGATGAGGTCATGCCGGGCTTCCGGTATGAGGGCGCCGAGCAGGCCATGCGTGTGATCCTGCGGGTCGCGCTCGCGGTGGCCGAGGCGCCCGCGCAGCCCACGTGGAGTGAGGGATCGGAGTTCAGGGAGGCGGGAGAAAAGCGAATCGCGCCCTGAGCAGCTCGCCGGAGGGGGACAGCGAAGGGGCCGATTCGACCCCTTCGCTTGGCCTGACTGCTTGACTGTTCGGCCAGTCATGTGACAGCACTTCGGGCCGCGAGAGCTAAAGCGAAGCAGCGAAACAACCTGCCGAACACCACGTCGTATCAAGTGGCGCAACTACCAGTGCGGTGATATTATGCGGCGCTTCGTACCCACCATATCGCCCGGGAGCCCCCTCTGGAACTTCCGACGCAACACCGGATCCCGCTGAGCTGGCTGCTGGCCAATGCCTGCGAATCGATCCGGTACCGCACTCTCGTCGAGCTCGCTCCCAACGGAACCGATCCGGCCGCTGTGCAGGCCGCCCACGATGCCGTCACCCAATCGAAGGCGGCGCTCGCGGTGGTCAAGCGGCAGAAGGAGACTGGCGTGTGGGGCGGGAACCTCCTGGGCCTCGCCGCTTCGGCCAAGGACGGGATCAAGGAGGTCGGGACGATTCCGCAGTACCGCCGGCTGCTCCAGCTCGCCTGGCCGGCGGGCACGCGGCCGTTCAAGCTCGCAGACCGCCTGCTCTTCCGGCTTCTCTCCCGCGACGAGGACCCGGCGCTCCTCTTCGAGTTCCAGAAGGTGGTGAAGGTGGAGCCGGCCGCTGCGGAGTGGGCGCGCGGCATCATCCGCGAGGCCGCGAGCGCGGCGCTCGCCGAGGCGGGCTACGTCGAGGATCCCCGGCTCCGCGGCTCCGGGCACAAGATCGCGAGCGCAGTCTCGACCTTTCTTCGCAGTCCGCTCGCCGAGAAGCCGTTCGTCAAGCATGGCACGACGATCGCGCTGCATCCGGAGGCCAATCCGCCAAGCTGGTACTCGGTGGCGATGCTCGCGTCGATGCCGAACCTCCGGCGCGAGCGCGCCGGGTTCACCGAGCGGCTCGGGCATTATCTCGCGCAGCCGGCGCCGAAGAAGGCGTTCGTCATCCGTCTCGGGAAGAAGTCGGTCAAGCCGCAGCATCTCCTGCTCGGCGACCCGATCGAAGCCGACTCGAAGGGCAACGCGAAGGACATTCCGCTCGCGCTGCACTACATCGAGCTCCTCGCGCGGATGGGAGCGCTGCAGTGGGCCCCGGTGGCGACGAAAGTCCTGCAGCGCCTCCTTGCCGACTGTGACGAGCAGGGCGTCTGGCGCCCGCGGAACCTCCGCTCGACGCCCAAGACGACGAACAAGATCACCTGGCACTACTTTCCGCTCGAAGCCGACGGAAAGTCGCTCGAGAGCCGCGAAGCGGACGTCACCTTCCGCATTTCGCTGATCGCCAAGCTGCTCGGGTGGGAGCTGACGTTTTCCTGAGCTGGTGAAGGCCCGGACGCGGCCGATCACCTGGGATTCATGCCGCGCATCGACCTGACGCCGTTCGGTTTCACCCCGACCGAAAGCCTGGTGTACGAGGTGCTCCTCACCGGGGGGCCGGGCACCGGATACGCGGTGGCTCGTGCGGCGGGCCTGGCCCGCGCGAACGCGTACAGCGCGCTCGAGGCCCTCGTGCAGAAGGGCGCAGCCCGCGCCGACGCCGGCCGGCCCAAGCGGTATCGCCCCGAGCCGCCGGCCGCGCTGGTCGCGCGCATCGCCAACCGGCATGGTGAAGCGCTCGACGTGCTCGGCGCTCAGCTCCACGGCATTGCCGTTCCCGCCTCCCCCTCACTCGTCGAAATCGACTCGCCCCGCGCTGCGCTGCAGCTGATCACGCACGACGTCGCCCGGGCCCGGGAATCCGTCGAGATCTATGCTCCGGCCGACGCCTATCCGCTCCTTGCGCCGGCGCTCCGGCGCGCGCTCGCGGCAGGCGCTGCGCTGAGCCTGCGCTCCGCCGGGCCGGCAGCGCTCGACTTCACCGAGATCGTGCAGGGACGCGCGCCGGAATCGGCGTGGCCGGGGACGCCGCTCATCGCGGTGGTGGATGGGCGGAGCGCGGTGATCGCGGCGCGGCGTGGTCCGGACGTGAGCGGGCACTGGAGCACGGCGCCGTCGTTCATCGCGGCGGCGCGGCTCGCCCAGCTCGGACTCCTGAGTTCCTGATGGAGCCGTTCGAGAAGGCATTCGACCAGCTGCGCCGCGAATACCTCGCGGAGGCAGGCTCACGCATCGCCGAGCTCCGTGCGGAGGTCGACGCGTTCCGCAGCGGGCGGCCCGAGGCGGTGGCGAGCCTCCGCACGCGCTTCCACCGCCTCGTCGGATCAGGAGGCTCGTACGGATTCCCGGAGATCAGCAGCGCGGCCCGCGAGGGAGAGCGCCGGGTCGCCGGGCCCGTTCCTCCCGGGCCCGACGAGGCCGACGGGCTCGACGATCTCATCGACCGCATCGCCGTCCTCTACTCGGAAGCGGAAGCGGCACTGCTCGCGGAAACCTCCGCAGCGGCGCAGCTCCGGCTCGCACTCCTCCTCGCACCGGATGCCCGGGAAGCGGACGAGCTCCGCGAGGCGATCGCCAACGCCGGCTTCGCGGTCCGGATCGTCGATCCGGCCGTCACACCGGTGGACGTCGTGGGGGGCGAGCGGGCACAGCTCGTCGTGATCGTCGCTGGAGATTCGCGCGCGGCGCTGAGGAGTGCAGCCGCCTGGGCATCGAACGGGCAGCATGGGCGCGCGGTGCTCATCGTCGAATCGTCCGACCCGGTCGATCGCCTGGACGCCGCCGCTGCGGGGGTCGACGAAGTGGTGCCTGCGGAACGCGCGGTCACCGATCTCACCCGCTTCGGGCAGCGGTACATCCGGCTCACTGCGCGCCGCGGCGTGATGATCGTGGCGGATCACGACACCGGCCGCGGCGCGGTCATCTCGGAAGCGCTGGGCGCGCGGCACGTCGAGGTCCGTCGCGCGCAGTCGGCCACCGAAGCGTTCGAGCACCTCCAGGGCGAGGTGCCCGACCTCGTGATCGCCGCGACCGATCTTCCCGGCGGGGGCGGCCGGGCCATGGCCCGGCTCGTTCGCCAGACGCCACGCTGCTCGGGCGTCCCGGTGATCCTGCTCGGCCAGGCCGAAGGAACCGCAGCGCTTTCGGCGCTCGGGGAAGGCGCGGAAGACGTCGTTCCCGAGATCCGCGATGCCCGCGCACTGGCAGCGGCACTCCTCGCCCGCGCCGAGCGGGGGCGTCGGGTCCGGGAGGTGCTGCGGCGCGATCCGCTCACCGGCCTGCTGAACCACTCGGCGCTCGTTGCCGAGCTGGAGCACGAAGTCGCGCGTGCGGGGCGCCTCGGCACCGCGCTCAGCTTCCTCCTGGTCCGGCTCGAGCGTTTCGGCGAGGTGAACGAGGCGCAGGGCTACGTGACCGGCGATCGCGTGCTCGCCCACGCCGCATCGGTCGTGCGTGGCACCGTGCGCGCGAGCGATCCGATCGGACGCCACGGCGGCCGCAGCTTCGGCGTCGTGCTGCGCGGCGCCGGTCGCGACGGCGCGGCGCGCATTGCCGGCAAGCTCCGCGCCGCGCTCGCCGAGCATCCGTACGAAACGCGGGATGGCGGGACCGTGCCGCTGCAGGTGACAGTCCAGTTTGCCGTGCTTGGCGAAGACGCGGCGACGGCGGGGGAGCTGCAGCGGGCGGCGGAGCGACGATAACCGGCAGGAACGGCAAGAATCGGGAAAAGCAGAAGGACGGAAAGGGGCATCCCCTTTCCGTCCTTCTGCTGCTGCCTGATGCCTACCGCTCACCGCCTAATGATGATATCCCGCCGCCAGCGGCGTCACGTCCCGCGGGTTCTCGTCACCGAAGAGGAGGCGGCCTTCGCGGAAGGAGGCGCCGCGCAGGGTAAGGGCAAGGACTTCGCCCAGCTCCTGCACGAGTGACACGTCGATCTTCTCGCGCACTTCCTTCGGAAGGTCGACGAGGTCCGCTTCGTTCTCCTTCGGGAGAATGATCCGCGTGATACCCGAGCGGACGGCGCCCAGGACCTTCTCCTTGACGCCTCCGATGGGCAGGACGCGGCCGCGGAGGGTGATCTCTCCGGTCATCGCGATGTCGTTTCGCACGGGACGGTTCGACAGCGCCGAGACGATCGCCGAGGCCATGGTGACGCCGGCGGAGGGTCCATCCTTCGGGATCGCGCCCGCCGGAACGTGGACGTGCAGATCGCGGTCGAACATCTCGTCCGGAATCCTGAGTGCCGTCGCATGCGAGCGCGCGTAGGTCCACGCGGCGCGCGCCGATTCCTTCATCACGTCCCCGAGCTGGCCGGTGAGGACCAGCTCGCCCTTGCCGCGCATCGAGCTCGCCTCGACGAACATGATGTCGCCGCCCGTCGGCGTGTAGTACATCCCGGTCGCAACGCCGACCTGATCGGCGCGGGCCATCTTCTCGGGGTGCACCTTCGGCCGGCCGAGGAGATCGTCCACCAGCTCACGATCGATCGTGAGACGCTCGACCTCCTGCGACGCGATCTTCCGCGCAACCTTCCGCGCCAGCCGTCCGATCTCGCGCTCGAGCTGCCGCACGCCCGATTCGCGCGTGTAGCCGGTGATCACTTCCGACAGCGCATCGTCCGTGATCTCGAGCTGGTCGGCCGAAACGCCGTTCTCCTGGAACTGGCGCGGAATCAGGTACTGCCGCGCGATCTGCCGCTTCTCACGCTCGGTATATCCGGCGAAGTCCACGACCTCCATCCGGTCGAGCAGCGGACCCGGGATGTTCTGGAGGAAGTTCGCCGTCGCGATGAAGAGCACCTCGCTCAGGTCGAACGGGACGCCGAGATAGTGGTCGACGAAGCTGTCGTTCTGTGCCGGATCGAGCACTTCGAGGAGCGCGCTGGCCGGATCGCCCTGGAAGCTGACCCCGAGCTTGTCCACCTCGTCGAGCAGGAAGACCGGATTCTTCGTCCCGGCCTGCTTCATCCCCTGGACGATGCGGCCCGGCATGGCGCCGACGTAGGTGCGGCGGTGGCCACGGATGTCGGCCTCGTCGCGGGCGCCGCCCAGCGAGATGCGCACGTACTTCCGCCCCATGGCGCGGGCGATGCTCTTGGCGATCGACGTCTTGCCGACGCCCGGCGGTCCCACGAAGAGGAGGATCGGCCCCTTGGCGGTGCGATCGTCCTCGTTGCCGAGCGCCGGGTTGTTCGGAGCCGGCACGGTTGCGGTGGCCACCGGCACGTCGGTCGAAGCGCCCGCTGCGATCTCCGCCTCCTTCTGCTCCGCCTGCTCCTCGGCGGCTGCTTCCGCGCGCGCCGCGGCATCCTGCTGGGCACGGAGCTGGCGGACGGCGAGGAATTCGAGCACGCGGTCCTTCACGTCGCCAAGGGCGTAGTGATCCTCGTCCAGGATCCGGGACGCTTCCTTGAGGTCCAGGTGCTCATCGCTGCGCTCGTTCCATGGGAGCTCGGCGATGTTCTCGAGGAATGTCCGGATCACCTGCGACTCCATGCTCTCGCGGCCGATCCGGGCGAGCCGGTTCATCTCGCGGTCGACTTCCTTCCGCGCTTCGGCCGGAAGCTCGAGCGATGCGAGCTTCTGCTTGAGCTCCTCGAGGTCATCCCGCTCGTCGTCCTCGCCGAGCTCCTGGCGGATCCGCTTGAGCTGCTCGCGCAGGAACATCTCGCGCTGGCGCTCGCCCAGCTCCTCCTGGACCTGCGACTTGATGTCCTCCTGCGCATCGAGCACCCCGATCTGGCGCTGCACGTGCACCAGCACCCGCCGGAGGCGCTCTTCGACCGAGAGCGTCTCGAGGAGACTCTGCCGCTGCGCGGGCGTGATGTCGATGTACCCGGCGACGAGGTCCGCGAACCGGCCCGCCTCGTTCACACCGGCGAGCACCTGGTTCACGACTTCCTCGGGAAGGCCCGACTTCTGGCCCAGCTCCGCGGCGCGCGCGCGCACCTCACGGTGCAGGGCGACGAAGGCGGGGTCCTCCTCGCTCAGCGGCGCCATTTCCTCCGCCTCGCGCACGACGGCCTGGAGGAAGCCGTCCTTCTCGCCGAAATGGATGGCGATGCCGCGCTGCTCGCCGTGGAGCAGCAGCTGCATGCCGGCGAGCCCGCGCTGGAGCTGGCCGATGCGCGCGACCGTGCCGATGGTGTAGAGCGCTTCAGGGGTGACGGTCTCCACGTTCTCCCGCTGGGAGACCGCAAAGACCAGCTTCTCGGGCGTCTGCAATGCCGCTTCGATGGCGCGCAGCGTGGCGGGGCGGCCGGCTCCGATCGGAGCGGTCACGCCGGGAAAGAGCACCACTTCGCGCAGCGGCAGAACCGGCAGCGTCATGCGTTCGGACATCGATACTCCTTGCGTGCCCACATGGGGCGGAATGGCAGTCACGGCTACGAATCAGGCACTCAAGTGCACCGGGCGTGCCAGCCGGCTTTCCTAAGCATAACCTGCCTGATCGCGCATCCTTCGTATTGCCGGTCCCATGATCCCGACCCGTCGCCCTGACCCGACCGGCTCTCATGTCCGATCTCCGGCGCGCCTCCTGCCAATTTGACGCCCGCGCGACACATCGCGACGCCGAGCCGAATCCCGGGGGGTGTTCCCGTCGTATGAGGCGGTCGGCGTGTTGCCCGAATGGTCCCGACCGGTCAAATTGGGGATTGCAACCGCCATTGCCCTGATCACATCGCTCCTTCCGCGCGGAGGCAGACCGCCGAATGACCGACTCGACCGAGAGGCCGTTGCCCGCCCGCCTTGCCGCGGCGCTGGGCGATGCTTACACGATCGAGGGGGAAATCGGCCGCGGCGGCATGGGCGTCGTGTACCGCGCGCGGGACGAGCGGCTCCAGCGCCGCGTCGCGATCAAGGTCCTTCCGCCCGAGCTCGCCTTCCAGCAGGACATCCGCCAGCGCTTCACGCGCGAGGCGCAGACCGCGGCGCGCCTGGCGCATCCTCACATCGTCCCGATCCATGACGTCGGCGAAGGCTCGGGCCTCGTCTACTTCGTCATGGGATACGTGGACGGCGAGTCGGTGGGCGCGCGCATCAAGCGCCGGGGCCGGCTGCCGGTGGAAGAGGCGCGGCGCATCATGCGCGAAACGGCCGACGCACTGAGCGCCGCCCACGCGGTGTCGGTCATTCACCGTGACATCAAGCCCGACAACATCCTCCTCGAGGGGACGCGCGGGCGGGTGATGGTCACGGACTTCGGCATCGCCAAGGCGCTCTCCGCCACCTCGGGCGCGACGCTCACCGGTGTCGGCGTCGCGATCGGCACGCCCCAGTTCATGAGTCCCGAGCAGGCCGCGGGCGAGCGCGAGATCGACGGCCGCTCCGATCTCTACAGTCTCGGCATCGTCACCTATCAGATGCTCGTCGGCGAGCTGCCGTTCACGGCGCCGACCGTCGCGGGCATTCTCATGAAGCAGATCACCGAGCCGGCGCCGGACCTGCGGCTCCGCCGAAGCGACATCCCGGAGGACCTGGCGCTCGCCGTGCTGCGGTGCCTGGAAAAGGATCCGGAGAACCGCTGGCCGACGGCCGACGCACTGCGTCGCGCGCTCGAAAGCCGCGTGGTCACCGGGTACCAGCCCACCGGACTCGGCTGGCGCGCGGCGCGGCCCGCGCCCGGCACCGCCCGAAAGAGTGCCGGCTCGGCGAGGCAGGAAGTGCGGAACCGGGTGCGCGCGGAGGGTCTCGTGCCGGCCGCGCCAAGGCCACTCTCCCCCCGGCCGCTCTCGCCGCGCGACCCGATGGCGCCGCGCGGCTCGTGGGAATCGCGCCGTCCCTCGC
>DASTUP010000122.1:0-10904 GCA_035759585.1 Gemmatimonadales bacterium | reverse complement strand
CACCGCGCGAATAGGACATGGGACGCGATTCGGGGGCCATGGAGGGTCAGTCCGGGTTGGAAGGCTGGGCGGCGTCTTCGGATGCCGACCAGTCGGCGACGACGTGCCTGAGCGTTTCGACGACCGCGTCGAGATCGGCATCGAGCTCGAACCCGGCGTTCACATGCCCCTGCCGCAGCGGGTGGATGAACGTGAAGAAGTTGCCGTACCGGATGAGCAGATAGGTGAGTCCGCCGCAATCGATCTCGCCGCGCTGCCGGGCGAGCGTGAGCAGCGTGGGATTGACGAGCAGCTCCTCGTAGCGGTCCGTCTCGCTCGCGCTGGCGCCGACGAGTCCCGGCCGCTGCCGCATGCGCAGGTCGCCGCGCCGGTACACCGCGACGTAGCGCACGGCCGGGCTCGCCGCAAAGCATCGTTCGATCAGGCGGTCGGCTGGATCCACGGCGAATCAGTAATCGACCGGTCGCAGGTAGTACTCCCCGATCGCCGTCTGGCTCACCATCGCGACCGTCGGGAGCCGCCGCTTCCAGTGCGTCGAGTCGAGCCGCTTCTTCACGAGCGCCACCTCCGCGTCGGTGAACCCGAGGGCCACGATATGCGGTGCGTCGTACCCGGAGAGGAGCCAGTGGAGGATCGCGTCGGCGCGTGGGTACGAGATGCCGAAATCATCCTCGTCCGTCTGCCCGGCGACGAGGTCCGCGCTCGCCGGCTTGGAGACGATCACGTCCGGCACGCCGACGTGGCGCGCGAGCTCCCAGACCTGGGTCTTGAAGAGATCGCCCAGGGCGTTGACCGGTGGGGAGTCGTCGGCGTGCCAGGTGAAGTAGCCGAAGAGCCGCTCGGTCTTGTTGCCCGTGCCGAGGGGGAGCGCGCCGAGGGCGGCCGAGAGGTCGAAGAGCGTGATCATGCGCATGCGCGCCATGACGTTGCCGAGCCGTCCCGGCGTCGTCTCGCCGCCGATGGCGCGCTCGAGCCCGTCCACCCCCGCGCTGATGTCGACGGTGCGCATCTCGATGCCGAGCTGCTCCGCGACCAGCGCCCCATGCTCGAGGCTCTCCGCGCTCGACGTGCGATACGGCATGCGCACCCCGATCACGTTCTCGGGTCCGAGTGCCTCCGCCGCCAGAAACGCGACGAGCGAGCTGTCCACGCCTCCCGAGAGTCCGAGAATCCCCTTCGAGAACCCGCGCCGCCGGATCAGCTCGTCTCGCAGGAAGGCAACGAGCCAGCGGCGGGTGAGGTCGGGCTCGATGGCGAGGGGGGCGGTCGGAAGGTCGGAGGGTCGGAGGGTCGGACGACGCCGAGCCACCCCTGCGCCCCCCTTCCGGCCTGCCGGCTTTCCGGCCTGCCGACCTTCCGACCTCCCGTCGTTCCAGCTCTCGAGCAGATGCGGCAGCCTCATCTGCAGGTCCGAGAGCAGCGGAAGGTCCGCACGTGCGCGCGTGATCTCGTCGAAGTCCAGGTCGGCGCGGACGATGGCGTCCTCGAAGATCGGGCCGCGTACGAGGAGATTTCCGCGCGGCCCCGCGACGATCGACCCGCCGGCGAACGCCTTGCCGCCTTCGAAGCCGACGAGCTGCGCGATGGCGACGTAGACGCCATGCTCGCCCGCGATGTCCTGGGCGATGCGCTCCCATCGGGAAAGGCTCGAGGGGCGGTTGTCGTCACCGTCGGGCGCGATGCCGCGCGCGGGGCTCGCGCTCGGAACGATGATGAGCTGCGCGCCATCGAGCGCCGCGAACATCGGCATCACCGAGTGCCATGCATCTTCGCAGATCGTGATCGCCGCGCGGCCCCAGCGCGTATCGAACGCGGCGACCGACCGGCCCGGCTCGACGAACCGCTCCTCGTCGAAGACGCCGTAGGTCGGCAGGAAGACCTTCCGATGGACGTGGCGGATGCCCGCATCGGCGCCACCGAGCGAGGCGTAAAGGGCGGAGTTGTGCAGCCGGTTCTCGTGCAGCTCGTAGAAGCCGACACACACATCGATCGGAGGCGCGCCCGACTCGGCGTGCGTCGCTGCGAGGTCGGCGTAGAATGCGTCGGCCGTGAGCGACGCTTCGCGGACCCCGCCCTCGAGGAAGTAGCCGGACAGTGCGGTTTCCGGCGCGATCAGGAGATCGGGCGGATGCTCCGACGCCCCGCCCTCCCGGAGTGCGGCTCCGAGCCGGGCAAGGTTTTCCCGGTAGGCACCTTTCCGGGGTCGCAACTGCGCTATGGCGACGTGGAGCATCGTGGGAAATATAGGGCATTGACGCCTCGATGCCCGATCCGTATATCATGGCACCTCGATCCGTCTGGACCTCGATGCACTCCGTCACTGCGCTGCTTCTCGCGCTGGCAGCCAATGCCGGCGACACCCTCGCTTCGCGCCTCCCCCCGCGCATCGGCGTTCATGACAACCTGGCCCCCGCCGGGCGGCTGCACGACGGCGCTCTGAGACTGCGCCTGGAAGTGGCCGAAGGACGCTGGTATCCGGACGGGGAGGACGGATACGAAATGATCCATGCCTTTGCCGAGGCCGGCGGCGCCCCGACTGTGCCCGGGCCCATGATCCGGGTTCCCGAGGGCACCCGGATTCACCTCACGATCCGTAACCCGCTCGACTCGACACTCATCCTGTACGGACTGCACGCACGGCCCGGAGCGAATGACGACACGGTCCAGGTTGGGCCGAGGTCCGAGCGCGAGGTCAGCTTTTCCGCCGGTGCGCCCGGCACCTACTACTACTGGGGCACGACCACCGGTGCCTCGATGCGCGACCTTCGCGGGCTCGACAGCCAGCTCTCCGGCGCCTTCATCGTCGACCCCGCAGGCGCTCCCGCCAATGACCGGGTCTTCGTCATCGGCATGTGGTTCAAGCCGCTCGCGGATTCATCCGGACCGGGCGCGCGCCAGTATGCGGACCTGATGGTGATCAACGGGCGCATGTGGCCGCACACCGAACGCCTCCGGTTCACCGCAGGAGACTCGGTGCACTGGCGCTGGATCAACGCGACCGAGAGCTCGCACCCGATGCACCTGCATGGCTTCTACTTCCAGGTGGACGCGCAGGGCGACTGGTCGCGGGATACCGCCAACGCCATTGGCGCAAAGCCTCTCGTCGTCACCCAGCTCATGATGCCTGGAAGCACCATGAGCATGTCATGGGAGGCGGAGCGGAGCGGGAACTGGGTCTTCCACTGCCATTTCTCGTTTCACGTATCCCATTGGCTCAAGATGACTCCCCCCGACACATCGGGCGAAGGTGCGCATCGCCATCACCAGATGTCGGGATTGGTGCTGGGCCTGCACGTCGAGCCGAAACCCTCCCCTGCTTTGCAGGCGGAAGCACGACCCGCGCGCCGGCTTCGCCTTCTCCTTCAGGAGGCACCGAAGCGGTTCGACTCTGTGCCCGGCTATGGCTTCGTTCTCCAGGATCCGGTCGCACCGCACTCCGATTCCGTGCCGAGCGACTCGGTGCCCCGCTCCGGACCTACCATCGAGCTGACGCGCGGGGAGCCCGTGGCCATCACCGTTGTCAACCGGATGCGGCAGATGACAGGCGTCCACTGGCACGGGATCGAGCTCGAAAGCTTTCCCGACGGCATTCCCGGATGGAGCGGCATGCCCGGCCGGATCATGCCGCCGGTGATGCCCGGCGATTCGTTCGTGGCCGAGTTCGTGCCGCCCCGCTCGGGAACGTTCATGTACCATGCGCACTCGAACGAGGACGCACAGATCTCGGGTGGGCTCTACGGCGCATTGATCGTGCGCGACTCGGGAGTGGTACGGGACCCGGAAGCGGATCGAATCATCCTGGTCGGCGCCAGCGGCCCGTTCCCGAACGCAGGCACCGTGAACGGCGAGCGCGATCCCGAACCGATCGCTCTGAAGGTGGGTCGGGTCTACCGGCTCCGCCTCATCCACATTCAACCGGACTGGCGCGTCAACTTCAGGATCTTCGATGAGCGCGGAAGCATCGTGACCTGGGTGCCGGTTGCGAAGGATGGCGCGGACCTCCCGCTGTCGCTCCGGGAGGCGGTGCCGGCAGCGATCCAGGCCGGCCCCGGCGAGACGGCCGACTTCGAGTTCACGCCGACCGGTCCGGGGCGTTACCGCATGGAGCTCACCTCGCAGGGAACGGGCTGGCACACGCTGCAGGAGATGGTGGCAAGCAAATAGATTGCGGGCCACTCTCGATCCGGACAGGTTGCCTGCATGAAGACACCACTCGAAGCGATTACCGGCGTCGCAAACGCCGCGCAGCCATTACCGAATGTCGTGACCGGCGGCCAGCCGACCGCGGCGCAGCTCGAAGCGCTCAAGGACGCGGGTGGCGGCGTCGTGCTCGATATCCGCGATCCCATGGAGCCGCGGCCCTTCGACGAGCCCGCAACGGTCGCGAGTCTCGGCATGGAATACGTCAACGTTCCGATCTCCCCGGGAGCCACCGGCGACGAAAAGATGGAGAAGATCCTCGCGACACTCCGCTCGAATGGCGATCGCCAGGTCTTCTTCCACTGTGGCAGCGGCAACCGTGTCGGCGGCGCGATGATCGCGCATCTCATGCTCGACCACGCCGTGCCGGAGGAGGAAGCCGTGACTCGCGCCATGCAGATCGGGCTGAGGAGTCCGGAGTATCTGGAGTGGGGACTGGATTATGCGCGGCGGAAAGGCGGCGGGGATCAGTAGCCGGTAGCATACCCCAGCTGCGCGGCGCAGCGCTCGCTGCCGTCCCTTGCAGCGATCGCTGAAGCACAAAATGACGGGGGCCGGATCCAGGGACGACTCACGAGCCGACTCGCGAGTCCTCCCTGCTCCAGCCCCCGTCGACTTTACCCCCTGCAGCCTGCTGCTTGATGCGTACCAACCTCAGTTAGTCCGCCTCCGCCCTCCACCCGACCCACCCGACGGCGCCGAGCGGCTCGGTGAAGACTGGCGCGGCGCCGAGTAGCTCGGCCGTGAAGGGGCCGGGGCGCGATCGACGCTCGGCCGAGACGGTGCCGGCGCACGATCGACGCTCGGCCTCGGCGAGCTGCGCTCCGGCTCCGATTGGCTCGGACGCGACGACTCTGCGCGCGAGGACTCGTCGCGGCGCGGTGAGGCGCGAGCCGGTTCGGGACGCGACCGCTCAGCCTCGGGCCGCGCACGCTGGGTCTCCGGACGGGCGCGTTCGGCGTCAGGGCGCGAGCGCTCGGGGGCCGCGCGATTCGGAACCACCGGCTCACGCGATGAGCGCACCGATTCGTTGCGGTCGTCGCCCGATCCGACGCGGCGCGGCGCGGCCTCATCGCGCTCCGGCCGCGCACGTACCGCCTCCGGCTGCCGCTCACGGCGGGCCGGCTCGGCGGCGTCCGCCGCCTTCTCGTTCGAGCGCTTGGAAGTCTCTGCTGCCTGCGGTGACCGACGGCCTTCGGGCATCGTCGTCGTCGTCGGCTTCCGGTCCACCGGACGCCGGCTCGGCGACGCATCCACATCACGGGATGGCGAAGGCTGCAGCACGGGGGATTTGCCGCCGTCTCCCTCACTTACCACCCGGCGCGCCGGCAGGTCGCCGTACACGGTGTTGACGGCGCGGATGTCCGACAGGTTCGTCGAGCGGACGCGATAGCTCTCCCCGTCCCAGGTCCGGTTGTCCTGCTTGAACGTGGTCTGGTTCACGTATCGCGGACGATACGGCGAGACGCCATATGGACGGCCGGGATACACGTAGACCGGGCGGGTGTAGCGCGGATAATACGGGTGCGTGTAGTACCCGTGCCCGTAGCCGTAATACCACGGATCATAGAACGGATCGTAGTACACGGGCCGGTAGTAACCGCCATAGTAGTACGGCCGCCCGAACGAAATGCTGACCGAGAACCGGTTGCGGCCGTAGTAGTACGGATCGCAGCGGTAGCTGAAGTAGTAGCCCGCGCAATACGGATCGTCGTAATACGTCCGGTGGATGACGCTCGGCGCGTAGACCACGTCGTCGTAGCCGCGCTCATAGACGTTGTAAGTGAGGTAGTCATACTCGAACCGGCTCGAAGCCATGCGCTGCACCAGCGCGGTCAGCTCGGGCTCCGGCTGCTCCGGAAGGCGCTGCGCGTTGAATGCCTCGTAGTCCCAGTGCCGGTTGACCACGAACTGGTCGAACCGGAAGGGATCGCGCGATACTGCCGCATAGATGGCCCCTTCACCCGATTCGTAGTCGACGGTGAAGCTCTCCCGGTCGCCGCGGCCGCGGATCTCGTAGGTGCGGTCTCCGCGGACGTAGTTGTCGTCGTCCGGGTCGAGCGGGAAGAGCATCCGCACCCGGCCGTCCGGATCCGCGTGGAGCACCACGAGGAACCCGTCGTCTTCGACGCGGACCTTGACGTGCCCCCGGTCGCCCTGCTCGAAGCGGCGGTCGTTATTGAGGGAGATGCGGATCGGCGGATCGTCCTGCGCTACCGCCGGAGCGGCGAGAGGTGCGGACAGGAGCGAAAGAACGAGAGCGGAAAACATGGCGCCTCCAGGAGGCAAAGCGTACGACGGCTGGGATTGGCGCTTCGAATGACTGCCAAGCCCGTGCCACACTGCTATCTCATTATACGTCAACCACCTCCAGAATGTTGAATCGGCCAGTCCGTCCCATGGAATGGACGCCTGCCGATGCGTCATGGACGCTTCGAGCCCTACGGATATCGGTGCCAGTACATCCGCATTTCGGTGATGAGCATGCCGTCCGATTCACAGAAGATCGCCCCGCGCGCATCGACCCATTCGCCGGTGCGGCGGCGGCGGAAAACGCACTTGAATTCGGTCGCGAACCAGGGTCCGGCGGCGTAGATCTCCCCGCTCGTGAAGGTCGCCTCGGACTGGTAGTACGGCGTCTCCAGCCAATACCCCCGAATCGCTTCGCTGCCTTCGAGCGGGCCCGAAAACGGGGTCTCGATGAAGCGGGCGTCCGGTGCGAACACCGAGAGCAGCAGCTCGACGTTGCCGCGGGACCATCCCTGCCCGAAGGTGTCGATGAGGGTCCGGCCGAGGGCTCGCGTATCCGGCGCCATCAGCCGCCTTGGCGCTGGAGCGCGGCGAGTGCGGCACGCGCGGCCTCCACCCTGGGCTTCAGCGATGTATCGGCGTTTGCCCAGAGGCGCAGGAACTCGCCGTAGGCTTCCTGGGCGCCAGCGCGGTCGCCAGCTGCCTGCAGCGCTTCGGCCGTCGCGAGCGACGCAACGGCCCCGTACTGCGGATCCATCAGGAACGAGTTCTCCAGAAGTTTGACCCCCTCCTCGCGCGAGGCCGGCCGGCGCGAGAGCGTAATCGCGCGCTGAAGTCGCACCGGCGCAGTCAACGCGTTTCCTCCAGACATCCCGACACGATCCAGTCCCTCTTCGATCCGCGCGAGCCCATTCGCGGTGTCCCCTTCGAGAATGGCGAGCCACCCACTGGCCGCGATGTGAAGTCCACGCGCCCACGGGGCTCCGAACCGCGCGATATCGGCAGAATCCATGGCGAGCGCCCGCTCGACGAGCGGCCTGGCCGCCGTCACGTTACCCTGGGCGAGGTTGAACGATGCGCGCATGAACAGCTCGAAGGGGTTGTTCGCGGGGCGAGCGCCTGCCGGCGGCTCTCGTCGCGTCGGCTCGATCTCCGCAACCAGCGAATCCGCATACCCCGGCGGCGCAAAGCCGCCAAGGACCGGCATCATCCGGAGAAAGTACCGGGAGTCGGGAGACGCCGAGTCCGCCATCCGCTTCGCCGCGTCCAGGCGACCGAGCCCGACGAGCATCAAAGCCCGCAACTGCGGAAGCTGGTTCGCCATGTTTTCGCCGCGCGGGATCATGCCTTCGATCTCGGCAACACGTTCGAGCACACTGTCGGGATTCCGGGAGCGGAACAGGCCGACGATCGCCGACGACGTCGCGTCCTGCCGGTTTCCGCTGAAGACGCGGGCGATCGTCGCGGAGTCGATTTCCCCTCCGAACAGGAGCCTCCCGACGGGTTCGAATCTCGCGAGCTCGGTTTCCGCACCCGCCTGCTCCAGCACCCGCATGTATTTCCGGTAGAGCACCGAATCGCTGTTCTCGAGCGCGACCTCGAGCGGGTGGATCGCCGCCGGTGTGAGCGAGGGGTCGAGCTCGAGCACGCGGTCGAACGGCGCCATGAGCTCCGCGGGCGTGTAGGCAACCCTGCCGCGGGTGTGGTACCTCGACTCGCCCAGCAGGTACCATCCGTCGGCGTCGCCGGGATGCGCGGACGTGTAGCGAAGCATGCTGTCGGTGGCCGCGCGCTTCCCTTCCTGGAACATCCGGTACGCGATGACGAGCGACCGCTCCTCGGGAGGAAGCCGGGATGCGTAGCGGACCGCCGCCGTTCCAGCTGCGGCCGCCGCCCGGGAATTCGCGTTGCCGGTCCACCCATACGTCATGGCGAGCCGGTACTGCGCGAGCGCGAACGTCGAATCCTCCGCGACCGCTTCTCCGAAGGCGACCGCGGCGGAGTCCCAGGCCGACTTCCGGTAGTGCTGCTCGCCGCGCAGGTATGCACGCATGGCGTCGATGCTGGTGGTGGTCAGCCCGGCGACACGGATCGACGGCAGCGGCTCGTTCGAGCGCCAGACGGATCGCATGAGCGCGAGGCTCAGGCCGTCCACCAGCGAGAGCACGCTGTCCGCGTGGCCGTCCACCTGCGCATCCGCGAGCTTCTCGCCTTCGCGCGAGTAGAGGTCGGCCGTGAGCCGAACGGCATTGCCGCTCGCCACGACGCTCCCGAGGATCACGGCGCCGGCATCCACGGCCTCGCCGACGGCGAGGGCGCCTTCGAGATCGACGGCCGATCCGCGCTCCTTCCAGCGCTGCAGCACCGTGCGCGGCTCGACCGTAGTGATGCCACCGATCGCGTCGAGGTTCGTGGACATCAGGTCCACGAGGCCTTCTCCGAGCAGCTCCACGCCGGCGCCGGAGGTGCGGAAGGGAAGAACGGCAATCCGCTGCGCCCCTTCCACCACCGGGCTGCCCGATGCATTGCTGCGCCACGCAAAGAGCCCGACTGCCGCGAGAACGGCGATCGCAGCGCCGGCGATGAGAACACGGCGGCCCGGTCGCGCCGACGCGGCCGGAGCCTGTCCCGAGAGTCCGTCGGCGATGGCGGACGAAAACTCCGCCATGTGCGGATAGCGGTCGGCGGGATCCGTCGCGAGTGCCTTGACGATCGCGGCCTCGGTGCCGGCAGGCACGTTGGCACGGACCTCCCGCACGCGGGGCCTCGGGCCCGTGATGCTCTTCGTCATGACCGACTGCACGCTCGGGCCGCTGAACGCGCGCTCCCCGGCGAGCATCTCGTACAGGACGCAGGCGAGACTGTACTGGTCGCTCCGGCCATCCACTTCCGCACTCGCCGTCGCCTGCTCCGGGCTCATGTAGGCAGGCGTGCCTATGGCGATGCCCATGCCGGTGAGGCCGGGACCGCCGCTCGCCTCCGCGGCGCGGGCAATGCCGAAGTCGGCGACGACGGCGTGCCCGCCGAACAGCAGGATGTTTTCGGGCTTGATGTCGCGGTGGACGACGCCGTGACTGTGCGCGTATTCGAGTGCGCTCGCCGCTTCACGCGTGAGGCGCACCGCTTCTTCCGTCGGAAGCTGGCGCTCGCGGTCGAGGCGGTCCCGGAGCGATTCGCCTTCGACGAACGGCATCACGTAGTAGAGGACGCCGTCCGCTGCGCCGGAGTCGTAGACGGGGAGGATGTGCGGGTGCTGCAGGCGGGCCGCCATCTCGATCTCGCGCAGGAACCGGTCGGTTCCCATCGTGGCCGCGAGCTCGGGCCGGAGCACCTTGATCGCCACGGCGCGCCCGTGCTTGAGGTCGCGCGCAAGATAGACCGTGGCCATTCCGCCGGCCCCGGCCTGTCGCTCGATCGCATATCTGTCCTTCAGCGCAGCCGTCAGGCGAGCGACGGAATCGTCCATGAAGGTCTCGGCGGGTGCAGTGAACGAATGGCTCCGGGTGCGCGGAATGCCGGCCGGCGCATGGCCGGAATATACGGCCCGAATCCGGGTGCAGGTAACGGAGCCGTCGCGCGGCCTTTGACGGGAGGACGTCCGCGCTGCATCATTCGTCGCAGCCCGGTCAATCCAGAACCCACATCAGGTGAACAATGGCCAAGCGCATCCTTCGCGGCCTCGGCATCGCCCTCGGCGCGCTCGTCGGGCTGTTCGTTCTCGGAGCGGCGGTCGTGTACGGCGTCAGCTCTTCGCGCCTCTCGAAGCAATACGGGGTCGAGCCCGAACCGGTTACCCTCTCATCCGATTCCGCGGTCATTGCGCGGGGTCGGCATCTCGCCGAATCGCGGCTCGGCTGTGCCGACTGTCATGCGGCGGATCTCGGCGGCCAGGTCCTGATCGAGAGCGCGGCGTTCGGGCGCGTCATCGCCCCGAATCTCACGGACGGGGAGGGAGGGGTCGGGGCGCGATACACGGACGCCGACTGGATCAGGGCGACGCGCCACGGGGTTGCGGCGGATGGGCGGGCGCTCGTCATCATGCCGTCGGCCGAGTTCCACCGGCTGAGCCGCGAGGACCTGGTGGCGGTGCTTTCGTACGTGAGTCAGGTGCCCGCGGTGGACCGGACGCACCCCGAGACGAAGCTCGGGCCGATCGCACGCGCCATGGTCACATTCAGCACCGAGGCGCTCCCGGCCCGCTCGCTCGATCACACCGCCCCGTTTCCGGTCGCGCCAGTCGAAGAAGTGTCTGTCGAGTACGGGGACTACCTCGCGGGGACGAGCGGGTGCCGCGGGTGCCACGGACCAGACCTGTCCGGTGCGCCTTCGCATGAGCCGGGGGGCGTTCCCGCTGCCAACCTGACGCCTGCCGGCAACCTCGGTCGCTGGAGCGAGGCCGACTTCATACGCGTGATGCGTGAGGGCACCCGCCCGGACGGCAGCGCGGTCGATCC
>DASTUP010000121.1:0-16404 GCA_035759585.1 Gemmatimonadales bacterium | reverse complement strand
GCGGTTCAGCACGGCCATGATGGTCGGCTCCGCGTCGGCGTCCGGAACCAGCGAATCGACGGTGCCGCGGACGGTTCGGCCGCCGGCGCTGTCGTCCACGACGACGGTGAGATACGCCGAATAGCCCATGGCGACCTTCTGCTCGCCCTGTCCCATGGCGCTGGCGTCGATCGTCTGCTCCATCCGCTGCACGATCCGGTACTTGAGCGTCGTCGGTGCCGCAGCCTCACCGATCGGCAGGAAAAAGGCGCTCGAGGCGAATGCCGCAAGCGTGAGTGAACGGCGATGCATGGGTCCTCGACGGGCTGAAGTCACTCGGGCAGGACCAGCTCCTGCGCCGAATCGGGAACGTCTCCCGGGTCCGGAAAAATACGCTACGGCCCCTGTAGAGGCGACATATATGCCGCCTCTGCAGGGGCCGTAGCAAGGGCCGGGCCGTAAGCCGAGTTCTGTTCCTCCGGGTCTGACCCCGGGGGATGGTCATCTGTCTGGGACGGTCGTCGCCGACCGCCTCGAGCAGCCTACCCGCGGCTTCCCTCGCTTTCGCTCGGGATGGTCGGTGTGGGTCACACCTCGCCGCTTATTTGGCCTTGCTCCGACTGGGGGTTGCCGTGCCACCGCTGTTGCCAGCGATGCGGTGGGCTCTTACCCCACCGTTTCACCCTTACCCGCAGGTTGCCCTGCTGGCGGTCTGTTTTCTGTGGCCCTGTCCGTCGCCTCGCGGCGCCCAGGCGTTACCTGGCAGTCTACCCGATGGAGCTCGGACTTTCCTCGGACACCCGGAGGCGCCCGCGACCATCGCATCCGACCCCGTGTGGAAGTTACCTGGTGGACCGCCGGAGGACTAGCGGCATCGACTCGGCGTTCGGGTCTCGGGGTTCGGGTCTCGAGACACCCGCCCCGAGTCTCTCGACCGCTTCACGACACCGCCTCCCCCAGCGCCGCCAGCCCGAGTCTCGCCTCCCGCAGGTACGGCTCCAGCGCCGGATCCGCCCCGCTCCACTGGGCCAGCACCCGTTCGTATTCCTGCCGCGCCTCGCGGACATGGCCCATCTTGGCGTGCGCGGCGGCACGGAGGAGCCGGACCTGTCCGACCATCCCCCAGCGCGGATCGAACCCGCGCGTGGCCGATACGTCGGGCTCGAAGCTCGAGAGCAGGTCGAGCGTCGTCTGGTAATCGCCAAGGAGGTAGTAGGCGCGGGCGGCGAGCGGACGGTGGTAGACCGTGTACGGGGTCTTCCGCATCGACGTATCCGGCGCGGCGAGCACGCGGCGGGCGCCCGCCGAGTCTTCGCGCCGGAGCGCCAGGAGTGCCTCCACCTCGCGCGCGGGCGCCTCGCCGGTGAGGGCGCGGAGCTCGACGAGCGCGCTCGTATCACCCTCGACGCCGGTGAAGAGGCCGACGGCTGCGGCGGCTCCGCTCGCGACCAGAGGCTTCCGGCGCTCGGGCGGCGCCGTGCGCGCTGCCTCGGCGGCGCTCTGCCACACGCGGCGCATCGATCCGGCGGGCGCACCCGTCGCGGCATAGAGCTGGCCAAGCGCCGTGCGGCCCCAGTGGTCCCCGCCGCCCGACACCGAGGCGAGCGCCGGGTACACCGTCTGCCTCACCCGGTCGGCGAGCGCGATCGCGCGCTCGGCGTTCGAGAGATCTCCCTGATAGGCAAAGACGTTGACCGCCGCGCCCAGATCTCCGAGCACCGTCGGCGTGCCCTCGACCGACCGGAAGTCCTCGGGTGAGATCGAATCGAGCGCGGCACGCAGGATGCCGGCCGCGCGCGCGACGTCCCCGGCCGCGAAGTGCACCCGTGCCTCGACGAACGGAAGCTCCGGATGCCCCGGCGCGAGCTCCCGGAACCGTGCGACCTCGGCGAGCGCGTCGTCGTACTGCTCGGCCACGATGTACGCGTCGACCATCGCGCCGTTGGCGCGTACCGCCGTCGGCTGCGTCGTCACCCATGCGCGGGCAAGATCGACGACCGCCCGCTGCGCGCGGTCGGCGGCCACCGCGCGCCCGGCGCTGTCGATCAGGCTGCGGCCCATCGGGTCGCGGGTGGGCGCGAACGAATCCGCCGCGACCAGCGCGAGCGATCCGCCGGGCTTCGAGGCTTCGGCGAGCATGAACTCGATGTGGTCGTAGGCGAGCGCATACTCGGGATCGAGATCGAGCGTGCGCTGGAAGGAGCGCAGCGCCTCGGTCAGACTGGCCGGCCGGTTCCCCTGCGGATCGTGGAACCACGCCTCCCCCAGGCCATACCAGGCATCGGTGTCGGTGCTGTCGCGCACGATCAGGTCCCGGTACAGCCGGCGCGCCTCGGCGTGCTCGTTCTCGATGAATGACCGGTACGCGTTGATGATCGTCCGCTCGTGCAGCGGGAGGCGCTCGGCGTGCGCCGTCGCGCGAATCATGGCGCGCATGCTCACCGAGTCGTTCGGGCCCGCGAGCCAGCCCCTCGTGAGCGCGTACTTGTAGTACGCCAGGCCGAAGGTCGTGTCGATCTCGGTCGCGCGCTCGAGCGCGCGCTCGGCGGCCGCGAGGTCCCAGCTGTTGAGCGCGTCCACGCCGGCGAGGTACGAGCGGAACGCCTCGAGCGAGCTCGTCGTCGCCTGGGCGATGCCGGTGCGGATGTCCGCCGGAGCGCCCGAGAGATTGAGCAGGCGCACGGCAAGGTCGTCGAAGGCGGAACGGATGCCGTCGTCGGGGAGCGAGGCGACCCTCGCGGTCTCGATCCGCCGGCCCGTCGCCACGTCGAAGACGCGGGCGACGACGTGCAGCGAATCTCCGGCCTGGTCGAACTCGCCGAGCACGACGGTCCAGACCCCCGCGTCCCTCGCGAGGCGCCGGGCCATGTCGAGCCCGATGTTCTCGCCGTGGTCCACGCCCTGGCGGCGGAGCAGGTCGTGCATCCGCTCGTTGTCGATGACGTGGAGGTCTTCCCACTGCGAAAGATTGAGCGCGAGCATGCTCACGCTCCCGTCGCGCAACCACTCGACGGAGGCGTCGTCGCGCAGGTTGTCGAACGGAACGACGAGAATCGAGTGCCGGGGATCGACGCCGGCCGGCGGCCCGTCATCGCGCGTCGCGAGCGCGAGCGCGCCGACCGCCAGCGCCGCGGCGCCGGCGGCAGCGGCAATGACCCGGCGCCGCCGGCGGGCGGGCACGCCCGACTCGCCCGCCACCGCCCGGCGGAAATCCTCGCCGGTCTGCCACCGCGCGGCGGGCGACTTCTCCAGCGCATGCATGATCGCAGCGGCCAGGCCGGGAGGGGTTTCCGGGCGCACCCGGCGCAACGGCACGGGCCGCTCGCCGATATGCTTCGATACCACGACGCGGTTCGATCCCTCGAACGGCGGCGCACCGGCGAGCATTTCGTAGGCGACGACGCCGAGCGTATAGATGTCGCTGCGCGTGTCGACCTCTTCTCCAGCCGCTTGCTCCGGACTCATGTAGATCGGAGTACCTACCGCAACTCCGGCACCCGTAATCGAGACGACGGTCGGGTCCGACGCGATCGCGCGCGCGATTCCGAAATCGACGAGCATGGCGCGCCCCGTGTGGCTGTCGAGGAGCACGTTTTCCGGCTTGATGTCGCGGTGGACGACACCGGCCTTCCCTGCCGCATCGAGCGCTGCCGCCAGATCGGCGGTGATGCGCGCCGCCTCGGCAGGAAGGATCCGCCGTTCCCGGGCCAATCGCTCGCGCAGCGTTTCGCCCCGCACGTCGTCCATGACGTAGAAGAGCAGGTTTTCGCCGGTTCCGGCGCTGTGTACCGAGACGATGTTCGGATGCCGCAGGCGGGCGATGGTCCGGGCTTCGGCCAGGAACCGGCGGGCGAGCCCTTCGTGCGAGGCGAGCTCGGGATGGATGACCTTGATCGCCACCTCCCGCTCGAGCGCGGTGTCCCGGGCCCGGTACACCACACCCATCCCGCCGCGGCCGATCTCGGCCCCCAGCTCGTACTGGGAGCCGAGCGCAACCTGCAGGCGGCGGGCAAGATCGGGAGCGAATTCAGTCACACGTGACACTCCGGTGGTGCGCCGCGGTGAGGATCCCCTTGATTGGATGCCTTCCCGGCCGGGAAGGTTGCGCGACGGAACCGCTGCGCCGTTGAGTGCCAGTTGAGCCGGCCATCGTATGCTGTCCGGCCCCGATACAGGATCGGACAGTGATGTACGGAAGAGACACGCTCACGGTTGCAACCGTGCTCACTCCGGGTGAGCGCCAGCGGGTGGACGCGGCAGGAAGCGGGGTGTTCGCAGTCGTCCATCGGGATTCGGTGCCCGAGGCGGCGCGGGTCGTCCGCGAGCGCACGGTGGACGCGGTGCTCGTCTCGGTGCATCGCTGCGCCGCCGAGCAGGTGGACGCCGTCGGTTCGCTGGTGCGGGACTTCCCGGGCATTCCCACCGTGGCCCTCCTGTCTCATCAGGACCCGCATGCGTCGGAGATGCTGCTCCGGTTCGGCGCCTCCGGAGTCCGCCAGGTAGTGGACGTCTCACACCCGACGGGATGGACGCAGCTCCGGGATGTGGTCGGCAGGCCGGCCACCCGCGCCGCGGCCCGGATCCAGGGGCCGATCCTCGCCGCGCTCGCCGAAGCACCGCCCGATGCCCGACTCTTCGTCGAAGGGCTCGTGCGCCTCGCGCCCGAAACGCCCACCGTCCGCCAGCTCGCCGTGCACCTGCACGTGCGGCCAAGCACCCTCATGTCCCGATTTGCCCGCTCCGGCCTCCCGAGCCCCAAGAACTACCTCGCGGCCGTCCGCCTGCTGCACGCGGCCCACCTCTTCGAGAGCGGCGGCCTGAGCGTGGCCGATGTCGCTTACCGGCTCGATTACTCGTCGCCGCAGAGCTTCGGCCGCCACCTGCGCACCATGCTCGGCATCACTTCGTCGGAGTTCCGGAACCGGTTTCCCTTCCCGCTCGCGGTGGACCGGTTCATCGACCACATGATCACTCCCTACGCGCAGATCTGGTCCGCGTTCCACCCGCTCCGGGATGCCGCACCCTGATGCAGGCGTGGACCCGGGCTAGCGCGCAGGCTCGATGATCCCCCGGCACTCGCCGAGTCCGATGCGGACCCGGCCTTCGCGCTCGCACCAGCCGCGGAGGATCACCTCGTCCCCATCCTCGAGGAACTTCCGGGTCTCGCCGCCGGGAAGCGTCAGCGGCTCGGCTCCCCGCCAGGTGAGCTCGAGGAGACAGCCGCGTGCTTCGCGCTGAGGGCCGCTCACGGTTCCGCTTGCAATGAGATCGCCGGGACGGAGGTTGCATCCGTTGCTCGCATGGTGCGCGAGCATCTGCCCGAGCGTCCAGTACATCTCGGCAAAGCTCCCGCGCGAGAGCATCACCTCCGGCTCGCCCCGCTCCCGCATGCCGGGCGTGCGGAGCCACGCTTCGAGCGACAGTGCAATGCCGCCCCGCTCCGCATTGTCCGGATCGTCGAGGTACGGCAGTGGCGCAGGGTCCCCGGCCGGCCTGGGCGACGCGGGCACGCGAAACGGCGCCAGCGCATCGAGCGTCACCACCCACGGGGAGATCGTCGTCGCGAAGTTCTTCGCGAGGAAGGGCCCGAGCGGCTGGTACTCCCAGCCCTGGATATCACGCGCCGACCAGTCGTTGACCAGTACCACGCCGAAGAGGTGGTCCTCGACCTCGGCAATCCCGATGGTTTCGCCGAGCCGGTTGCCGGGGCCGACGAGCGCTCCGACCTCGAGCTCGTAGTCGAGCATGCGCGAGGGACCGAACGACGGCGCGTCCGCGGCCGGCGCCTTCGTCTGGCCACTCGGGCGGCGCACCGGAGTGCCGCTCGGCACGATGGACGATGCGCGGCCGTGGTATCCGATCGGCACGTGCTTGTAGTTCGGCAGCAGGGGATTGTCGGGCCGGAACATGCTTCCGACGTTCGTGGCATGATGCACCGACGCGTAGAAGTCGGTGTAGTCGCCGATTGCTGCGGGCAGGAGAAGTTCCGCATGCGTGGCAGGCATCAGGAAGTCGCTCTCGCGCTCCCGCATCTCGCGTGCCCGGTAGCTGCCGTCGCGGAGGATCTGGCTCAGCTCCGATCGCAGCGTCGCCCACGTCTCGCGCCCTGCGCCGAGGAGGCGATTCAGATTGGGCGCATCGCACGGCTCCGCGGCGGCACTCAGGAACGCCGCGCGACGGCATGCGATCACGTCGAGGATCCGGTCGCCGATCGCCACGCCGATGCGCGGCCGCTCATCCGACCCCGCGCGGCGGTAGACGCCGAATGGGAGGTTCTGGATCGGGAAGGGATTCGCGGGCGCGTTGGCCGAATCGATCCAGCTCCTGAGCCGGGGGTCGTGCGTGTCGTCGGGTGCGCGGATCATGCGGTGACCCCCAGGATGTCGAGCTCGTCGGCCGGCTCCATGAACGAGCAGGAGCCGAAGGAGATCGCCACGCGCGCGCGCAGCCGCTCGATGTCCTCGAGTGCCGCGTGATGGCCGCCCCACGCGACACCGCGCTCCTCGAAGCGCAGCCGCGAAGGGTCGCTCTCGGTCAGCACCGCCTCGATTCCGGACAGCTCGAGGCCGGCATCCGCAAAGAGCGCGGCGGCAAAGATGTTGAGGAATCCGTACATCGTGCCGGTGGCGGAGCCCGGCTCATAGGTGAGCGGAAAATCCCCTCGAAGCGGGTGGTGCAGGCCCGCCGTCGCCTTGAAGGGGACGCCCAGGTCGCTCGCGATGCGGACGAACCGGGCCACGTCCCGCACCGCCGGAATGGCGTCGGCCGTAATGCCGCCGGTCCGGATCTTGGCGCGGCCTTCGAGGTTGCCAAGCGCGGCCAGGAGATCGCTCGGATCTTCCGTGAGCGGCACTTCGACGTACACCACGACACCCGGCGGCGCGGAGCGGACGAGCCGATCGAGTTCCTCGAGCGTGCGCGCCTTCAGCTCCAGCGTGTCGATCACCGCCCGGCCCGCGGCACTTCTCGCGTGCCGCTCGTTGAAGGCAAAGATCTGCTCCGCGTCGTGCACCGGATCCTCGCCCAGGAGGGCGATGCCCCACGGCTCCGCGTCCCTGATCTTCGGCAACAGTGCCGCGGCTGCGCCCTCGAACTCCTCCAGCCGACTGGACGGCACCACGAAGCGGCCGAGCATCCAGGCGCGGCCGCCTTCGCGGTAGCTTGCATAGTTCGCCACGGCGGCCTGCATGTCGAGCCGCGCCGGCGGGAAGAGTCCCGCGTAGTCGATCAATCCGTGGAGCAGAGCCCGCAGCGAGCGCGGAAGAGCCATGCCGTCCCTCTGGTGCGATGAGCCTCGAATATACAGCGTCGCTGAATGAAACTCCGCGGGAGAACCGGCCGTACGGCCGCGCGTCCCCAGCCACGGTCGCCATGCGCAATTCCATGCTGCCCACGTCGTTCCGGATCGGCGTGGAGAGTCTCCGGGCCAATCCGCTTCGCAGCGTGCTGTCCACGCTGGGCGTGATCTTCGGGGTGGCGTCGCTGGTGTCCGTCCTCGCCATCGGCGATGGCGCCGAGCAGTTCGCGCGCGACCAGATCGCGGAAACGACGGATCTGCAGACGATCGTGGTCATCCCGAATACCGGTGAGACCATTGATGGTGTGCGGATCCCGCGCGCCCGATATCCCGTTTTCACGATGGAGGACGTAGCGTCGCTGGCGGCGGCGGTCGGGCCCGCGGCGCATGTCGCCGCGACCGTCACCGGATCCGCCCGCCTTCGCGCGGACAGCGCGCGCGCCGCCATCGTGGTGGGCGTGACGCCGGAGGCGGAGGAGCGCCTGCGCCCGGTGATTCGAGCCGGCCGCTTCCTGGCTGCCGAAGACATGGGTCGCCGCGTCGCGGTCGTCACCGAGGGACTTGCCCGTGTGCTCGCCGCCGGGGTGGGGGATTCGATCGTGCTCGACTCGGCGTCGTTCGAAGTGATCGGCGTGCTCTCACCGGCGACGAAGACGCTCGGCGGCAACAGCGCCGTCGTTCCCTTTCCGGTGGCGGATGCCGCGATGGCGCCGCCGGCGTCGCCGCGTGCGCCGCAGCTGTTCGTGCGAGCCGTGGCGGTGGAGTCGGTGGATTCGGTCAGGGCAGCCACCGAGCGGTGGGCCGCAGGACGGCTCGGGCCGCGCTGGCGCGAAGACGCGTCGGTCGGGTCGGGCGCCCCGCAGCTGCGGATCGATCAGGCCGAGCAGGGCATCCTGATCTTCAAGATGGTGATGGGCACCTTCGCGGGCATCTCGCTCATCGTGGGCGGTATCGGCATCATGAACGTCCTCCTGGCCGGCGTGACCGAGCGGACCCGCGAGATCGGCATCCGCAAGGCGATCGGCGCGCGCCAGCGCGACATCCTCCTGCAGTTCCTTTCCGAATCGGTCGCGATCAGCGGCCTCGGAAGCGTGCTCGGCGTGGCGCTGGGGCTGATCGGCGCGTTCGGTGCCACGGCAGTCATCCGCTCGGCATCGAACGCACAGCTCCACGCCGCCTTTACCTGGGGCACCGTGGCGGTCGCCGCGCTCATTTCGGTGCTCGTCGGCCTCGCGTTCGGAACGTACCCCGCCCTGCGTGCCGCGAGACTTTCGCCGATCGAGGCGATCCGCCACGAGTGACCCGCGCGGCGCGCTATTCCCCGCGCACCGCGATCCCGATCGATTGCGCCGTCTCGATCAGCCGGATGAACTCGGCGCGGTAGCCGTGCTCATCCGCGCCGCGCCCGGCGCGCGCGAGCCTGAGCGCCTGCCCGAAGCTCGCCGATCCCCTGAATTCCGAATCGCGCAGCACCATCCCGAACGACGCGACGGCGGCGGCAAAGGCAAAGTCGCCTGCGACCTCCGCGCGGCTGTCCCGCTCGCGCACGGTGTGCGAAAGGAGCCGGCTCCGGTCCGAGTCGAGCGGCTTGTAACGCAGCTTCACCGTCAGCCATTCCCCGCGGTGCGACGGCTCGACGCGGCCGTGATCTTCCTGCTGATACCGCAGCGGGTCCACGCTGCCGAGCGAGGCATCGCTCTCGGCTCCAACCGGGATGATCTCGTAGAGCGCCGTGACCGTGTGGCCGGCGCCGAGCTCGCCGGCATCCTTCGTGTCGTCGTTGAAGTCCTCCCTGGCGAGCAGCCGGTTCTCGTAACCGATGAGCCGGTAGCCGCGGACGATGGCCGGATTGAACTCGATCTGCAGCTTGACATCGCGCGCGATGGTAAAGAGCGTCGAGGTGAGCTCGGTGCCGAAGACCTTGTTCGCCTCCATGACGTTGTCGATGTAGGCGTAGTTGCCGTTGCCCTTGTCGGCGAGCTGCTCCATCCGGCCGTCCTTGTAGTTCCCGGTCCCGAAGCCGAGCACCGTGAGGTAGGTGCCTTCGGCCCGCTTCTCCTCGATGAGGCGGATCAGCTCGCTGGTGCTCGACACGCCGACGTTGAAATCGCCGTCGGTGGCCAGGATGACGCGATTGTTCCCCTCGCGGACGAAGTGCCGGCGGGCAACATCATAGGCGAGCCTGATCCCGGCGCCGCCGGCCGTCGAGCCGCCGGCTTCGAGGCGCTCGATCGCGGAGAGGATCGTCTCACGGTCGTTCCCCCTGGTCGGTGGAAGGACGAGGCCCGCGCTCCCGGCATAGACGACGATGGACACGCGATCCTCCGGCCGGAGCTGCCGGACGAGCACGCGGAACGCCTGCTTCACGAGCGGCAGCTTGTCCTCGGACTGCATCGAGCCCGATACGTCGACCAGAAAGACCAGATTGCTCGGCGGAAGCGAGCCGGACGCATGGCGCTTTCCCTGAAGCCCGATCCTGAGGAGCCGGTGGTGGGGGTTCCACGGCGCGGGAGCGATGTCGGTCGCAACGGTAAAGGGATGCGTGCCCGACGGCTCGGCGTATTCGTAGGTGAAGTAGTTCACCAGTTCCTCGATCCGGACGGCGTCGGCGGGGGGAAGCTGGCCGTTCATCAGGAAGCGGCGCACGTTGCTGTACGACGCGCGATCGACATCGATGGAGAATGTCGACAGCGGGTTGCTGCGCGCATCGAGAAAGCGGTTCTCGTAGATCCGGCTGTATTCCTCGGTGTTCCACGGCTCCCGCCGGCGATGGACGATTCCCGGGTGCGCGTTCCCCATTTCGGCGGACGAAGCGCTCGTCGTCACGGAAGCCTCCTCGTAGGCTACCCGGTCGATCGGGAGGTGATCGGTGAACCGCTCATCCACCCGACCCTTCGAGGTCACCTCGTCGCGAGCGACAGCGGGCGCCCCGGCCTGCACCGCGATCTCCTGCACTTCGACCGTCGTGGCCTGGAGCGCAAAGTCCTGCCGCGTCGTCGCACCCGGCCTCACCGTGACCGACTCGACGCGCACGGCGCGGTAGCCGATGAACGCCGCACGGAGCGCATATGTGCCCGGCTCGACGCGCCTGATCTCATAGCGCCCGGCGGAATCGGTGAGTGTGGAGTGCGCCGTGCCGACGACGACGACCTGTGCATTGGCAATCGGTGCCCCCGCCTGATCCCGCACATTGCCGGCGATGGCTCCTTCCGCCGCTGGGCGCGCCCCCGGGTGGAAGAACATGAGGGCCAGCGCCGGCACGACGGCCAGCGCCCGAGGATGGACGATTCGCATTGCGGCCTCCCGGTTTCCCGGCACGGTCCTGGCGGTATCGCTTGACCTCTCCGGGGCTGACCGGGGATGCTTCACCCATTCCGAATGACACAGCCGGAGGTTCCGTGACCCGCTTCAGGAGACGCGCGCTCATCGCGCTCCTCGCCCTCATGCCGCTCCTCGGCGCGTGGCTCTCCGTGCAGCCACGCACCGACCGCGCCTGGGCGTCCGACATGGCCGTGATGCCCTCGGCGCGCTTCGACGGCGACAGCGTGCACGTCTCCGGAATCAGGAATGCGGCGTACCGCTCCACCGAGGACTTCACCGTGTCGCACTACGACCGGTCGTTCGATCTCGGCGAGCTGGAAACCGTGTGGTACCTCGTCGAGCCCTTCGGTGACATGAAGGGCCCCGCGCACACGCTCGTGAGCTTCGGCTTCTCGGATGGGAGCTACCTGGCGATCTCGGTGGAGCTGAGGCGGGAGCCGGGCGAGAAGTTCTCGCCGGTGAAAGGGCTGCTGAAGCAGTACGAGCTCATGTACGTCGTGGCCGACGAGCGGGACGTGATCCGGCTCCGCACGAGCCACCGGCATGACGACGTTTACCTCTATCCGGTGCGCGCCGACGCCGACCAGCGGCGCCGCCTCTTTATCTCAATGCTCGAGCGCGCGAACGCCCTGCGCGAGCACCCGGAATTCTACAACACGCTGACCAACACCTGCACCACGAACATCGTGCGCCACGTGAACGAGATCGCGCCGCAGAAGGTGCCGTTCAGCTACAAGGTCCTGCTCCCCGGCTATTCCGACCGGCTCGCATACGACCTGGGCCTGATCGACACGGACCTGCCGTTCGACGCCGCCAAGGCGCGCTACCACATCAACGCGCGCGCACTCCGCCATGCCGATGATCCCGCGTTCTCGGAGCTCATTCGCCGGCCGGAGTGACCAGGATCGCGAATCCCTGAATCGTTCTCCCGTTGGTCGGCTCGCGCACCGCGCGCCCGCTCAGGCGGACCTGGACGATCGCGCCGGTACGGTGCCGGAATCGCGCCGGCAGGTTCCGCACGCCTTCCGCCATGCGGAAGGCGTCGAGCACCCGCTCGCACTCCGCGTCGTCGGCAAAGATTCCGACGACGCGGCCGACCTCCATGGCCTCACTCCGAGTTTCATAGCCGAGCATCGCGGCAAATGCGCCGTTGACCTGGACGAACTCGCCCTCGGCAGAGAGGCGGCAAATGCCGCCGGGCACGTATTCGACGAGCGCCCGATACTGCTCTTCCGAGCGCCGGAGCGCTTCTTCCGCGCGCCAGCGGACGACGGCGGCCTGCTTCAGGTCCGCCACCTGCTTGCGAAGTCCGATGACTTCGTTGATGAGTTCCTGTTTCGGGCGATGCTGATCTCTCATGTCGGCACCAGGTGCGGCGAGTGCGCTGCTGCCGAGGGAGACGGACGAACGGGCGGGATTTACACGAAAAGGGGCGGGGAGGCGGGCTCCGGCACCATCGCGCCGAATTCTTCGTAGGGAACAGGCTGGACGCTAGTCGAGAACCGCGCTGGCGAGGAGGTCGTGCGGCCATTGATCACCATGCCCTGCCTGCCGGAGGGCGGTGGCGATCTGCGCCCAGTGCCTGACGCCGTGATTCACGAAGTTGGCCAGTATCTTGTGCTTGGACGCGGTGATCGTACCTGCGCTCAGCGTCGCGAAGGTCAGTCGCTCCTGAAAATCGGCATCCGTTGCGCCGGCGAGGAAGCGGCCGGCCAGCGCGCGCGCACGATCGCCGATGGCAAAGATCTCGTCGAGCGTTTCTTCTCGAAACTCGCTCCAGTCGGTCACGCGCTCGCCGGCGAGGCGCTGAGCATAGCGCAGCTCCACCGCAAAGACGTGCCGGACCAGATGCCGGACGCTGCCGGCCTCGCCGTCGCTCAGGCGCACCTCGAGCACGTCTGGCGGATGCCTCTCGAACCACCCGCGCCACTGCGCCGTCTCCGCGTCGCGATAAGCGAGCAGCGTCTCAAAGGACACGCCGGCGCTGCCCGGATGGGTTTCCTGCCTCACGGTTCTTCCCTCCCCGTCCGGATGACGAATTCGTCGACGGGTATTCCGCCCAGGAGGTGCTCGACGACGATCCGCTCGAGCACCGCCGGCGAGCAGGAGTGGTACCAGACGCCATCCGGGTATACGACGGCGATCGGCCCCTTCTCACAGACCCGGAGGCAGTTCGCCTTCGTGCGATAGACCCCGCCCGAGCCGGTAAGCTCGAGCTCCTTGAGCCGGTCCTTTAGGAATTCCCACGATTCCAGCCCCTCGTCGCGCGAGCAGCACTTCGGCTTCGTCTGGTCCGCACAGAGAAAGATGTGGCGGCGGATGCAGTCGATACCGAGCTTGCTGGCCACCTTCCGCAGCTTCCGCGCGTCCTTCGACATGTCAGTCGGCTCCCATCCCGCGGCGCTCGAGCTCGAGCCTCACGTGCGCCAGGATCATCTCGATCCCGATCCGGTTCTGGCCGCCTTCCGGAAGGATGATGTGCGCATGGCGCTTCGAGGGCTCGACGAACTCGAGGTGCATCGGCCGGACGGTGCGGAGGTACTGGTCGATGATGTTGTCCACGCTGCGGCCCCGCTCGGTCAGGTCGCGCTGGAGGCGACGGATGAACCGGACGTCGTCCGCCACGTCCACGAAGATGCGGAGATCGAAGAGCTGGCGGAGGCGCTCGTCGGCAAAAAGCAGGATGCCATCCACCACGACGATGTCCGCCGGCGCGATCCGCACGGAGCCGTGCCCGCGCGTATGGGCCGGGAAGTCGTAGATCGGCTTCTCCACGGGCTCGCGCCGCGCGAGGCGCGTGACGTGGTCCACGAAGAGCGCGGTATCGATCGAATCGGGATGGTCGAAGTTGACCAGCTTCCGCTCTTCGAGCGTGAGGTGCCCGAGATCATGGTAATACGCGTCCTGGTCGAGCAGCGCCGCGCGCGCCCCCGCGGATTCCTGGATGGCGCGGACGACCGTCGTCTTGCCGGAGCCGGATCCGCCGACCACGCCGATGATGAGGGGCGCGCCGCGGCTCAATCGATCACCGCGCCGTAGGCGATTGCGCGGAAGCTGTCGCCGAGCGTGAGGCCGGCAGTCGGAAAGCGCTGGAGCATCGTGATGCCGATCAGCTGCTCGGCGGGGTCCGCCCAGAACATCGTCCCATAGATGCCGCTCCACGACAGCGTGCCGACCGAGCCCGGCTCCGCGGAAGGTCCGAGCTCGGTCGTAACCATGAAGCCGAGGCCGAAGCCTGCGCCCGGCCCCAGTGGGTGCTCGACGTCTTCCAGCGCGTTCGCCACGATCAGCTCCACCGTCTTGGGCCCGAGTATGCGCACGCCGTCCAGCTCGCCACCATTCAGCATCATCTGCAGGAACCGCGCGTAGTCGCCGACCGTGGAGACGAGGCCGGACCCGCCGGAAAAGTAGCGGCGCGAGCCGGGATACCCGTCTCCCGCCAGGAGGAGGTTGCCGAGCTGCTCCCTCGGTCGCATCGGGCGCAGGCCTTTCCGGTCCCAGGCGTAGGGCGTCGCGAGGCGCTCGAGCTGGTCCTCCTCCACGTAGAAGCCGGTGTCGTCCATGCCGAGCGGATCGAAGAGACGCTCCTGGAGAAAATCGGCGAGCGAGCGCCCCGAGACGATCTCGATCACGCGGCCCAGCACGTCCGTCGAGAGGCCGTACTGGAAGCGTGCGCCGGGCTGGGCCACGAGCGGGAGCGCGGCGAGCCGATCCACGTTTGCGCCCACGGCCTCGTCGCGCAGGGGGAGGCCGTCGCTGATTCCGGCCGCGCGGTACGCGTCGCCGACCGGCCCCTCGTCCAGGAAGCCGTAGGTCAGCCCGGACCGATGGGTGAGGAGATCGAAGATGGTGATGGGCCGCCGCGCCGGCACGGGCGCGCCCCGCCCGCTCGCGCCGGTCCCCGGGTCGGCGACCTTCATGTCGGCAAAGGCCGGGATGTAGCGGGCTACGGGATCGGCGAGGCGCAGCCGGCCTTCCTCGACGAGGCTCATGGCGGCGACACTCGTGATCGGCTTGCTCATCGACGCGATCCGGAAGAGCGTCGCGGAGCCGATCGGCGTCCGCCGCCCGAGATCGAGGAACCCCGCGCTGTCCACCGCCGCGATCCGGCCGTGCCGCGCCACGAGCGTGACGATGCCGCTGATCTCACCCCGCTCGACCGCGCGGTGCAGCATCGGTGCGATCCTGGCGAGCCGCGCCGAATCGAGTCCGACGTCCCGAGGCCGTGCGCGCGGCAGTCCCTGCGCGCCGGCGGGCGCGACGTGGAGTACGACGAGCATTGCGACGAGGAAGCCGCGCATCAGCTCCTCGCTGCGAGTCGCCCGGCGCGGGCTGCGGCGGCAAAGCGCGCCACGATTGCGCCCGCGCTCTCGATCTCGTCGATGACGCCGACGCTCTTCCCCGCTTGCCAATAGTCCGGGCTTCCAGCCGAGGCGAGCGAGGAGCGCTTGAGCTGCCAGATGGAGCGCAGGGCGTAGATGGTGCGCATGAGATGCTTCGTCCGCCGGTTCCGCAGCATCCAGCGCGCGAGGCGTCCCGCCCTGAGCCCCGCGCGCTCCACGTAGGGCGTCCGGATGATCGCGACGGGAACTCCGGTGATCCGCTCGCTCAGGACGATATCCTCTTCAGTCGCCTCGACGATGGCGTGCTTGTACGCGTCCGATGCGCGGCATTCCGGCGTTGCGATGAATCGGGTGCCCGCCTGGACGCCGGCGTAGCCGAGGCGAAGCGCGTCCACGAAGCCGCGCTCGTCCCCGATCCCGCCGGCGCAGACCACCGGAAGTCCCAGCGATCCGACCTCCTCGAGGAGCGCTTCCGCGCTGCGCGTTCCCGGGTGGCCGCCGGCACGCCGGTTCACTCCGATAAGCCCGTCCACGCCGGCGTCGCGCCCCTTCTCCGCCCACTTCCGCTCGGTGACATCGTGATAGACGACGCCGCCGGCCGCATGGGCGCGATCCACCACCCACCTCGGGTTCCCGAGCGACGTCACGAAGAAGCGGACCCCTTCCTCGAGGGCGATGTCGATCCAGCGCTCCATCCGCTCCCGGTACGATCGCGACGACTGCTCGATGAGCGCGTTCATCCCGATCGGACGCGAGGCGAGCCCCCGAATGAGGCGGAGTCCCGCGCGGAAGTCGTGGCCATGCACGTAGGTGAGCGAGATCGGCTGCACGATTCCGATCCCGCCAGCCATGCTCACGGCCGCGACGAGCTCGGGATTGCTGCACGGATACATCGCGCCGCAGATGAGCGGCACGTCGATGCCGGCGTGACGGGTCAGCGGCGTGACGAGCGAGGCGGCACCTGGTGGTGCCTCGTGCGGATGTGTCACGCCGGCGCGAGCCGCCACCGGACCGAGACCCGCGCGACCACGTCTCCGGCGTCGTCCCGGATCTCGGCGGTGACGTCGTGGTCGAGCGGCTCCCGGACCTCGGGCGGCGCACAGCTGCTCTCCGACGTGAGCGTGCCGCGCGCCTTCTTCAGGAAATCGGTGGAGAGGTGGGTGACGATGCCACGTACGGTGGGAGGGAGCGCGCCGAGCATCGCGAGGCCGCTCGTCATCTCGCCGAGGTTGACGAGCGCAATGGCGTGCACCGAGTGGAGATGGTTCCTGACCCTGCGCGCGTCCGCGAGCTCGACGCGCGCGTAGCCCGGCCGAAGCTCGCGGACGTGCGGCGAGATCGAGCCGGAATAGGGAACCACTCGCGCGAAGAGGAGGCTGAAGATCCGTGTGCCTCCCGGCAGCGGGCTCAGCCGGGACCAGGCGCGCTGCAGCCGGGCGATCGGGGACTTCGCGTGCGGTGCGG
>DASTUP010000120.1:0-43807 GCA_035759585.1 Gemmatimonadales bacterium | reverse complement strand
CTCCGGCGTGACCTCAACATTTCTCTCGACGCATATCGGGAATGACCCCGCCTGCGGCACTCCTCGAGGCGCTCGATGCGAACATGGCCGTGCACGCGGGCTGGATTCAGCAGCGCCTGCCGGGAATGGTGGTGCGTCAGGACCTCGGCTTCGTGCTCGTCGACTCCGGCCTCGCGACCGACACCTTCAACCTGGTCTGCCGCACCCGCCTGACGGAGGAAAATGCGCTCGCGCGCGCAACGGAAGGCATCGAGTGGTTCCGCATGCGGGGGCGGCCATTCTCCTGGTGGGTCAGTCCGGCGGATGCCCCGTCCACCCTCGGCACGACACTGACCAGCCTCGGCCTCGAGGCCGCGGAGGGGGAGGTTGCCATGACGGCGAATATCCAGTCCCTGGTGCCGGAGCCGCTTCCCGATGGACTCGCGGTGCGCCGCGCGGAGACCCCGGCGCAGCTTCGTGAGTTCGCCGCGATCAACGCCGCGAACTGGAGTCCGCCGGACGAGCACGTGACGCATTTCTACGAGGCGGCGGCCCCGGTGCTGATCGGAGGAGATGCGCCGCTCGCGTATCATGTCGCGTATCTTCGCGGAGTGGCGGTGGCGACCGTCGAGGTGACGACCGCGGCCGGGATCGCCGGCATCTACAACGTCTCGACCCTCCAGCATTGGCGGAATCGCGGGTTCGCCAGTGCGCTCCTTCGCCAGGTCCTCGCTTCGGCGCGAGATGAAGGAATACTCGGCGCGGCACTTCAGGCGGCTCCGGCTGCGGCCGGTGTCTACAGGCGTCTCGGCTTCCAGCCGATCGGCAGCGTGACGGAGTACAAACCTCGTCCGGCCGCGCCGACGTAGCGCGTTCCGACGCCAGCCGTGCGCCCGAAACCGGACTTGCATCACCTCGCCCGCGGGCCGCGTTCGGCAGATTGGCGTTCCGACCCACCACCTTCTCCGGCTTCGGCCGGGTGCGCGCCGCAGAGGAGCCGATCGTATGTCATCAAAGGGCAGGCAGGAGCTGATCGATGGGCTGAACGAGGATCTCCGGGGTGAATTCCAGGCGGTCATCATGTACCGGCTCTACGCCAGCATGGTCCAGGGGCCGTACCGCCAGGAGCTCCGCGCCTTCTTCGCCAGCGAGATTCCGGAGGAGCTGACTCACGCCCAGATTCTCGCGGACAAGATCTCGTCCCTCGGCGGCACGCCGGTGGCGGAGCCGTCGCCCGTGCCCGTTGTCTTCGAGGCGAAGGAAATGCTGCAGAAGGCACTGGATGCGGAAGTCGCAACGCTCGCGCGCTATGTGAAGCGCAGGGACCAGGCGGAGAAGGCGGGAGAGCACGGCCTGGTGGTGCAGTTCGACGATATCATCGCGGACGAGACGAATCACCGCGACGAGCTCCGGCAGATGCTCGCGCGCTGGCCATAGTCCCCCGACAGGTGCAGGCCCGACACGCATGCCCGTTACGTACGTCGTCGATCGCGAGCGGCGGCTCGTGCGCGCCACCGCGTCCGGTACGATGGCAAGCGACGACTTCCTGCCGTACCTCGAAGCCCTCGAAGCCGAAGGCCTGATCGCCTGGCCGCAGATCGTCGATGCGCGGGAGGCCGTCATCCGGATCACGCCGGAGGACGTGCGGCGTTTCGTTTTTCTCATCGACGGCCTTCGCGCGCGCCATGGACACTCGCGCACGGCGTTCGTCACCCGCGACGACAGCACGTATGGAATGCTCAGGATGTACGCCGCGCTCGGCGAAGCAACGGATCCCGGCTTCGCGGTTTTCCGGTCCGAGGCCGAGGCGGAGGCATGGGTAGCGTCCAGAGTTCCGCCGCCGTAGCGTTCCAGTCTCCCCCTCCCAGAGGCCGCATGCTCGGCAACAGGCCCATGAGCGAGTGGATCTCCCGGTACGCGGAGAGCCATCAGCATCCGGTCAACCGGTTCTGCCACACAGTCGGGATTCCGCTCATCGCGGTGTCGGTTCCTCTATTCGTCGCCGCGATCTTCCGGGAAGGGCTCTGGCCCATCCCGCTCGTGCTGTTCGTGGTCGGCTGGATCTTTCAATTCATCGGGCATGCCTTCGAAGGCAAGCCCCCGGAATTCATCAAGGACTGGCGCTTCCTCCTCGTCGGGCTTCGCTGGTGGTTCGCCAAGATCCGGGGGCGGGCCTGAGGCGCCCCTGGGTGGCTTGAATCACCAGATTCTGGCCCATCGCTTGCTCTGTAAATGATCGACTGGTTAACCTGTTTCAGCACCCTGATCTGGTGAGGTAGATAGTGATCCAGCGTGTTCTCCGTTGTGCCGCGGCGATGGTCGCGCTATTCCTGACTGTTCCGACGGCACCGGCGGATGCGTATGTGCCTGCCACTCCTGTAGTTATGGACTCCACCGAGGCCGCTGCTGCCGCCCTGGCAGAGAATGCCGCCTCGGCGGGTCTCCGGACGGAGATCCTGGACCTCGCACTCAGGGCCCACGCCCGGGTCAGGAAGGCGGGGCGGACCTCCAGCCCCATTCTCACTGTCATCGATTATGGCCTGCCCTCCCGCGAGCGGCGCCTCTGGGTCCTCGATACGGAGAAGGGGACTGTCCTCGAACGGGAACTCGTGGCACACGGAAACAGGACGGGTGGCGATATCGCCTCCGTTTTCTCGAACCGGGCCGGGAGCAATCAGTCGAGCCTCGGGACCTTCGTCACCGGGAAGACGTACTTCGGAAAGCACGGGAAATCCCTCCGCCTGCACGGCCTCGACGACGGACTCAACGATCGGGCCTTCGAGCGGGCGATCGTGATCCACGGGGCGGACTATGTGAACGAGGGCATCATCGGGCAGCTCGGACGCCTCGGCCGCAGCCAGGGATGCCCCGCCCTGAGCCCTGAAGCTTCGGCGCGGATCATCGACCTGATCAAGGATGGCTCGGTCGTCTTTTCCTATCACCCCTCGGCGTCGGCGAAGCTCGAAACGCTCCTCGCAGGCTGAGCGCCCCGTAGCGCACTCTGGACGCCCCCGGTCGGGGGCGTTTCTATTTGCAGGAACACATGCCGTCGATGAATGCCGGAGCGAAGCTCAGGTGACCGGAGTTCGCCGCAGGTGCCTGCACATCTGCGTCGCCTTCGGATCTCGGTACGGAGCCATCCATGACAGAACAACTCCCCCGCCACGACCAGGCCAGGCGCGAAGCCGATGGCTCCGAGCCGCACGACATGCAGGCGCCGGCACGGCTTATTGCTTCGCGGGGCGGCAGTGGCATCGAGATCGAATGTGAAAGCGCCGCCCGGGCGATGCAGCTCGCAATGGCGATGCTCCATCACTCCGACGGCGTTCCCGACCGGATCGTGCTGGGCGACGGCTCCGAGATCGGCACGGTTGCCATCCGCCAGGAATACGAGCGGACGCTCGCGCTCGGCGGCTTCGACGAGCGATGAGCGACCCGACCGGGCGGAGCGCCGCGGACGACCTCGACGGCATGCTGGCATTCCTCCGGAGCGCGGAGCGCCTCAAGACCGTGCGCCGGAGCGGCTGGACCTCTGCGGGTGAGCAGGAGAGTGTGGCAGAGCACACCTGGCGCCTCTGCCTGATGGCGATGGTACTCTACGCGGGCGATCCGGAGATCGACCTAGGCCGGCTCCTCCGCATCTGCGTCGTGCACGATCTCGGCGAGGCGATCGGTGGTGACATTCCCGCGCCGGCGCAGACCGGCAGCAAATCGGCCGAAGAGCGCGCCGACCTCCTCGAGCTCGTTGCCCCTCTGCCTGAGGCCGCACGCGCGGAGGTCGTCTCGCTCTGGGACGAGTACGAGACGGCCGGCTCACGGGAGGCGAGAATCGCGAAGGGACTCGACAAGCTCGAGACGATCCTGCAGCACACTCAGGGAAGAAATCCGGCGGACTTCGATTATCGCTTCAATCTCGAATACGGGCGCGGACACACCGGGAACGATCCGCTGCTCGCTGCGATCCGGGAGCGGCTGGATGCGGAAACCGCTCGCCGCGCGGAGGCGAGCGAGCGACTGCGGAAGGATTAGGCCGGCGGCCGTGCGGCGCCGGGTGGGGTGCGCATCAGCCACCCGAACGCGGCAGCCACGGCGGCAAGGACAAAGGAAAGGACCCACGCGGCCGCAGGGGCCCCCGAGATCACGGCACGCAGCACCACCAGCGCGCCGGTCGTCGAGCTCACGAGATTGCCGACGACGATGGCCCGCCCATGAATCCCGCCGATGGCGAGCCCGCGCGCGATCCAGTTTCCATATGCGAGCCCGATCCACGCCGAGCCAAGCAACTGGGCAAGCACGCTGACTTCAGATGACGAGTCGGATATCGCGAGCAGCCTGAGAATCTCGCTGGGCGCAAAGAGGAGTGCGAGACCGGCCGATCCGAACACCAGGGCGGACCCGAGAAGGATCGGGCGTGAAGGCATGACTGCTACGCGCGAACTCCTTCGGGGAGCCCGGCCACGAGGATCATTTCACAGACTGCAGCGCGCTGACGCAGCGCTTTGGCCTCGGCATACTCGGTCGACGCCCACCACGCACGCGCCTTCGATGTATCAGGAAACTCGAGCACGACGAAACGCCGCGGCATCCAGCTTCCTTCGAGCGTTTCGACTTCCCCCCCGCGAACGATGTACTTCCCTCCGTAGGCCTCGATCGAGGGCGGCGCGAGTCCCTTGTACTCGTCGTACGCCACCGGGTCCTTCACCTCGATCTGGACGACGATGTAGGCCGGCACGTCAGGCAAAGACGTTCTGGTCGAGCCACTGCGTGAACTGCGTGTCACGCTCGGCCTCGGGCGCTTCGGCCACTTCCATCACCGCCCACCGCTTTCCGGACGCCATGAGGAACCAGGTGGGCGGAACCGCCTCCTTGCCGCGCGCGACATTTGCCGGCTCTCCGTCGTAGGCAACGAAGTGAAACGCGCGTCCCCGGTGATGCAGGTGAAGCTGGTGAACTGGATGGCGACTCATGACGACCTCGGCTTCGGAAGACTCTGGGCGGACGGTGTAATCTAACCTCATCGGCGTCCCTCCCCGTGGCTCGCGTCACGGCGGCGCTCGATGTCGCGGCGAGTCTCGTGTGCGCTTCTGTTGTGCCGTTACGCGGTCTCCGCTACCAGCCGCCCCATGTCCGCCCGCACCGTCCTCACCGCAAGGAGCACGATGACGCCGCCGAGCATCGACACCATCGGCAGGAGTAGCACCGCGCGGTCGATGCCGAAGCGATCGGAAAGGGCGCCGATGAGGGGAAGCGCCACGGCATCGCCCACGAGGTGGATGAAGAGGTAGTAGGTACCCGCCACCGTTGCGCCGATGCGCGCGGGAACGACGTCGAAGATCGAGGCGACGATCGGGCCGTTGTACCAGGTCAGGAAGAAGACCGCGGCGGCGAAGAGCGGAGCAAAGATCGTCACGTCGCGGCTCAGCAGCAGCCAGATGGACAGGGCACCACCAATGAGCATGCCTGCCGAGATCGTGATCACGCGCGCCGCTTCGGTGCGGGTTCGCAGCCAGTCCGCGAGCCCGCCGCCGACGAGGGTGCCGAGCGCGCCGAAGAGCAGGAGCCGCCACCCGAGGAGATCCGACACCGCGGCCGTGGACATGCCGAGCGTGCGCGAGACGAAAGTCGGCGCCCATCCCACCAGCCCGTTCATGCCGAACGAGATGAGCGCGCCACCCACGAAGACATAGACCAGCGTCGGCGTCCGGAGCACCGCGCGGGCGGAGCCGAGCATTCCGTCGATCGCGCCGGTCATCTCCCCTCCGAACGGGGTTTCGTCGATCCGGTTCGCGCGGATCTGCCGGACCCAGAGGGCGATGTTGAGCGCGAATCCGATCCCGGCGACGATCGAGAACGCCGCCGCATCGATCCGGCTCGTCGCACCGTAGCGGCGGTCGAGCACCAGCGCCGCGGCGCCGCCGAGAACGACGCCGACGATCGTCGGGAAGAACTGCCGGAAGAGGGAGAGGCCCTGCTCCTTCATTTCCCGGAGGTACGGCCGGAGTGCGATCGGCGGATGATGGCGGGTCGGGTCCTTGAGCCGTGCCGCGAGGATGGCGCACACGAATCCCGGCGCGCCGACCACCATGAACGCCACGCGCCATCCATACGTTTCCCCGAGCTGCCCGCCAAGCCAGATCCCGAGGCCGCCGCCGAGCACGAGCCCCGCGGCGAGAATCCCCATCGCCATCGAGCGGCCACGCTTCGCGTAGTAGTCGGCGATGAGCGACGCGGCCGCCGCCCCGAACGCCGCTTCGCCGATCCCCACCGCCGCGCGGCAGATGAAGAGCTGCGTATAGCTCTCCACCATGCCGCTCAGGACCGTGAAGAGGCTCCAGCATGCGACGCCGAAGGCGATCACCGCCCGCCGCGAGCGGAGGTCGCTCATGACGCCGAAGGGCAGCGCGGCGAGCGAGAACACGAGCACGTACGCCGAGCCGAGCCAGCCGAGCTGCGCGTCCGTCAGCGCCAGCTCGGCCTTGATCGGCTCGAAGAGCGCGAAGATGACGTTGCGGTCGAGGTAGTTGAGGAGATTGATGAACGTGAGGAGGCCCAGCGCATACCAGGCGTATGCGCGGGTCGGAGGAACCGCGATCTCTGCCGTCGAAGGGCCGGTCACCGCCGTGCGATCGTCTCCGCGCCCCCCGCCCCCGGGTGCATGTGCGAAAGCGACTCTTCGGCGCGCTCGTCGCGGAACTCCAGCGCCGCCCGGTATTCGTCCACCAGCCGCTGCATCATCGCCTCGCGCCTGCGATAGAGCCGGCGGAGCTCGCGCGGCTCGTGCCGCGCCCGCGCGTACGCCGTGAGGAGCGGCAGCGCGACGGAGTTGTCCATGTAGCAGACGACGGTGCCCGGCAGCTGGGCCGGGTCGATCTTGCCCCAGCTCACGGCTTCGGAGGGCGTGGCGCCGGAAAGGCCGCCGGTATCCGGGCGCGCGTCGGTCATCTGGAGGAAGTAGTCGTGGCCGCGCTCGTCGATGCCGAGCACTTCCTGGATCTGGGGCTCCGTCTGGAGCATGAAATTCTTCGGGCTCCCGCCGCCGACGATGAGCACGCCGCTCTTGCCGCCGCTGCGCTTCGCCTCGAGGACGATGGACGCGGTCTCGTTCACGTCGGCACTCACGTCGAAGCGCAGCTTGCTTCCCGAGAGCGCCTGTTCCGCCACGTTCATCCCGATCGAGCTGTCTCCCGGCGAGCTGGTGTAGATGGGCACGTCGAGCTCGTGCGCTGCGGCAAGGACCGAGCGCCGCGAGAGCCCGAGCGATTTCTCCCGCTCCAGCATGTAGCCGCCCAGGAGCCAGTGATACTCGGCGCTGCTCATGGGCCGCTGGAACTCCTCGCGCGCCGAGACCTCGCGCACGAATGCGTCGGTCGAGAGGAGGACGCTGTAGTCGAAGAAGATGTCGTAGATCCGGACCACGCCCTTGTCGCGGAGCTCGACGTCGTCCGCCGTCGGCGTGCCGCGGTGCATCGCGAGCCCGAGCGCGAAGTGCGCGTCGTGATAGAGATTGGCGCCGGTCGAGATGATCCAGTCGACGAAGCCCGCTTCCATGAGCGGGATCAGGCAGCTCATCCCGAGGCCGGCCGGCGTCATCGCGCCGGTGAGCGTCATGCCGACGGTCACGTCGGGCTCGAGCATGCGCTGGGTGTAGAGCATGCACCCTTCGCGCAGCCGTCCCGCGTTATAGGCGAGGAACGCGTTGTCGATGAGCTCCGCGGCGGTCTCGCGCCCCGTGATCGCATCCGGATTGATCCGCTGTCCGCGGAGGTACTGCGCTGATGGCCGAGCCATGATTCTTCCTCGTCTCGAAGTGCCGGGTCTCGGGTCTCGAGTCTCGCGTCTCGAGTCCGGCGCCCTTCCCTACTCCGGCCGCTTCGCCGGCGCGGGCTGAGCGTCCGGAACGGTCGGCTGCTCGCCGATCACCGCCGGATCCTTTCCCTTCGCGTCCCGCTTCCGGAGCTCCGGCTTCGTCTCGCGAGTGCTCTTCACGATCTTGAGCACTTCCTGGGGGTCGTCCGTCACGTGGAAGAGGTTCAGGTCGTTCTCGCTGATCTTCCGCTCGGCAGCGACGGTGCGCCCCAGCCACTCCACCATGCCGCCCCAGTATTCGCGCCCGAAGAGGATCACCGGGAAGTGCTTGATCTTGCCCGTCTGGATCAGCGTCAGCGCCTCGAAGAGCTCGTCGAACGTCCCGAAGCCGCCCGGGAAGACGACGAACGCCGTCGCGTACTTGATGAACATCGTCTTGCGGACGAAGAAGAACTTGAAGTTGAGGCTCCGGTCGAGGTATGGGTTCGAGCCCTGCTCGAACGGCAATTCGATGTTGCACCCGATCGAGAGCCCGCCCCCTTCTTCGGCGCCGCGATTGGCGGCTTCCATGATTCCCGGTCCACCGCCCGTGATCACCGGAATCCCCGCCTTGGCGAGCAGGCGGGCCGTCTCCACGGCGTGGAGATAGAAAGGGTCGTGCGGCGGCGTGCGCGCCGAGCCGAAGATCGAGACTCCATCCCTCACGTCGGCGAGGTTGTCGAACCCCCACACGAACTCTCCCATGATCCGGAGCACGAGCCACGGATCGGAGCTGAAGATCGGGTCGGCGCCCTCGCGCTGCGGGCCTTCGAGGAGCTGCTCGTCCTGGGTCGGACGGCGCTGGTCCGATGGGCGCTTCTTATCGTTCACGCGTCAGGTGCTCGATGAGGGCCCGGTGGTCGTCGGGCACGTTGTAGAAGTAGGGAGAGACGCGAACGTGGCCCGGACGGGCGTCGGTCACGAATCCCGCAGCCGCCAGCCTGTTCACGTCCCGATGCGGGTCGTCACTCGGCAGCATCACGATCCCGGAGCGCTCCTCCGCCACCGGCGCCACGCGCGGCCGAAGCCCGCGCGATTCCGCCAGCTCGATCAGGTCCTCGGTCAGCTCGGCCGTGCGGCGACGAATCGCGTCGCTGCCGAGCTCCTCGATGATCTCGAGCCCGCCACGCTGCGCGTAGACCGGCATCATCGGCGGGGTGCCGAGCTCGAGTCGCCGCGCATCGTCATGGAACTCCAGGCTCCGCGTGTCGAAACGGAACTGATCGCGGTGCGCGAACCAGCCGGTCACCTGCGGAAAGAGCTTCGGCGTCACCTGAGGCGCAGCGTAGAGGAAGGCGACTCCACTCCCGCCAAGCAGCCACTTGAGCCCTCCGGCGCAATAGAAGTCCACGCCGAGCACCTTGACGTCCACCGGCAGCTGCCCGGCGGCCTGATATCCGTCGATCAGGCAGAGGGCGCCGTTTCGATGAGCGATCTCCGTGATGGCCGCCACGTCCTGGATGGCGCCGCTCGCGAAGAAGACATGGCTCGTGGCCACGATCGCGGTGCGGTCGTCGACTGCCCGCTCGAAGAGCTCGAGCGGTACGCGAATGCCGTCCGGACTCTCGATGACGACGACCTCGACCCCGGCCTGCCGCTTGGCCATCCACTGGTACCCGATCGTCGGGAAATCGAGGCTGGTGACGACGACCTTCTTCCGGGTGCCGTACTCGAGCGATTCCCCGACCACGGAGAGTGCGGCGGAGATGTTCGGATGCAGGGCGATCTCGCCCCCCGGTGCGCCGATCAGCCGCCCGTACCGGAGGCGGAGATCGGCGAGGGCGTTCCACCAGATCTCGTACCACGCGGGGGCACCACGGTTTTCCCAGAGGTCGAGGTACTCGTTCACCCGCGCCCGGGCGCGCACGCTGAGCGCGCCGAGGGAGCAGCTGTTGAGGTACGTCGAGTGCCGGAAGATCGGAAACTCGTCCCGATAGGTCTTCACCGCTCCGGGTGAGGCGAGCGTCATGGAGGTGAATATATCCCGGGTTCGGGGAGGTTAGAATTCGGAATGCCTGCACCCCTCGATCCACGGTATGCCGGCTCGTGGCGCGCGCTCTCGGGACAGCTTGCGCTGCGTGCGCTGGTGAACCCCCGTCTCGCCGTCGACCTGCTGCGGACGGGGTGGGCGTTCCGCCGGCGCGGATGGTGGCGGGAGCCGCCATTCCTTCCCCTGCCGGATCGAACCTACCTGCGCTGGCGCATGTATACCGCGTACGCCAGCGAGGACGCCGTGCCGCCGGTCGAGGACGTGATCCGGTTCGCGCGGTGGCGGCGGGAGACGATGCGGCTGTGAAGCACGTAGTGATTCTCGGCGGCGGCTTTGCCGGCCTCAACGCGGCAAAGGACCTCCGGAAGGCGAAGGTGGCGGTCACGCTCGTCGACCGGCACAACCATCACCTTTTCCAGCCCATGCTGTACCAGGTGGCCACGGCAGCCCTGAGCCCGGGAGACATCGCTTCCCCCATCCGCTCGGTGCTTCGGAATAACCGGAATGCCGAGGTCCTGCTCGACGAAGCGGATGCGGTGGATCTCGACTCGCGGGCGGTCCATCTCGCGTCGGGCCGGACGCTTTCCTACGACTATCTCATCATCGCGACCGGCGCCCGCCATTCGTACTTCGGCCGGGCCGAATGGGAGCGGCTCGCCCCGGGCCTCAAGGAGCTGGAGGACGCCTTCGCGGTCCGGCGGCGGATCCTCCTCGCATTCGAGCAGGCTGAGCAGGAGCCGGATCCGGCCGCGCGCGAAGCGCTTCTCACCTTCGTGATCGTCGGGGCAGGGCCGACAGGGGTCGAGGTGGCGGGCGCGCTCGCGGAGATCAAGTCGTATACGCTCGAGCGGGATTTCCGGAACATCAATCCGCGGGAAGCGAAGGTCATCGTCATGGAGGCGGGGCCCCGCGTCCTGCCGACCTATCCTGTCGAATTGAGCGTCAAGGCTCGCGAGACCCTCGAGAAGCTGGGTGTCGATGTTCGCACTGACACCTTAGTGATGGATATAAGTGCCGACGGTGTCACCACCAAGGAGGGAAAGACGGCAGCCCGAACGGTCATCTGGGCCGCCGGGAACGTTGCCAGCCCCCTCCTCAGGACATTGGGCGTCGCTCTCGACCGCCAGGGCCGTGCCCCCGTCGAGGCCGACTGCACCCTCCCCGGGCGCCCCGACGTGTTCGTTCTCGGAGATGCCGCAGCGTTCACCGATAAGGGAAGGCTCCTCCCAGGCACCTGCCCCGTCGCGATCCAGATGGGCAAGTATGCGGCGTCGATCATTCGCCAGGAGACATCGGCCGCCGGGCCGGAGCCGCGCCGGCCGTTTCATTACTTCGACAAGGGACAGCTCGCCGTGATCGGCCGGGGCCGGGCGGTGGCGGATATCGGGAAGGCGCACTTCGGCGGCTTCGTGGCGTGGCTTCTCTGGATTTTCGTTCACATCTTCTTCCTGATCGGGTTCCGGAATCGCGTCATCGTGCTACTCGAATGGGCCATTTCCTACTTCACCTATTCGCGCGGGGCACGCCTCATCACCTACGATCGGCCCGGCCACGTTCCGGCCGGGGCGAGAGCGGTTGGCTCCGAGCCGCCCGCCGAGGTCTCGGCGCCGTGATTCGCGGCGACCAGGTCAGGGAGTGGGCCGGGGAGCTCGGCTTCATTGCCTGCGGGATCACGACCCCGGCACCTTCGGAGCGGGCAGCGTTCCTCGACGACTGGCTGGCTCGCGGCTACGGCGGCACGATGCGCTACCTCAACCGCCAGGCGAGGAAGCGGAAGGATCCGCGGCTCATCGATCCCGAGGCGAAGTCAGTGGTTGTTGTTCTGGATAACTACTACCATCGAATGGACCCTCCGGCCGCAACCGCCCCCGAAGGCGCGACCCCCCTTCGGATAGCGAAATACGCTCACGGCGCCGACTACCACGACGCCATCGGCCGGCGCCTGGACCTGCTGGCCGATCGCCTGAGGGCGGGCGGCGCGGCGCACACGCGCGTCTATGCGGACGCCGGCCCCGTTCCCGAGCGCGAGCTGGCCGCTCGCGCCGGGCTCGGCTGGATCGGCAAGAACGCGATGCTCATCCGGCCCGGCACCGGCTCCTTCTTCTTCATCGGATCGATCTTCACCGACCTCGAGCTGGAACCGGATGCACCATTCGAGGGCGATCACTGCGGCAGCTGCACGCGCTGCCTCGATGCCTGCCCCACCGGCGCATTCGTGGCGCCCCGCGTGCTGGACGCGACGCGCTGCATTTCGTACCTCACCATCGAGCAGAAGGGCCCGATCCCGGATGACCTGGAGCCGCATCTCGACGGCTGGGCATTCGGGTGCGATGTCTGCAACGATGTATGCCCCTGGAACGTGAAATTCGCCGAGGAGACCTCGGTACCCGACTATCTCCCCCGCTCCGGACCGCCCATCACCGGCGATACCTTCGAGCGCCTCGACGAAGCGCAGTTCGACGAGCGTTTCGGCGGGACGCCGTTCGCGCGCCCCGGCCTTGCCGGAATGCGGCGCAACGCGCGCGCCGCCGCCGCGAGCCGCCGGGGTTTCGCGGGAAAGGCTGACACCGCGTGATGGACGGCCCGGTCGTCGTCATCGGAGGCGGAGTCATCGGGGCGAGCGTTGCGTGGCACCTTGCCGTCCAGGGCTGGAGCAACATCGTCATCGTCGACCGTGCGGCTGGTCCCGGCGAAGGCAGTACGGGGCGCGCTACCGGTGGCTACCGGGCCCAGTACGCCACCGAGATCAACGTCCGGCTTTCGCTGCTCGCGCGGGAGAAGCTCCGCCGTTTCCGCGAGGAGGTCGGCGCGGATCCCGGGTACGACCCGGCAGGATATCTCTGGATCGCGTCGACCGAATGGGAGCTCGCCGAGCTGCGGCGCGGCCTCCCCGTCCAGCACGGCGCCGGTCTCGCCGAATCGCGTGAGGTCGATGCGGTGGAGATCCTGCAGATCAATCCGGCGCTCGCACCCGACGATATCGCCGGCGGCACCTGGTGCCCGAGCGACGGGTTCATCCGTCCGCTCTCGATTCTCGCCGGCTATCTCGCGGATGCGCGCCGCCGCGGCGTCCGCACGATGTGGGAAACGGAGGTGACCGGCTTCGAGCGGCGGGGCGCCTTCGGCTCGTCTCGCGTCACTGCCGTCCGGACGAGCCGCGGAACGATTGCAGCCGAAGTGGTGGTCAACGCCGCGGGCGCGTGGGCCGCGCGGATCGCGGCGCTCGCCGGCGTCGCGCTGCAGATCGAGCCGCTCCGCCGCTGCATCGTCCCGACCGAGCCGTGCGACCTGCTGCCCCCCCACATGCCGATGACGATCTTCGCCGGGGACGGATTCCACCTGCGCGTGCGCGATGGTCGGGTCCTGCTCGCCTGGCCGACCCCCGGGTCGGAGGTCGATGCGTACGACTGTGGCGTCGAGTCCGGATGGATCGACGACGTCGCCGCCAAGGCGGCCGCGCGCATTCCCGCCCTGCGTAATGTGGCGCTCGACCGGGCCGGTGCGTGGGGCGGCCTCTACGAAGTCTCTCCCGACAAGCACGCCATCCTCGGCCCGTCTCCCGAGTGCGGCAACTTCTACCTGGCCAACGGATCGTCGGGGCACGGTGTGATGCACTCCCCGGCGCTCGGCCAGCTTCTCGCCGAGATCATCTCGGACGGCCGGGCAACGACGCTCGACGCCACGCCGCTCCGCCCCTCGCGCTTCGCCGAGGGTGAGCCGAATCCCGTGTCCGGGCTGCTCTGATGAAAATCGCGGTCGTCGGCGCTGGTCCGGCGGGCTTGTACTTCGCCCTCCTCATGAAGAAGGCGGACCCGCGGCATCAGGTCGTCGTGCTCGAGCGCAATGCGCCTGACGACACGTTCGGCTGGGGCGTCGTGTTCTCCGACCAGACGCTCGGCAACTTCGCCGCCGCCGATGAGCCGACGTTCCAGGCCATCACCGAGCACTTTGCCCGGTGGGACGACATCGACGTGCACGTGCGCGGCTCGGTCATTACCTCGGGCGGCCACGGCTTTGCCGGCATCGAGCGGAAGGTGCTCCTCGCCATCCTCCAGCGGCGCGCGCGGGAGCTGGGTGTCGAGCTGCGCTTCCGTACCGAGGTGCGCGATGGCGACCTCCGGCCCCATGGTCTCGACGATGCGGACCTGATCGTGGCCGCGGACGGCGTGAACAGCGCCTTCCGCCGCCTCCGGGCCGACCGGTTCCAGCCGGCGCTCGACCTCCGCACCGCCCGCTACGTCTGGCTCGGCACGACGCGCCGCTTCGACGCCTTCACCTTCGCCTTCGTCGAGAACGAACACGGCGTCTTCCAGGCGCACGCCTACCGGTTCGACGAGCGCCACTCGGCGTTCATCGTCGAGTGCGACGAGCGCTCCTGGCGCGCGGCCGGCCTCGACCGCCTGGACATCGACGGCGCTGTCGCCGCGGCGGAGGCGATGTTCGCCCCCTGGCTCGACGGGCACCGGCTCATCGCCAACGTGCCGCCGCACCAGCGGGCCGAGCCGTGGCTCCGCTTCACCATCGTGCGCAACCAGCGCTGGCACGACGGCAACGTCGTCCTGATCGGCGACGCGGCGCACACGGCGCATTTCTCGATCGGGTCCGGCACCAAGCTCGCCATGGAGGATGCGATCGCGCTCGCCCGCCGTCTCGACGAGGCGCGGCTCGACGTGGCGCTCTCCACCTATCAGGACGAGCGGATGACCGAAGCGCTCCGCCTCCAGAACGCCGCGCGCAACTCGATGACCTGGTTCGAGAATGTGCGGCGCTACATCCATCTCGAGCCCGAGCAGTTCGCCTACAGCCTCCTCACGCGGAGCCAGCGCGTTTCGCACGAGAACCTTCGCCTGCGCGACCGCGCATACCTCGAAGGCGTCGAGCGCTGGTTCGCGTCGAAGGCGGAAGGGGGCGCCGGCGAGCCTCCATCCCGGGAAGCGCCCGGCCGCGCGCCGCCGCCGATGTTCACGCCGTTCCGGCTCCGCGGGCTCTCGCTGGCCAACCGCGTGGTGGTCTCGCCGATGGACATGTACTGCGCGGACGACGGGATGCCGAACGATTTCCATCTCGTGCATCTCGGCGCGCGGGCGCTCGGCGGCGCGGGGCTCGTGATCACCGAGATGACCTGCGTCTCCGCCGAGGGCCGCATCACGCCGGGCTGCACGGGGATGTATGCACCGGGGCACGCCGAGGCGTGGCTCCGGATCACCCGGATGGTGCATCAGTGGAGCGCCGCGCGCATCTGCCTTCAGCTCGGGCACTCCGGGCGCAAGGGGTCGACGAAGCTCATGTGGATCGGGATGGACGAGCCGCTCGACGACGGCAACTGGCCGGTGATGGCGCCGTCCCCGATTCCGTACGGGCCCGGCATGCAGGTGCCGCGCGAGATGACGCAGGACGACATGCGCCAGGTCTGCGACGAGTTCGTCGCCGCCACGCGGATGGCCGTCGCCGCCGAGTTCGACATGCTCGAGCTCCACTGCGCGCACGGCTATCTTCTCTCCAGCTTCATCACGCCGCTCAGCAACGCGCGCACCGACGAGTACGGCGGCTCGCTCGGGAACCGGCTCCGCTTTCCGCTCGAGGTCTTTGCATCGATGCGCCGGGCCTGGCCCGCCGAGCGCCCGATGTCGGTGCGCATTTCGGCGCACGACTGGGTGGACGGCGGGATCACGGACGTGGAGGCGGTCGAGGTGGCGCGGGCCTTCAAGGCGGCCGGCGCGGACATCATCCACGTCTCCGCCGGGCAGACGACGGATGAGGCGCAGCCGGTGTATGGGCGTATGTTCCAGACCCCGTTCAGCGACCGGATCCGGAACGAGGCACTCGTCCCGACGATCGCCGTCGGCAACATCACGGAGAGCGACCAGGTCAACGCCATCGTCACCGCCGGCCGCGCCGACCTCTGCGCACTCGCCCGGCCGCACCTGAGCGATCCGCAGTGGACGCTGCGCGCCGCCGCCGAGCAGGGATTCCTCGGGCAGGCGTGGCCGCCGCAGTATCTCACCGGACGCGATCAGCTCATCCGGAATCTCGCCAGGACTCGAGCCCAATGACCCTTTCGATCCCCCTCGCGGGGCGCCATGCGATCGTGACCGGCGGCGCGCGCGGCATCGGCGCCGCGATCGCCTCCGAGCTCGCTGCGCAGGGTGCGACCCTCACGCTCATGGGGCGCGACGCGGCGGCGCTCGGGGCGCAGGCGGTGGCGCTCCGCAAGAAGACCGCCGAGGTGCTCGCGATCCGTTGCGACGTGGCCGATCCCGCGAGCGTGGCCGCTGCGTTTGCCGAGTCGCGCGACCGGTTTCCCCGCCCCTGGCTTCTCGTGAACAATGCCGGGCATGCCGCAGCCGTCCCCTTCATGGAGACGTCGCCGGAGCTCTGGGCCGAAACGCTCGGAGTGAATCTGCTTGGCGCCGTGGCCTGCATCCGCGAAGTCCTCCCGGCAATGCTCCAGGCGAAGGGCGGGCGCATCGTCAACATCGCCTCGATGGCCGGAATCAAGGGCTACGGCCGCATCACCGCGTACAGCGCCTCGAAGCATGCGCTCGTCGGCCTTACCCGCTCGCTGGCGGCGGAGGTGCGCCGGGAGGGCGTTACCGTGAACGCGGTCTGCCCCGGCTACACCGAGTCGGGGATGTCGGTCCAGGCCGAGAAGAACATCGTGGAAGGAATGAAGAAGAGCGCCGAGGAGGCGCGCGCGATGGTGATCCGCCACAACCCGCGCGGGAAGATCCTCCAGCCGGAGGAGGTGGCGCACGTCGTCGCGTGGATTGCGGCGCCCTCGGCGGACGCGATCAACGGCCGCGTCATCCCCGTCTCAGGAGGCGAAGTGTGATGCCCGGCGGCTGCGAATGAACCCGAAGCATTTCCTCTGGTCTCTCGACCAGCGCGTGGCCACGATCACGCTCAACCGCCCCGAGCGGAAGAACCCGCTCACGTTCGAGTCCTATCGCGAGCTCGCCAACACCTTCTGGGCGCTCCGCGAGAATGCCGACGTGCGCGCCGTCGTGCTCACGGGCGCGGGCGGCAACTTTTCGAGTGGCGGCGACGTGCACGAGATCATCGGCCCGCTCGTCCAGCTCAAGGAGGACGGCTGCGACGAGGAGCTCATCGCCTTCACCCGCCTCACCGGCGAGCTGGTGCATGCGATGCGCGCCTGTCCGCAGCCCGTCATCGCTGCGGTGGACGGCGTCTGCGCAGGGGCCGGCGCGATCCTCGCCATGGCATCGGATCTCCGCATCGGCACGCCGGCCAGCCGCGTGGCGTTTCTCTTCGTCCGCGTCGGCCTCTCGGGTGCCGACATGGGTGCGTGCGCGATGCTGCCGCGCATCATCGGCCAGGGCCGCGCCGCCGAACTGCTTTATACCGGGCGCTTCATGGATGGCGCGGAAGCGGAGCGCTGGGGGTTCTACAACCGCCTCGTCGAGCCGGGCGACCTGCTCCCCGCCGCCCTCGAGCTTGGCCGCATGCTCGCGTCGGGCCCCACGCTCGCGCATGCCGCCACGAAGCGCGCGCTGCACGAGGAGTGGGACATGGGCATCGACGAGGCGATCGACTACGAGGCCGAGGTGCAGGCGGAGCTGATGGAATCGGAAGACTTCTCCCGCGCGTACCGTGCGTTCGTCGCCAGGGAAGCCCCGAAGTTCGAGGGCGACTAGTGCACCCCCACGCGCACCTCGCCTGGCCGTTCTTCGATGAAAGCCACCGCGCTCTCGGTGCCGACGTCGAGGCATGGGCGTCGCGCGAGCTCGCGGGGACGCCGCATGCGGAGAACATCGATGCCCTCTGTCGGGATCACGTCGGTCGCCTCGGTGCGGCCGGATGGCTGCGCCACCTCGTGCCCGCTGCCTTCGGCGGGGTACGGGACCGGGTGGATGTCCGCTCGCTCTGCGTGATTCGCGAGACGCTTGCGCGGCACGATCCGCTTGCCGAGTTCTGCTTTGCCCTGCAGGGGCTCGGCACCGGACCGGTTTCGTTCTATGGCTCCGAGGCACTCCGCCGCAGGTACCTCCCGGACGTTGCGGCGGGGAAGCGGATCGCCGCCTTCGCGCTCTCCGAGCGGAATGCCGGGAGTGACGTCGGAGCGATGCGTGCCGCTGCGCGCGGCGATCGCGACGGCTGGGTCCTCGACGGCGAGAAGACCTGGATCTCCAATGCGGGAATCGCCGACCATTACGTCGTCTTCTGCCGCATGCCCGAGCTCGGCGAGCGCGCCTTCGGCGCCTTCATGGTGGATGCCGACAATCCCGGACTGTCGGTCAGTGAGCGGATCGATGTCATTGCGCCCCATCCGCTCGGGACGCTCGCGCTGTCGGGCTGCCGCGTCCCTGCCGATGCGCTGATCGGCGAAGCCGGAAAGGGCCTCCGTGTCGCCTTCGGCACGCTCGACGTCTTCCGCGCGACGGTCGGTGCCGCGGCCACCGGCATGGCACGCCGTGCCTTTGCCGAGGCGCTGGCCCACTGCCGGGGCCGGCAGGTATCGGGGCGTGCGCTCGCGGAATTCCAGCTCACTCAGGCGCGGCTCGCCGAGATGGCCATGGCGATCGACGCGAGCGCGCTGCTCGTCTATCGGGCCGCGTGGGCCAGGGACGCCGGCGCCGAGCGCGTCACGCTGGAGGCGGCGATGGCCAAGCTGCATGCGACCGAATCCGCCCAGCGCGTGATCGACGATGCCGTGCAGCTCCTCGGCGGGCTCGGCGTCGTAGCCGGGGCGCCGGTGGAACGGCTGTATCGCGAGATCCGCGCGCTCCGCATCTATGAGGGCACGAGCGAGATCCAGCGTCTCGTCATCGCCGGACAGCTCCTGGGGAAGTCATGACCGCGCGCGCTCCGACCGGCCACGTCGACACCTTCTGCCGCGACCGGCTGCCGCCGCGCTCGCTCTGGCCGGAGATGCGCTACGATCGTGCTGCCGGACTCGCCTACCCGCCACGGCTCAACTGCGCCACCGAGCTGCTCGACCGGATGGTGGCCGGCGGACACGGGGACGATCCGGTGCTCCGATTCCCGGGCGGGCACTGGACCTACGCCGACCTGCTCGAGCGCGCGAACCGCATCGCCAATGTTCTCGTCGCCGATCTCGGCGTGGTGCCGGGGAACCGCGTGCTCCTGCGGGGCCCGAACAATCCGATGATGGTGGCGTGCTGGTTCGCAGTGCTGAAAGCGGGCGGCGTCGTGGTCTGCACCATGCCGCTCCTTCGGCCGCGCGAGATCTGCTACACGGCGGATCGCGCCGCGATCTCGCTGGCGCTCACCGACGCGCGCCTCGAGGGCGATTGCCGCGCCGGGATGGAGCGCACCGGCATCGGCGCTGAGCGCGTGGGCGTCCGTGTCGTCTGCTTCAACACCGATGCCCCCGGCTCGCTCGAGTCGCTCATGCGGAACCGGCCGGCGACGTTCCGCAACGTGCCCACGGCCGCGGACGACGTCGCCCTCATCGCCTTCACCTCCGGCACGACGGGCAAGGGGAAGGGCACGATGCACTTCCACCGCGACGTCCTGGCCATCTGCGACTGCTTCCCGCCGCACATCCTCCAGCCGACGCCGGAGGACGTCTTCTGCGGCTCGCCACCGCTCGCGTTCACCTTCGGCCTCGGCGGGCTCGTGCTCTTCCCGATGCGGATCGGCGCGAGCGCGGTCCTCCTCGAGCAGGCGTCGCCGCCCCACCTGCTGCAGGGCATCCGCGATTTCGGCGCGACCATCAGCTTCACGGCGCCCACCGCATACCGCGCCATGCTTCCACTGCTCGGCGCCGGGGGCGTGCCGTCGCTTCGCAAGTGCGTCTCGGCCGGCGAAACGCTTCCTGCTTCCACGTTCGAGGCGTGGGAGCACGCAACCGGCATCCGCATCATCGACGGTATCGGGTCGACGGAGATGCTGCACATCTTCATCAGCGCGACGCCGGAAGCGATGCGCGCTGGTGCCACCGGCAAGCCGGTCCGCGGCTACGAGGCGAAAGTCGTGAACGAGGATGGGCATGACGTTCCGCAGGGCTCGATCGGCCGTCTCGCCGTCCGCGGCCCGACGGGCTGCCGCTATCTCGACGACATCGAGCGGCAGCGCGCGTACGTGCAGAACGGCTGGAACATCACGGGCGATTCCTACATCGTCGACGCCGACGGCTACTTCGTCTATCAGGCGCGCACGGACGACATGATCATCTCCGCCGGGCACAACATCGCGGGCCCCGAGGTCGAGAGCGTGATTCTCGAGCATCCCGCCGTTGCCGAGTGCGGCGTCGTGGGCGTGCCGGATGAGGAGCGCGGGCAGGTGGTGAAGGCGTTCGTCGTACTGCGCGAGGGACACGAGCCGGGACCGGCCATGGTGAAGGAGCTGCAGGACCACGTCAAGCGCGAGATCGCGCCGCACAAGTATCCGCGGCAGGTCGAGTTCGTCGCGGCGCTGCCGCGCACCGCCACGGGAAAGCTGCAGCGCTTCGTGCTGCGCGAGGAGGGAGCATGATGGACGGCCCCGAGATCGTCCAGCCGGAGGGATGGCTCCCGCCATCGGGATACGCCAACGCGGTGAGCGCGCGCGGGCGGATCCTGAGTGTCGCCGGGCAGACCGGATGGAACCCGCGCACGCAGGCGTTCGAGGCGCACGACATGGTCGGCCAGGTGCGCCAGGCGCTCGAGAACGTCGTCGCCGTGCTCCGTGCCGCCGGCGCGGAGCCGCGGCACCTCGTGCGGCTCACGTGGTATGTCGTCGAGCGGAAGGAGTATGAGGGGCGCCGGCGGGAGATCGGCGAAGCCTATCGTGCGGTCATCGGCCGGCACTTTCCCGCCATGACGCTCGTGATCGTCGCCGGGCTCCTCGAGCCGCTCGCGCTCGTCGAGATCGAGGCGACTGCGGTGGTCCCGGATGTGTGAGCCGGTCATCATCGATGCGGTGCGGACCCCGGTCGGCCGCCACGGCGGCGCGCTGGCCCGCGTGCGGCCGGACGACCTCGCCGCGCAGGCGATCCGCGCGCTCGTAGCGCGGAGCGGTGCCGATCCGGGCGCCATCGAGGATGTGATCCTCGGCTGCACCAATCAGGCGGGCGAGGACTCGAGGAACGTCGCGCGCATGGCGCTGCTCCTCGCCGGGCTTCCCGTCGAGGTCGCCGGACAGACGGTCAACCGGCTCTGCGGCTCCGGACTGCAGGCGGTGGCGAGTGCTGCGCAGGCGATCCGCGCCCGGGAAGGCGATTGCTTCATCGCCGGCGGCGTCGAGAGCATGTCGCGCGCCCCGTGGGTCATGCTCAAGCCGGATGCCCCCTTCCCGCGTTCCGCGCCGGACATGGCCGATTCCACGATCGGATGGCGCTTCACCAATCCCGCCTTTCCCGCGGAGTGGACCGTCTCGATGGGCGAAACCGCGGAGAATGTCGCGGAGCGCTTCGGCATCAGCCGCGCGGAGCAGGACCGTTTCGCGCATGAGAGCCAGCGCCGGGCAGCGCTCGCTGCAGCGGAGAACCGGTTTGCCGGTGAGATCGTCCCGGTCACCGTGCGGGAGCGCGGCCGCGAGACCGTGGTCTCGGTGGACGAGCACCCGAGGCCCGACACCACCATCGAGGGGCTGGGCAGGCTGCGCCCCGCCTTTCGCGAGGGCGGCACGGTCACCGCGGGCTCCGCGAGCGGCATCAACGACGGCGCGAGCGCTTTGCTCGTGATGAGCCGGGAGTCGGCCGATGCCGTGGGGCACCGGCCGATGGCACGCATCCTCGCGAGCGCCGTGGCCGGAGTGTCGCCGGACGTCATGGGAATCGGCCCGGTTCCGGCCACGCGAAAGGCGCTCGCGCGCGCCGGGCTCACCATCGCCGACCTCGACCTGGTCGAGCTGAACGAGGCATTCGCCGCGCAGGCGATCGCCTGCATTCGGGAGCTGGGCCTCGACCCCGCGCGAGTCAACGTCAACGGCGGCGCGATCGCATCCGGACATCCGCTCGGCTCGAGCGGCTCGCGCATCCTCACGACGCTCGTGCACGAGCTCCGCCGGAGCGGCGGCCGCCATGGGCTCGCGACGATGTGCATCGGCGTCGGCCAGGGGATTGCCGTGGTCGTGGAGCGGTGCGAGTGAGCTCGCCGATCCGCCGCGTAGCCGTCGTCGGCGCAGGGACGATGGGGCACGGCATTGCATACGTCGCGCTGGCTGCGGGATACGAGGTGGCGCTCGCCGATTCCGACCGCGATGCGCTCCTCGCGGCGCATGACCGCATCGCCGAGTCCTTTGCGGGCGCCATCGAGCGGAACAAGCTCTCGGCGGCCGATCGCGATGCAGGGCTCGCCCGGCTCTCCACCTTCCCCGCGCTCGAGCCCGCCGCCGCCGAAGCCGACCTCCTGATCGAGGCGGTGCCGGAGCGGATCGAGCTCAAGCGGTCACTCTTCTCGGCGGCGTACGCTGCAGCACCGCCGCACGCCATCCTCGCCAGCAACACCTCGTCGCTCTCGATCGGTGCGATCGCCGCGGCGGTGCCCCGGCCGGAGCGCGTCGTCGGCCTCCACTTCTTCAATCCGGTCGCCGCCATGCGGCTCGTCGAGATCGTTCGCGGCGCCGCCACCTCCGAGGCGACCGTGGATCTCGCGCGCACCTTTGCCGAATCGCTCGGCAAGACGCCGATCGTCGTGCGGGACTCGCCGGGCTTCGCGACGAGCCGGCTCGGCGTCGCGCTGGGGCTCGAGGCGGTGCGCATGCTCGAGGCCGGCGTCGCCTCCGCCTCCGACATCGATCGCGCCATGGAGCTCGGCTACAACCATCCCGTCGGCCCGCTCCGGCTCGGCGACATCGTCGGGCTCGATGTCAGACTGGCGATCGCCGACCACCTCCACGCAACGCTCGGCAGCGAAGTCTTCCGCGCCCCCGAGCTCCTGAGACGCATGGTGGCCGAAGGCAGGCTCGGGCGGAAGAGCGGCGAGGGGTTCTACCGGTGGGAGGATGGCGCGTGAGAGCGAGCGCATGAGCCACGTCGCATGCATGCGCGGCGCCGCCCTCCACTATGTGCAGGAGGGATCGGGCGAGCCGCTCGTCCTGGTGCACGGCGGCGGCAACGACCTGACCTACTGGTCGGCGCACATTCCGGCGTTTGCGGAGCGGTTCCGCGTCATCGCCTACAGCCGCCGCTATGCGGAGCCGAACCGGAATGCCCCGATCGTGCCGGACTATTCCGCGCGCACCGATGCCGAAGATCTCGCCGAGCTCATCGCGGCGCTCGAGCTGGGGCCGGTGCATCTCGTGTCCCATTCGATCGGCGGCGTGGCAGCGCTCTTCTGCGCCGTGGCGCATCCCTCGCTCTTCCGCACGCTCACGCTCGCCGAGCCGCCGCTTCTCCCGTGGGCGCGCGAGCACCCGCAGGGGAAAGCCGGGTGGGAGCGCTTCCTGGGAGAGATGTGGCTGCCGGCCGGCGAGGCGTTCCGGCGAAAGGCGCCGGACGAGGCCATGCAGTTCGTCACCGACTACTTCGTGGGCGAGGGAACGTTCGCCCGGCTCCCGGACCGCGTGCGCCAGCGCCTGATGCGGAACGCGCGGGACTGGGAGGCGTTCACGATTTCCGAGACGCCGTGGCCCTGGCTCCCGGCCGAAGGGGTTGCCGGCCTCCGCATTCCGTCGCTCATGCTGAGCGCCGACCGCACCGTTCCGCTGCACCGGTTCGTCGACGACCTCCTTGCCCGGACGCTGCGCCATGTCGAGCGCGTCCGCATTCCCGGCGCGACGCACGACATGTGGGCGGACCAGCCCGAGCTCTGCCGCAGAGCGACGCTCGATTTTCTTGCGAGGCACGCCGAGTGACTCCATCCGGCGGCGACGCCCGGCTTCGCTTTCTCGCTCTCGGCGACAGCTACACGATCGGCGAGGGCGTCCTGCCCGGCGAGCGCTGGCCGGACCATCTCGTTCGCCTGCTCGGGCTGCACGGCATTCGCGTGGATCCGCCCGAGATCATCGCCAGAACCGGCTGGACCACGGACGAGCTGCAGGCCGGCGTCGCGGCCGCCACGCTGGCCCCGCCCTATGACCTCGTCTCGCTGCTCATCGGCGTGAACAACCAGTACCGCGGCCGGAGCATCGACGAGTACCGCGAGCAGTTCCGGACGCTCCTCGGCCAGGCGGTGACTTTCGCCGGCCGCGCATCGGGCCGGGTGCTCGTCCTCTCGATTCCCGACTGGGGCGTTACGCCCTTCGCCGAGGGGCGAGACCGGAAGCGTATCGGCGCGGAGGTCGAATCCTTCAACGTGGTCAATCGTGACGAGGCCGGTCGGGTGGGTGCCCGCCATGTCGACATCCTGCCGGCTTCGCGCCTTGCCGCGGGCTCACCGCAGCTCTCGGCTGCAGACGGGCTGCACCCGTCGGGCCCGATGTATTCACTCTGGGCCGAGCTCGCGCTGCCGCATGCGCTGGCGGCCCTGCAGCCGCACGCCATCTTTCCATCCACCTGATCCAGGAATCACTGATGCCTTTCGGCCGGCCCGACAGCGAACAGAAGCTCAGCTACGGCGGCTATCTGCGTGTGGACGATCTCATCGCCTTGCAGCAGCTCCGTTCCGATCCGGCGCAGCACGACGAGACGCTGTTCATCATCATTCACCAGGTCTACGAGCTCTGGTTCAAGCAGCTCCTGCACGAGCTCGACGCGATCGTCGCCCACTTCGACCGGGACGACGTTCTCGCCGGCTTCCGGCTTCTGCGCCGCTGCAACGAGATCCAGCGGGTGCTCGTGGCGCAGATCACGGTGCTCGAGACGATGACGCCGATGGACTTCCTCGCGTTTCGCGATCACCTCATGCCCGCGAGCGGGTTCCAGTCGGCGCAGTTTCGCGAGATCGAGTTCCTCGCCGGCCTTGGCGAGCCGCGTCATCTCGAGTCGTATGAAGCGGGGTCCGCCCCGCGCGCCCGGCTCGAGCGCCGCCTCGCCGGTCGGACCCTGCGCGCCGCGTTCCACGATCTCCTCCGGCGAAAGGGCTTCGCGCCGGACGCCGAAGGCGTCGCCTCACTCTACCGGTCCTCGGCCGGCCAGATGGAATTGTTCCTTCTGGCGGAGGCGCTCCTCGACTTCGACGAGATGCTGACGCTCTGGCGCATGCGCCATGTGCAGATGGTGGAGCGAATCATCGGCGGCCGCCCCGGCACGGGCGGCAGCGACGGCGCGTCGTACCTCCGCGGGACCGTGGCGCGCCGGGTCTTTCCCGAGCTGTGGGATGCCCGCAACCTGATTCAGGGAGCCGCGCGCGGCTGAAAGGATCACTGTGGGGGATCAACTCGCGGACCTGGTCGGAGGCAACGACGAAGTACTTGCGCGGCTCGCGGCGGCGATGCTCGCGGGGTTCGTGCTCGGCATCAATCGGGAGCTGCGCGGCAAGCCGGCCGGTGTTCGAACGCACGGCCTCGTGGCCATCGGCGCCTGCCTGGTCACCCTCGTCACGATGGAGATTGCCTCGATCCCGGGGACCTTCAATCCTGATTCGGTGAGCCGCGTGATCCAGGGCGTCATCACCGGCATCGGGTTCATCGGGGGCGGCGTCATCCTCAAGCTGCCGGATTCACGGGCCGTCCAGGGACTCACCACGGCGGCCTCGGTCTGGGTCACGGCGTGCATCGCGGTCGCGTTCGGGGCCGGGATGTGGCGGTCCGCGGTCATCGGACTGCTGCTGACGATGGCGGCCCTCCTCCTGGGCGGGCCGATCGAGAACATCGCCACGCGAGTGCTCAAGGGCCGGCAGCGCCCGACGGGCTGGGAGAGCGACTGATCTCCCTGCCCGCCCCACGGCTCCGATGAGCCTCACGCTCACCTGCCGATGCGGGCGGAAGTTCAAGGTCGACGATTCGGTCGTAGGCCATTCCATCCGCTGCCGGTGCGGGCGTGTGCTCCGCGTCCGCGGGGCCAGGCGGGCGGGCGCAGGGCACCGGATACGCCACAGCGTCCGCCGAATGCGATCCTGGGCGGCGCGGCCGCTGCGAGACGGCGCGCGCCGCGCGCTCTGGCGCGCATCGCTTACCTGGTGCGTCGCCGCGATCATCGCCTGGCCGCTTCTCTACGGCCTCGGCGACCGCTGGTGGCCGGCGACCGTGCTGCTCTTCGGTCCTCGATGGGTCCTCTTGCTCCCGCTTGTGCTGCTCCTTCCGCTCGCGCTCGCCATCCTGCCTCGCGCCCTCGTTCCCCTCACGGGGGGCGGGCTCGTGCTCGCGGGTCCGGTCATGGGTTTCGCCGCAGGCGCCGTCACCGCACCGCGGCGTGCACCCGAGCTGCGTGTCGTCACCTTCAACATCCAGGGCGGAACTGCGCTCGGCGTGCCCGGAACCCTCGAGGCCGCGCTCGCCGCCTGGGAGGCGGATATCGTCGCGCTGCAGGAATGCTCGGATGCCGCCGCGGCGGAAGTGCGCGCGACGCCCGGGCTGGCGACGCACACCCACGGCGGGCTCTGCCTCATCTCGCGCTTCCCGATCATTTCGGTGGACTCGCTCCCGCCCTGGCGCATCGGCGAGCTCGGGTGGGCCGGATCGGTCGTGCGCTATACGCTGGACGTGCGCGGCCGTACGCTTCGCGTCACCAACCTCCACCTCGATACGCCCGGGCGCGGGCTCGAAGTGCTCCGCGAACAGCGCGACTCGCGCCTCCTCGCGGCCAATCTCGAGATGCGGGCGGTGGCATCGCGCCGGGCGTCGAACTGGGTCCACCAGGGCGGCAGCCCCGCGCTGGTGGCCGGTGACTTCAACACGCCGCAGGAAAGCGCGATCTTCCGGCAATACTGGGGGCACCTGGCCAATGCGTTCGCGGAAGCCGGCTTCGGGTACGGCGGCACGCGCGTGCTCAAGTGGTTCCGCGTGCGGATCGATCATGTTCTCAGCACCGACGACCTGCGCGCCGTGCGCGCCGAGGTGGGCACCGATCTCGGCTCGGACCATCTTCCGCTGATCGCCGACTACATCTGGACGAACGATGAGTGAAACCAGCGCGCGCAGCGAGCTGCTCCGCCTCGTGGTCGGCGTCGTGGTCATCGACCTCCTCGCCATCGGTACCTATGTGTTCGGCGGGCTCGGCACGGCGTCGCCCCGGACGCGCATCGTGTTTGCAGGCATCTGGACTTTCGCGACGCTGGTAGTCGTGCTGATCGGGCTCCGCCGTCTCCGCGAAGCGCGGATCTCCGCCATGCGCGGCCCCACCCGGCGCTGAATCGCGCAGTCGGACCTTCCGGCCCGTCCTCCATCCGCCTATCGTCGAGCATGCAACCGACGCTGCAGACCGAACGCCTCGTCCTCCGCCCGTTCACCATGGACGATGCCGACGCCGTGACCGCGCTCGTAGGCCCGCGGGAGATCGCGCTGAACACGCTCTCGATCCCCCATCCGTACGACCGTTCGATGGCCGAGGCATGGCTCGGCACGCTCGACGACGCCTTCGAACGTGGCGAGCTGCTCACGCTCGCCGTCACCCTGAGGGAAGGTGGCACGCTGGTCGGCTGCGTCGGGCTCACCATCAACCGGGCGCATCACCGGGCAGAGCTCGGGTACTGGACCGGACTCGACCATTGGGGTCGTGGCTACTGCACCGAAGCGGCCGCGGCCGTGGTGCGTCACGCCTTCGAGGCGATGGGGCTGCATCGGGTGATTGCGCACCACATGTCCCGCAATCCGGCGTCGGGGCGGGTCATGCAGAAAATCGGGATGCGGCACGAGGGAACACTGCGTGGGCACGTGCTCAAGTGGGGCGTGCACGAGGATCTCGAACTGTACGGGCTCATGCGGGATGAATTCGAGCGCGGCTCGCCGCGACTCGCCGGCTGAGGAGCGCATATGGCAAGACGAGGGAAGCCCGTTCCGGCCACCGTGCCGGAAGTCGCCGTCGGAGACGCACGCCTCGACCGCATGCGCGCGGCCGCGCGCCTGCTCGACAGCCAGTTCCGCATTCCCGGCACGAACATCCGCTTCGGGCTCGATGCGATCGCCGGGCTCGTGCCCGGCGTCGGCGATTTTGCCGGTGCCATCGCGTCCGCCTACTTCATCTACGAAGCCGCGCGCCTCGGTGCGCCGGGCGCCGTGCTCGCGCGCATGGTCACGAACGTCGGCGTCGAAGCGCTCGTCGGCGCGGTGCCGATTCTCGGAGACCTCTTCGACGTCGCCTTCAAGGCCAACAACCGGAACATGCGGCTTCTGGAGCAGCATGCGGTCATGCCGGAGGCGGCTCGTCGCTCGAGCCGCCGGGTGCTGGTCTGGCTCGGCGTCGGCCTGGTGCTGCTCGTCGTGGTGACGGGCGCGCTCGCCGTGATGATCGGCCTCAAGCTCTTCGAGCTCATCTCGAGCGGCCGGGGCCCGCTCTGACGTGGCGCGGGAAGTCTGGACCATCGGGCACTCGACGCGCACGCTCGAGGAGTTCTTCGGCCTTCTCCATGCACACGACATCGCCGTGCTCGCCGATGTGCGCCGCTTTCCCGGCTCGAAGCGCTACCCGCATTTCGGGTCCGACGCACTCGCCGAAAGTGCGCGCGCTGAGGGGATCCGGTACATCCGGCTTCCGGCACTCGGCGGGCGTCGCACGCCCCGGCGCGATTCGCCGAACACCGGCTGGAAGAACGCCGCGTTCCGCGCATACGCGGACCATGTCGGAACTCCCGAGTTCGCCGAGGGCGTGGACGAGCTCACGGACGCGGCCGCCGGGTCTCGCCTGGCGTTCATGTGCGCGGAAGCCGTCTGGTGGCGCTGCCATCGCAGAATCATCTCGGACGTCCTCACCGTACAGGGATGGGAAGTCCGTCACATTCTCGACGCGAACGCACCGGCGCTGCACCGGCTCGATGCGCCGGCACACCTGGTGGATGGCGCGCTGAGCTACGAGCCTGTCGGCTCGCCTGGAATCTGAGAGGAATTCGAATGCAGACGAGTCGTCTTCTCCTTGGCGCCGCGGTGGTGCTGGTGACGTCCTGCAGCACCGCACCCCGCCGCACACGCGGTCCGGTCCTCCCGCCACGGCCGGGCTCGATGGCGCCGATCGAAGGCGGCAGCTTCGAGATGGGGACGGATTCATCCGAGATCCCGGCACTCGCTGCACGATACGGCGTGTCGCGGCGCGAGCTGTTCGAGCCCGAGGTCCCGCAGCGCCGTGTCCGAGTCGAAACGTTCGCCATGGACCGCTTCGAAGTCACGAATGCCGAATTCGCGTCGTTCCTCGAGCGGAATCCGCAGTGGCAGCGCGACAGGATTCCGGAGCGATATCACAACGGGGAATACCTGCGGCACTGGACGGCCGGGCTCTATCCGACCGGGCAATCGGATCATCCCGTCACGTACGTCCCCTGGTATGCGGCGCGCGCATATTGCCAGGCAGCGGGAAAGCGGCTGCCGTCCGAAGCGGAGTGGGAGTATGCGGCGCGCGGCGGCCAACGCGGCGAAGTGTTTCCCTGGGGTGAAGCAATGCCCGACTCCACCCACGCGAACTGGAGCGGCGCCGGGCGCGAAGGCACGACGCCGGTCGGGCGGTACCTGCCGAACGAATACGGCCTCTACGACATGGCCGGGAACGTCTGGGAATACACGGCGGACGAATGGCCCGGCGGAGCCGACGACGGCCTCCGCTACGTGATCCGTGGCGGAAGCTGGCGCGCCGCCGCGGTGAATCTCAGGGTGCGGTACCGCGACAGCCATCCTGCGAACGGCGCCGGACCCCACGTCGGATTCCGCTGCGCGCGCGGAGGCGGTTCCGGCGGCCGGTGAAGCGTTCCGGGATCGCCGGCACATTCCCCTCTCCGATCGCCCCGCCCGCAGCACGCCGGACGGGGCGATGTCTTTTGGAGAATTGCCGGACAGGCAATACCATGTGTGCGATGCAGTGGACCGGAAAGAGCAGATAGATGCAGATCTTCGGACAGCACGACGAAAAGACGCTGCTGCAGCTGGAGGACGTGGCATCCCGCGCCGACCGCGTTGCGCTGATGGCCGATGGGCACGTCGGCTATGTCATGCCGATCGGCGGCGTCGCCGCCTACCGGGACCAGGTATCGGTCGTGGGCGTCGGCTTCGACATCGCCTGTGGCAACGCCGCGATCCGCACCGATCTCGCCATCGAGGACGAATCCGGCATTTCGGAGCGGCTCGATGAGCTCGCTGACGAGATCCAGGAGACGATCTCGTTCGGGATCGGCCGGACGAACCGCGCCGACGACGCGCCCGTGGACGATCCGCTCTTCGAGGATCCCGCGTGGGAGGCGTTGCAGCCGTCGGTCCGCGGCAGCCTCCGCGAGAAGGCGCGCTCGCAGCTCGGCACCGTCGGCAGCGGGAATCACTATGTGGACGTCTTTGCCGACGAGAGCGGCGCCATCTGGGTCGGCGTCCACTTCGGGAGCCGCGGCCTCGGCCACACCGTCGCATCGGGCTTCCTGGCGCTGGCGCAGGATGCGCCGTGGGGCTCGCGCGTGCCGGAGCGCGAAACGCTGCTGCGCATCGGCGACCCGCTCGGCTACGACTACTGGGCCCTCATGAACCTGGCCGGTCGCTACGCCTATGCCGGCCGGGAGTGGGTGGCACGAAAGGTCGTTTCCCTCCTTGGTGGGCGCGAGATGGAGCTGATCCACAATCATCACAACTTCGCCTGGATCGAGGAGCATGGCGGCGAGAAGTATTTCGTCGTCCGGAAGGGTGCGACCCCCGCTTTTCCCGGCCAGAAGGGGTTCGTCGGCGGCTCGATGGGAGACAACGCCGTGATCGTCCAGGGCGCCCACGCAGCGGATGACGAGACGCGCGCCCTGCAGGAGGCGGCGCTCTACTCCACCGTGCACGGCGCCGGCCGGGTCATGTCGCGCACCGAGGCCGCGGGCAGGCGCCACCGCCGGAGCGGGCGCCAGCTCTCGCGCGGGAAAGTCTCGCCACGCATGATGGAGGACTGGATCCGCTCGAAGGGCGTCGTCCTGCGCGGCGGAGGACTCGACGAGAGCCCACACGTCTATCGCCGGCTCCCGGACGTGCTCGCGGCCCAGGGGGGAACGGTCGAGGTGCTGCACGAGCTCCGGCCACTGATCGTGGTCATGGCCGGAGCGGACCTCTTCGACCCCTACAAGGATTGAACGCCGTTGCGTCGTGTATCTTTGCACGATGCGCCTGCTGCTGCTCAGCAATTCGACCAACCCCGGCCAGCCCTACCTCGCCTGGCCGCTTGGGCACATCCGCGACTTTCTCGGGACCGGCGCGCGGATCTTCTTCGTTCCGTATGCGGGTGTCCGCATGCCGCACGACGCGTACACCGCATCGGTGCGTGAAGCGCTCTCGTCGCTCGACGCCACGATCGTCGGGGCACACGAGACCGCCGATCCCGCCGCCGAGCTCGAGCGGGCGGACGCGATTGCCGTCGGCGGTGGGAACACCTTCCAGCTTCTTGCCCGGCTCTACGCCGAGGGACTCCTCGATCCCATCCGGAAGCGGGTGCGCGCCGGCGTTCCCTACCTGGGTTGGAGCGCCGGCTCCAATGTCGCCTGCCCGACGATCAGGACCACCAACGACATGCCGATCATCGAGCCACCGAGCTTTGCGGCACTCGGGCTCGTGTCGTTCCAGATCAACCCGCACTATACCGAAGCGCGCCTGCCCGATCACGGCGGGGAGACCAGGCCGGAGCGCATCGCCGAGTATCTGGAGCTCAATCGGAAGGAGCGCGTCGTGGGCCTCCGCGAAGGGACCGGTTTGCGCCTCGACGGCAAGCGGCTTTCGCTCGTCGGCACCGCGCCGCTGGTCCTCTTCCGGCACGGCGCAGATCCCCGCGAGGCCGGGCCCGACGACGATCCTGGCGCGATTATCTTAGGCCCATGATCCGCTCCCTCTACAGCATCGCCGTCTTCGTCACCGACATCGAACGTGCCGTCAGGTTCTACCGCGACACGCTCGGCCTCGCCATGACGAAGCGCGGCTCGTTCGGCGCCGAGTTCCTGGAGCAGGAACCCCACCTTGGCGTGCACCCGGCCACACATCCGAAGGCCAGGGCGCTCGTGGGCCGTGAAACGGGGCTCACGTTCCACGTGCCCGACCTGCTCCACTTCTGCGGAGTCCTGCACGACCGCGGCGTCCACTTCGTCGCCGAGCCGACGAAGCAGTCGTTCGGCGTCATGGCGATGATCGCCGATCCCGACGGCAACATCTTCGCGCTCTGGGACGACAAGGCGCCGGACCCGGAATGACCCGCAGCTTCGCGAGCGACAACAACGCCGGCGCGCACCCCGAGGTGCTCGCGGCGCTCGCGCGCGTCAACGACGGTCACGTGCGCGCCTACGGCGATGACCCGTTCACCGCTTCCGCCATCGCGAAGCTTCGAGAGCACCTCGGCGAGCGCGCCGAGATCTTCTTCGTCTTCGGCGGCACCGGGGCCAACGTCCTGGGCCTGCACGCACTCATGCGGCCGCACGAAGCCGTCATCTGCTCGAACTTCGCGCATATCCAGGTCGACGAGTGCGGTGCGCCGGAACGGTTCATCGGCGGCAAGCTGCTCGGTGTCGCGGCGCCCGACGGGAAGGTCACGCCCGACGCCGTCGTTTCGCGCCTCGTCGGCATCGGCAGTGAGCATCATTCACAGCCGCGGGTCGTGTCCGTCTCCCAGGCCACCGAATACGGTACCGTCTACACGCCGGACGAACTGCGCGCGCTCGCGGACACCGCGCACGCGCACGGCCTCTTCCTGCACGTGGATGGGGCGCGCATCGCGAATGCCGCCGCATCGCTTGGGGTGCCCCTTCGCGCCATCACGGCGGACGCAGGGGTCGACGTGATGTCGCTCGGTGGCACGAAGAACGGCCTTGTGGGAGGTGAGGCGGTGGTCTTCTTCGATCCGCGGCGTGCCGCGGACTTCCGGTACATGCGGAAGCAGGCCATGCAGCTGCCCTCGAAGATGCGCTTCATTGCGGCGCAGTTCGACGCGCTCTTCACCGACGAGCTCTGGCTTCGGAGCGCGCGGCATGCGAACGCCATGGCGCAGCGCCTCGCCGCCAGGGTCCGGAGTGTCCCGGGCGTGACGATCACACAGCGGGTGGATGCGAACGCCGTCTTCGCCATCCTTCCCCGCCAGGTGATTCCCGCGCTGCAGGAGGAGTGCTTCTTCTATGTGTGGGACGAAGGGCGGTCGGAGGTGCGCTGGATGGCGTCGTGGGATACCACGGAAGAGGACGTGGACGCGTTTGCCAGCACGATCGCCCGGGCAACCGGGTCTCCCCGGCAGGCGTCCTCGACGAGCTGACCCTGCTGCTCCATCCCGTATTCATCGAACGTCCGCGCCGGGCCACTCCGCCAGTCGTAGGGATTCTTCGCGACTCCCAGCCTGCTCAGCAGATGCGTTGCCTGCTCCACGAATCCTCGCGCGTAGTACCGCAACGGGCCCCACGCCTCGTACTGCCGGCAATGCATGAGCTCGTGGGCGAGGATCGCGAGATCCTCTTCCTGGCCGCCCGGCACGAAGACATTCCGCCCAAGCGCGATTGCGCGGCCGCGTGACAGGAAGAGCACGATCGCGCGAATCGCGTCGCCACCTTCCCGCCGGACGCGCACGCCCAGATGCTCGAGATCGCCGTGGAGCTCATGCAGGACCGCGCGTTCCCGGTCGGTGAGGATCGCGTGCCGCACTATCGGCCGAGAAACTCGCCGACCGGCTTGAGCGGCTCGAAATGGTCGCAGAAGATCTTGATCGTCGCCATCATCGGCACCGCCATGAGCGCCCCCGGAATTCCCCAGACGAACCACCAGAAGGTCATGCCGATGAAGAGCGCCACCGTGTTGAGGCTCAGCCGGTTCCCGACGATCATCGGCGTGATGAGGTTCCCCTCGAGCATGTTGATGCCGAAGAAGACGAGCGGCGGAATGGCCGCCTGGCCGAGGGTGTCGAACGAGACGACGGATGCGAGCGCGATGATGCCCACCGTGATCACGGCGCCGACGTAAGGCATGAAGTTGAGCAGGCCGGCGAGGACGCCCCAGAGCACCGGGTTCGGCAGCCCGCAGAGCTTCATCGCGAAGCCCGTGGCGAAGCCGAGGGCGATGTTGATGGCCGTCACCGTGAGCATGTACTGCGAGATCTGGCTCTCGATTTCCCGCGCGATCGACACGGCGCGTTTCTTGTCGCGGAACTGCGGGAGCACCTTGATGAGCTTCTGGAGGAAGAGATCGCCGGCGGCCAGGAGGAAGTACGTCGCGAAGACCACGAACGTGAAGAACGTGAACATCGACATCGTGCCGCCGAAGATGCGCCCGGCGAGCGTCGGGCCCTTGATCTCCACCTGGGGGGTGGCGTCGGCGCTCACGTCGGTGGCATCCTCGACTTCTTCCGCGGCGCGTGACACTTCCTCCATCGGCTCTCGAATGGCGTCGAACTTCGCGCGCGCCTGCTCGAAGCTTTCCGGCGCCCGCCGCGCCCACTCGGCGGCGCTCGGCGCAAGGTTGTAGATCGTCACGCCGATCGTGCCGAGCAGCGCCACCATGATGAGCGCCGCCCCTACCGGCTCGATGATGCGGACCTTTCGCAGCCAGCGGACCACCGGGCTCAGGAGAAAGTCGAGAAAGATGGCCACGGCCACCGGCAGCAGGAACGACCGCGCGAAGAAGAGCGTGTATGCGACAGCCAGGATGAAGAGACCGACGAGCGCAACGGTGCGCGGGTCGGGCCCCTCGAGCAGGCTCGTGACGGCCGCGTCATCCGGGGACTCGAACGCCGCCGCGGGAACGTCGGGCGTGAGCGACCGCCGGTCATCCGGTTCCGTCGATTGGTCCCGCTTCGGCATGCGCGCTCCAGGGTCGGGGCGCCGGGCCTTGTCCCCGGCGCTTCGTGAATTAACGTTTCCCGCCTCACGTTGACCAGTGGATGTGCAATGCGTCGCCTGTGGATGGCCATCGCCTCGATCTGGACCTGGCTCGTTCTTGCCCTGATGGCGGTCATCGGCCTCCCGGTGATGGCGCTGCTCTGGATCGCCACGGCACCGTTCGACCGGGGCCGCTACGTCGTCGGACGCAGCTTCCGGTGGATGGTGGGCATCGTCCCCGCCCGGCTCAATCCGCTCTGGCATTTCCGCTGGTCGGGCACGCCGCCCGCCGACCCTCGCCGGCCCTATGTCGTCGTCTCCAATCACGAATCGTTCGCGGACATCCTCCTCATCAGCCACCTTCCCTGGGAGATGAAGTGGCTCTCGAAGGCGGAAATGTTTCGCGTTCCGGTGATCGGCTGGATGATGCAGCTGGCGGGAGATGTGCCGGTGAAGCGCGGCTTCGGCCCGAGCGCCGTCGAGGCAATGCGCACCTGCCGCGAACGGCTCGCGAGCAGGGTTTCGGTCATGATCTTCCCCGAAGGAACCCGCTCGCCGCGCGGCGACCTGCTTCCCTTCAAGGACGGCGCCTTCCGCCTGGCCGTCGAGGCCGGAGTGCCTATCCTTCCGCTCGCCGTGGCCGGCACGCGCACTGCGCTCCCGAAGACCGGCTTCGTGATGCGAGCCGCGCGCGCCGAAGTGCGCATCCTTCCACCGGTGGAAACGGATGGCCTGACGGTGGACGACGTCCCTGCGCTCCGCGATCGGGTGCGCGCGATGATCGACGCGACGCGCCGCGAGCTCAGCACCGGGCGAACTGAGCTCCGGCGGCCCGCCCTTCCCTGAGGCCGCCCGGTCGACTGCCCGCCCGGCCATGAGGAGCTACGTCGCTTCTCTCCGTCCGAGGTCCCGCGGCGCCCGCACGCGCCCAACCGCTCCCGCGAGCCCGAGCAGCGCCAGCACGTACGGCAGTACCAGGAAGAGCTGGTACGGCACGCCCACGCCCGACGCCTGGAAGACGAACTGCAGCGCGGTCGCCGCGCCGAAGAAGAGCGCCGCGGCGAGGATCCCGACCGGATGCCATCGCCCGAGAACCACGATGGCGATGGCGATGAATCCACGCCCCGCAGTCATCCGCTCGGAGAACGTGCCGACCTGCGCGAGCACCAGCGTGGCGCCGGCCAGGCCCGCAAGCGCGCCTCCCGCGATCACCGCGGCGGTCCGCGCCGCGCGTACTCGCACTCCCGCGGCTCGCGCCCCTTCCGCACTTTCGCCCGCGGCTCTGAGCGCGAGCCCGGGCCGCGTGCGGAAGAGGAGCCACCAGACGCACGGCACGAGCGCCACGGCGAAATAGGTCGTGACCGGCTGCGCGAAGAGCGCCGGGCCGATTACCGGAACCTTGGCGAGCAGTGGAATTTCCACCGGCCCGAGCGTTGGAATCGAGAGCCCCGCGCCTCCGGTGCCGTAGAACGACCGGTACGCTGCGCCCGTGATCCCCACGGCGCCGAGCGTCACGGCCGTTCCCGCAATGATCTGGTCGGCCCCCGCGTGCACGCTCACCGCGGCGAAGAGGGCGGCGAGCGCCGCGCCCGCCGCGATCGCCGCGAGCAGGCCCGATGCCGGGCCGCCGGCAGTTGAGCCGATCGCGGCCGCAAGCGCGCCCGCGAGCATCGATCCCTCGATGCCCAGATTGATCACGCCACTCCGCTCTGCCAGCGTTTCGCCGGTCGCCGCCAGAAGCAGCGGCGTCGCCACTCGCACGGACGCCGCCAGGAACCCGGCCACCAGCTCGATGCCGTCACTCATGCCGCCGCTCCGGCATATGCCCGGCCCCGGTGCGTCCGGGCATCGGCGAGCAGGAGGGCAAGAATGATCGCGGCCTCGACAGCCTGGACCACGACCGCAGGAATCCCGGCGTCTCGCTGCATGGCCCCGGCGCCGGTCTCGAGCGCGCCGAAGAGGATGCCGGTGACCACGATCGCCGGCGGATGGAGCCGGGCGAGGAGCGCCACCGCAATTGCCGTGAAGCCGTATCCCGGGGAAAGGTTCGGATAGAGGGCGTAGGAGACGCCGCCGACTTCGGTCGCCCCGGCCAATCCGGCCAGGGCTCCCGACACGAGGAGCGCCAGCGCTGCCATGCGGGTGACATCGATGCGCCCTGCGAGCGCAGCCGCGCGTGGACCGCTCCCGGCGGCAAGGAGCCGGAAGCCGGCCAGCGTCCGCGCGAAGAAGAACCAGAGCACGACGGCAAGGATCAGCGCCACCCCGATGCCGAGATGCAGCCGCGTTCCCGGCAGAAGGGGCAGCCGGGCGGCTTCCGCGATCGGATCGCTCTGCGGATAGATGCCGGTCTGTTCCTGCAGCGGCCCCTGCACCATGAAGCTGACGAGGGCTTCGGCGACGAAATTGAGCAGCAAAGTGGTGATCACCTCGAGCACGCCGTACTTCACCCGCAGGACCACGGGCACGACGATCCAGAGGAGCCCGGCCGCAAGCGCGACGAGCCAGGTGGCGGGAATGGCGAGGAGCGCCGGCCACCCTGCGAGATGGGTGCCCAGCCAGGTCGCCGCCACCGCGCCGGCGAGGAACTGCCCTTCGGCGCCGATGTTCAGCATCCCGCCGCGGAGGGCGAGCGCAAATCCCAGGGCGATGATGATGAGCGGAACGGCCCGTACCAGTGTGCCGGAGGCGAACGCGTCGAACGATCCGACCGACCCTCGCCAGAGCGCGCCGAGCGCGAGCTCCGGATCGTACCCGGCAATGCCGAGTGCCGCCGCGAGTGCGGCGATCGCCCCCGCGACGATGAGCGCCGGCACCGCGTACTCCCGCAGCCGACCCACTCCCGCCATTACGCGGCCCCGATCATCATCCGCCCGATGAGCTCACGGTTGCGTTCCGCCGGCTCGCGAAGCGTTCCACCGTTGACGACCACCAGCCGGTCCGCGACGAGGACCACCTCGTCGAGGTCACTCGAATGAAAGAGCACCGCCGCCCCGCCATCGGCCGCCGCGCGAAGCCTCCTGTGAATCTCGGCCGCTGCAGCCACATCCAGCCCGCGAGTGGGATTTTCGGCGACGATGACCGGGGGCACTCCGGCGAGAGCCCGTGCCAGAACCAGCTTCTGCTGATTGCCGCCGCTCAGACTTCCGGCCGGCGCATCCGGGCCGGCTGCGACGATGCCGAATCGATCGACGAGGTCAGCCGTCCCGGCAGCCACGTGTTTCCAGGAGACGAGCGCTCCGTTCACCCCGGGTGCCGCCGCCCCCATTCCCAGCACGACGTTCTCGGCGAGCGAGAGCGAGGGGATCAGTCCCTCCGTGGTCCGATCCTCGGGAATGAATGCGACCGGGGAGCGGACATCGAGTACTCCGCGCAGCGGGTGGACCAGCCCCGCCACCGCGCGCATGAGCTCCCGCTGCCCGCTTCCTTCGATCGCGGCGATTCCGACGATCTCTCCGGGAAACACCGCCAATGCAGCTCCGCGAAGCGCGATTCCGTAGCGCCCGTCGCGCGCAACGTCGAGCGCCTGTACCCGGATTGCCGGTGCGGAATCGGCGGGCGGAATCCGCCGGGCCGGCGCCGGGGCGACGGCGGCATCCGATCCGAGCATGGCCCGGTAGAGCGATTCCGATGACTCACTGTCGCTTCTGCCAGTGAATGTGACTGAACCATGTCGCAACACTGTCACTCGTTGGCTCTCGGAGATGGCCTCCCGCAGCTTATGCGTCACGATCACCACCGCATTCCCGGCGGCCGCAAATTTCCGGAGCACGGTCAGAAGCTCAGCCGCCTCGATCGGCGCAAGGACGGCGGTCGGCTCGTCGAGGAGGAGGATCCTCGCACTGGCCGCAAGCGCTTTCAGGATCTCGAGCCGCTGCTTGAGTACCACGGGAAGTCGCCCGGCGTAGGCATCCGGATCGATCGGCAGGCCCAGCTCTCCGCTCAACCTGGCGACACGTTCGCGAACCTCGGCCGGGCGCACCGGCCATCCGGCAGTCAGCGCCATGTTGTCGGCGACCGTGAGGGACGGGATTGACGTCGGGTGCTGGTGCACCATGCCGATGCCGAGCCGGCGGGCATCGCGGGGTGAGCGAATCGTGGCCGGCGAGCCATCGACCTCGATGCTCCCCCGATCCGCGCGCTCGAGCCCACCGGCAATCCGGAGCAGTGTCGACTTGCCGGCTCCGTTCTCACCGAGGAGCGCGTGGATCTCTCCCCACTCGACGGCGAGCGCCGCTCCGGAAAGCGCGTTCGTCGTGCCGTATCGCTTGTGGATGTTCCTGAGCTGGAGCGCCGGCCCGGTCACAGGCCGGTTGGATGATCGTGGAATTCCCACGGAAGGTCGAAGCGGTCGGCGAGGTGCGAGGCGAGCGCCTGCACGCCGAGCGTTTCGGTTGCATAGTGTCCGGCGTAGATCACGTTGAGTCCCCACTCCATGGCATCGAAGTAGGTATGGTGCGGCCCTTCACCCGTGATGAGCGTATCGAGACCGGCATCCCGCGCCTCGGCGATCATGCTGCCGCCGGCACCTGTGACGATGCCGATGCGCCCGGGTCGATCCGGTCCCCCCGGAACGAGGTGGATCGCCTCCGCCTCCACGCCGAGCGCGCGCTCGATCTCCCGCAGCAGGAGGGATCGCTGCGAGAGTGGTGGCGGCGCATGCCCGCGGACGCCGAGTGCCACGCCGCGATAGTCGCCGAACCAGCCGTCCACCACCAGTCCGAGCCGCTCGGCGAGCACCATGTTGTTCCCGACATCCGGATGAACATCGAGCGGAATGTGGGCGGAATAGAGCGCGGCATCTGCCGCGATGAGCGCACGGAGCCGGCGATACCGCCGGCCTGTTGCCGGAACGTTGCCATCCCAGAAGAGCCCATGGTGCACCAGGACGAGCGTCCGCCCGTCGCCGGCCGTTGCGGCCTCGATCGTCGCCAGCGAAGCGTCGACGGCAGCGACGATTCGCGTGACCGTTCCGCCGTTCTCCACCTGAAGACCGTTCACCGCATTGGGTGCGTCCGGTATCTCGCGGATCCGGAGGTAATCGTCGAGATGGCCGGCGATGTCCCGCAGCGCAACTTCGCTCATCGATCCGCCCCCGCGAGTGGGAGGAGCGTTCCCTCCGCGATCGAGTCGGCCGCGGCCGCGACTCGCGCCGCCAGCTCCCCAGGGACAAGTGCCGCGAGCGTCGGATTGGGAACGTAACGCAGGACATCTCCAGCGAGTCCGAACGACTTCGGCTGTGACTGCAGCGTTCCGTTCTCGACCTCCCGGGCCACGAGAAGGAAGGCATGGGCCAGGTCGATGACCGCCGAGCCCACGACACGTTCCGGTGCGAGGGAGGTCTGGTCCGCGTTGGCGCCGAAGATGTACGCGCCTTCTGTTTCCTTGACTGCCTGAAAGGCGCCGAGTGCTGCCGCATCGGCATTGTGATGGAGCATGTCCGCGCCGAGTCGCAGCAGTGCGAGTGCTGCCTCCCTGCCGGACGCAGCGTCCTCCCAGTTGTTCAGGTAGGTCGTGCGAGAGACGATGGCCGGATTGACCGCGTGCGCGCCGTTGGTCCACCCTTCCTGGCCGCGACGCACCGGAGGCAGCTCCACGCCGCCGATGAACCCGATCATTCCGGACTTCGAGAGCCCGCCCGCCACCATCCCCGCGAGATAGGTGGCCTCTTCGATCCGGAACACCAGCGGAACCACTTTCCCCACTGCCCGGGACCCCGAGTTGATGACGAACACCGGCGCCGGATACGACGCCGCAACCCGCTCGGCGGGCTCCTGAAATTCGAATCCGTTGGCAAAGATGATGTCGTAGCCCTGGGAAGCGTACGACCGGAGCGCTTCTTCCTGGGCGGCAGGCGTAAGCGCCTCGACGTGGCTGATGGAGGCGCCGAGTGAGTCGCGGATCTGAAGAAGGCCGGCGTAGGCACCTGAGTTCCAGGCCGCATCGGCAATGGATCCGGGGGTGATGAGGGCGACACGAAATGCGTCGGCGTCTGGCATGCGCCGGTCGCATGAGGATAGCGACAGGGACGCGACACAGACCATACACAAGCGCATCACTAAACGAATCATGCCTTCATTCGCGCCTCACTGTCACAAATCTGTGGGTGGCAAGAAGTAACACAACGCTATCATTTCCACAGACTTACGAACTTATCAACTTTTCTCGGCGATACGGAGCTCCCGAGTCTTCGTCCCGACTCCCTCGGGCGACATGTCCACCTCACCGCTCACTCGTCCACCCTCGATGACCGATATCCGGGGCGTGTGAATGTCTCCGCGGACGACACCCGACGCCTGCAGCTCGACCCGCTCGGAGGCGCGAATCGTCCCCTGAATCTCGCCGGCGATGACGGCTTCCTTCGTGTGCACGTCACCCTCGATCACGGCCCCCGGCGATACGATGATCTGCGCCGTTGCCTTGATGGTGCCGTTGACCCGGCCTTCGACTTTCACCACCCCTTCCGTCACCATGTCGCCCGTGATCGTCATGTCGCGCGCGACGATCGAGAGCGGGACGCCGTCGCCCTTCCGGCGGTTGAACGGCGGCTTGGCGGGCTCGGCATCGGTCGCCGCAGGGGCGGCGTTCGTGAAGATGGCCATCAGCGTCCCTCCTTGACGAGCGTGAGCGGGTCGAGCGATTGCCCTTCCCGCCGTATCTCGAAATGAAGATGCGGCGCGGTGGACCGGCCGCTGTTTCCGGATAGGCCCAGCACTTCGCCAGAATTGAGGCGATCTCCGCGGCTCACCACGACCCGCGAGAGATGCCCGTACATCGTCTGGTACCCCGAGGGGTGGCTGAGCAGGACGAATTTCCCGTATTCCGCGTCCTCTCCGGTGCCGGCAACGGTGCCGCCGCCGGAGGCACGCACGGGCGTGGCCATGGCTACTGCGATATCCACGCCGGGATGGGGCTCGTCACGGCCGCCGTCGTCCACCAGGCCGCGCGTGATGAAGCCGGCGTCGATGAGCGGCCAGTGGGCCGGCATGGAAGGACCTGATCCGTAGTTTCGCGCCGCCCCCGCGCGCGCACTGATGGGCGGCGCTACCGGCATCTCGCCGCCTGCCACCTGGGCGAGGTCGGGCACGACGTCGCCGCCGATCATTCCCCGCACGCGGTCGTAGCCGATCTGCACGCTATCGAGCGCCGCGGCCAGCTCCCCGATCTTTGCGTTCTCCGCTTCGAGATTGCGCACGCGCCGCTCGAGCCCGGGCACGCGTCCGGCCGCGCGCATGATCGGCCCGAGCATGAGCAGCGCGGCGATGATCGCCAGCACCGAGCCGATGGCGAGCCCGACCAGCAGCCGGTATATGCCGAGCCGCATCCGCCAGGTGCGGGACTCGGGCGCGCCGTCGTGGTGCACCATGACGTGCACATGGCGCGCTTTCGGTGGAACACTCATCCTTCGAACGGCTCGCCGAGTATCAGCTCGAGCAGTCTCGCGAGATCGTCGTTCGAGTAGTAACTCACTGCGACGACGCCGCGCCCCTTCCGCTTCTGCGTCACGCGCACGTCGGTGCCGAGCCGATTCCGGAGCGCATCCTCGACGCGGCGCACGTCGGCGGCCACCTGGAGCGTGCGCGGCCTTTCCTTCGCACGCATGGGCGCCGCGTTGCCGCTCGCGGTCGTCGGCGCATCGCCGCGGACGCGCGCCTCGACATCGCGCACGCTCATGCCCTCGCGGACGGCCTCCTCCGCAAGCGCGACGATCGCCTCAGCCGCTTCGAGCCCGAGAAGCGCGCGCGCATGTCCTTCGCTCAGCCGGCCGTCGTGCACCATCGCGCGCACGGGCGCCGGCAATTTGAGGAGCCGCAGCAGATTCGCCACCGTGGAGCGGTTGCGGCCGACCATGCGCGCCACCTCCGCCTGAGGCAGCCTGAACTGCTCGATCAGGCGCTGGTAGCCCTGCGCCTCGTCGATCGGCGAGAGATCGTGGCGCTGCAGGTTTTCGATCAGCGCGAGCGTGAGCAGCGTCTGGTCGTCCGCCTCCTTCACCACGGCGGGCACGGTGGGCCAGCCGAGTTTCTGCACCGCGCGCCAGCGCCGCTCGCCGGCGATGATCTCGTACACGCCGTTCCGCGAGCGAACGACGATCGGCTGCAGCAGTCCTGATGCCTCGATCGACGCCACGAGCTCCGCGAGCGCAGCTTCGTCGAAATGCGTGCGCGGCTGGAACGGGTTCGGCCGCACCTGCGCGACCGGAAGATCACGGAGCGCGCCTTCCGCCACCGCCTGCTCGCGATTGACCGGGCCGAGCAGCGATTCGAGCCCGCGCCCGAGACGCCGACCGCCAGTCATGGCTTCACCTCGGCGGATTCCGCATTCTCCGTGATGTCGCCGGCGGCCGGCTCGTCGGCCGGCTCATCGCCGGTCGCATCGGTCCGCGCACGCATCGGCTGCTCCGGATCGGCGCTCGCGTCGTCCACTGGCTCCGACTGCATGCGCGAATCCGCCTGCGATGCGTCATCCTCGATCACGTCGTCGGCGAAGGTCTCGGTGAGCGTCGTGTCGGCCGCAACCGGATCGTCGGAGGTATCGGTGGCCACGATACTCGGCGAGTTGGCGGTGTCACCGAGGTCGGTGTCGTCATCGTGTGATGTGACGGCATCGTCGTATTCACGTTCCGGATCTGTGCCTTCGATTGTCTCGTCAGCCATCAGATCGTCGAGCGGCGCGTCGTCCGGTGTGAAGGAGTCGGCATCGGTGGCCGTGACTTCTCCGTCGGCGGGCGCTGCTTCCGCCGCTTCTGCCACGGCCGCCGCCGGCATCTCCTGCGTGACGGCTTCCGCAATCGAGAGCGACTCGGGCTGCTCGATGCGCCGGATCAACTCCTGTCCCACGGCCAGGTAGCTGCGCGCGCCGACCGACTGCACATCGTAGAGAAGAATCGGCTGCCCGAAGCTCGGCGCTTCGGCGAGTCGCACGTTGCGCGGAATGGGCGTGCGGAACACCTGTGTCCCGAAATATTCCTTTGCGTCCTCCGCGACCTGGCGGCAGAGATTGAGGCGCGAGTCGTACATCGTGAGCAGCACCCCGTCGATGGCGAGCGCCGGATTGAAGTTCTGCTGCACGAGGCGCACGGTATTGAGCAGCTGCGAGATCCCCTCGAGCGCGTAGTACTCGCACTGGATCGGAATGATCACGCCTTGCGCGGCGGCAAGCACGTTCAGCGTGAGCAGCCCGAGCGAAGGCGGACAGTCGACGAGGACGTAGTCGTACGCGGCGTCGGCGTCGCGCAGCGCGTCGCGCAACGCCGTTTCGCGTCCCGGTT
>DASTUP010000119.1:0-14653 GCA_035759585.1 Gemmatimonadales bacterium | reverse complement strand
CCGGGAACCACCAGGGCGCGCCTTCCCCGGCGAGATCAGGCCCGTCGGATCGCAGAAAGAGCGTCAGGTCGACGAGCGGGTCCGCCAGGAACGCCCGCCGGTACGCGGCGCGGGCTTCGTCCCGCGCCCGCGCGACCGCTTCCGGCCCCGCGGAGCGCTCGACCGCCTTCCAGTGGTCCTTGCCCCGCGCCTCGAAGAGAAGCGCCAGTCCGAGCGAGGCATCGGCGTAATCGGGCGCGAGCGCTGCCGCTTCACGCAGGGCGCGCTCCGCGGCGTCCCATTCCTCGCGCTCCCAGTGCCGCATGGCGACCGCGTAGTGCGCCACCGGGTCGTTGGAATCGGCGGCGACCGGTGCGGCGCGCTGGGCGAGCCCGGTCCCGGGCACCAGCAGCGCGACGAGCACCAGGCGGGGTCGCATGCTACGGGAGCGTCGCGAGCTTCTCCTTCACTTCGCCGATCTCGCGGCCGAAGCTCGATGGAGCGATCGCCAGGAAACGTTCGTAGGCCTCACGCGCTCGGGCCACGTCGCCCAGCTGATGCCGCACGAGGCCCGCCATGCGGGGTATCCGGGGATTGCGGACATTCAGCTCGAGTGCGCGCGTGAGCGTGGTGTCCGCCTGGTGGAGGAGCCCGGCACGCGCGAGCGTCACGCCGAGATCGTAGACCAGGCTCGGGTCGTCGGGGGAGGTGTCGAGCGCGCGCTGCCGCTCCGCGATCGCCGACCGCCACGCCCCGTTCTTCTCATGGATCTCGGCGAGCCGCACGTGCGCCATGTACATCCCGAGATCGTTGGTGAGCACTTCCTGAAAGTGGCGCGTGGCGGCGACGGTCCGTCCGGAGCGCATCTCGACCACGGCCATCACGTACCGGACCTCGTTCGCCACCAGCGGGATGATCTCCGCGTCCTCCTCGTCCTCGGCCGCGTCGGTGGCCATGCGCAGCAGTCCTTCCTGCAGCTCGCTCACCGCCTCGGTCCACTCCTGGGCGCGCGCGAGCACGAGGCCGCGATAGACGAAGAAGAATGGCGGGAGCTTGGCACGCTCCGCCTCCGAAATCTGCATCTTGACCCACCATGGCACGAGCACCACCCCCGAGTTGACGAGCGGATCGATCATGTAGGCGGTCTTGCGGAAGCGACGCGCCTCCTCGACGATCGGCTCCTGTGCCCGCGGGACCTTGCCGCGGTTCACGGCCTTCCAGAGCTTCTCGTCCCGTATGAACGGCAGGTAGCTGATGGCGAGGTGCGCCTGCGCAAAGCGCGGCTCGATCTCGATGGCACGACGCAAGGCGCGGTCGGCCTCGTCGTAGCGCCTGGCGCCGATATAGAGCTGCCCGAGGGCGTAGTGCAGGTCCGCGTCGGCCGAATCCGTGAGGAGCTGGTGCTCCAGCGAATCGATCTTCGCGTCGCTGCGGCCCTGCGCCTGCAGCGGCGATGCAACGCCGAGCAGGGTCACGATCGCAATCGTCCCTCGCATGAGGCGCATGTACCGCCCTCCGACGGGGGCCCGGCCGCGTCAGGGGCCGGGCCGCGTGTGCGCGATGGATGTCAGGGGAAGGGCCCGGGCGTGCCGGGCCCTCGACAGTATGAAGCGTGGAATACGGCCCGGCAATAGAGGCAAGACCCGGGCCGTCGGCTTACTGGCGGGCGGGGCCCTCGTATACCACGCGTCCATCCACGATCGTCACGCGCACCTGCGCCTCGTCGATGTCCTCCGGGCGAATCGTGGTCAGGTCGCGGTCGAGCAGCACGATATCGGCCTTGTAGCCGCGCTTGAGCATGCCGCGATTACCCTCCGCAAACACCGCAAAGGCATTGTTGACCGTATATGCCCGAAGGGCCTCGTCGAGGCTGATCTTCTGTTCCGGAATCCAGCCACCCGGATTGGCGCCGTCGAGGGTCTGGCGGGTCACGGCCGCGGCGACTCCGAGCATCGGATCGATCGGCGCGACGGTCCAGTCGGAGCCGAAGGCCAGCCGTGCACCGGAGTCGATGAGCGAGCGGAAGACGTAGCTGTTGCGCACGCGCTCGGGGCCGAGCCGCTTGCCGGCCCAGCGGCCGTCATCCGCCTCGTGATACGGCTGCATCGAGGCGATCACGCCGATCGTCCGGAAGCGGGCCACGTCCTGGGGGCGAAGGTGCTGCGCGTGCTCGTCGCGGAAGCGCCGGTCCCGGGCGCCGTGCGCCCGCGCCACGCTGTCGAAGATGCCGAGCAGGAGCGCATTGGCGCGCTCGCCGATCGCGTGAACCACGACCTGGAGCCCGGCGGAATCGGCGGCGCCGATCCAGCGGCGGAGTGAGTCCTCCGGCGTCACGAGGAGGCCGAAGGTGGACGGATCGTCGGCGTACGGCTCGAAGAAGAGCGCGGTGCCGGAGCCGAGTGATCCGTCGACGTAGCCCTTCACGCCGGCGGTGCGGATCCAGTCGTCACCCGGGCCGTTGGCCTCGAGGGAATCCGCCATGCGGCGCCAGTCGCCGAGCGACACGTAGACCGAGACGCGCGTCTTGAGCGTACCGGCCGCGCGAGCGCGCTTGAGCGCCGCAACCTCGCTCCAGGGCGCGGACACGGAGGACACGCCGACGACGCCCCGGGACGCCGCCCACTCGGTCGCGCGGGCGATCGCCGAGTCCATCTGCGCTGCGCTCGGCTCCGGCATCGCCGCGTACACGGGATTCTGCGCCTCGTCCTTGAGGATACCGGTGGGGTTCCCCGCGGGGTCGCGGACGATGGTGCCGCCCGGAATGTCGGCGGTGCTGCGCGTGATCCCGGCGGCGCGCAGCGCCAGGCCGTTGGCGAGTCCCATGTGACCGTCGAGGCGGCTCACGTACACGGGATTCCTGGGTGTGACGGAGTCGATCCACTGGCGCGTGGGGAGCGGTGCCCCCGTCCAGCGCTCGTGATCCCAGTCGCCGCCGACGATCCATTCGCCTTCGGGGCGCGTGGCCGCGTACGCCTTGAGGCGCGCAATGAACTCCTGCGGGTTGGCTGCGTCCCGCAGGTCGACGCTCGCGAGCTGGAAGCCGCCGCTGGAGAAATGCGCGTGCCCATCCATGAACCCCGGCGTGATCAGGCCGCGGGCGTTGTCGAGGACCCGCGTGTCCGGCCCCACGTAGGCGCTGACGCCGGCGCTGTCCCCGACCGCGACGATCGTATCGCCGCTCACCGCGACCGCGCCGGCCCAGGGGGCTGCCGTATCGCCTGTCCAGACGCGCCCGTAGGCGACGAGATCGGCGGCCGGCGGCGGCGGGATCTCGGGCTCACGCTCGATGGCGTTGCAGCCCGCGAGGGCGAGGGCGGCAAGGGCGGCGCAGAACTTCATGGCGGCGGGCACCTTTCAGCGGAGTTTGGTGAGGCGGCGGAGCGCCTCGAGCCTTTCGAGGGCGGAGCCGCCCGAGGCGGCGGGGGCCACGGAGAAGAGGTCGCGGATGTCGAGCAGGATCTCGAGCATGAGCTGGTCACGCATGTAGGCGTTGTCGAGGTCCGCCATGCGCGCGCCGGAGCCGTCGGTGCGGGCCCGATCGTACGACTCGCGGTAGATCGATTCGAGGTTGGCGAGGATGCGGTCGCGAGAGCGCATTGGGCTATAATACACCGGATCGGTGGCAGTGACGAGCAACGAACGATCGGAGCGCGTGATGGGACGGCTTTCAGGACGCACCATTCTCTTCTTCGCGGGGCCGCTGTACGAGGACCTGGAGCTCTGGTATCCGAAGATCCGGCTCGAGGAGGAGGGCGCTGCGACCATCGTCGCCGGCATCGGCGATCCGGTGTATCACGGGAAGCATGGGTATCCCTGCCCCGTGGATGCGCACGTGGACGAGCTCGACGCCGGCCGCTTCGACGGCCTCGTGATCCCGGGCGGATTTGCTCCGGACAAGCTGCGCCGATTCCCGAAGGTCCTGTCGCTCACGAAGGAGATCTTCGATGCGGGGAAGCCGGTCGCCTTCATCTGCCACGCGGGGTGGGTTCCCATCTCGGCCAGAATCGTCCGCGGCCGCCGCGGCACGAGCGTCGGCGCCATCCGGGACGATCTCGAGAATGCGGGACTCGTCTGGGAGGACCGTCCGGTCGTCGTGGATGGAAATCTCATCTCGTCGCGGACGCCGGCCGATCTCCCGGCCTTCTGCGGCGCCATCATCGCGGCGCTGGGTGACGAACGGGGAACGGGGAACCGGGATTCTCGATGACCCTCCGCGACTCCCAATCCCGCGTCGATGCCTGGATCTCGCAGTTCGAGGAAGGGTACTTCCATCCCCTGACTAATCTGGCCCGCCTGACGGAGGAGGTCGGAGAGCTGGCGCGCGAGATCAATCACCGGTTCGGGGAAAAGACGAAGAAGGCGGACGAGCCGGAGGGCAATCTCGCGATGGAGATGGCGGACATCATCTTCGTCCTCGTCTGCATCGCCAATCGGGAAGGAATCGACCTGCAGGAGGCGTTCGACCGGATGATGGCCAAGGTCGAGCAGCGCGACGACCAGCGCTGGACGAAGAAGCGGTAGGATCGAGGCGCTATTCCCACTCCTCCGGCTCCGACTCGAGCTCCGCGAGGAGGACGCGATAACTCTCCAGCCGGTCTGCCGCGATCTCGCCGCGCGCCACGGCGCCGGTGATCGCGCATTTCGGCTCGGTGACATGGCGGCAGTCGGGATAGCGGCATTCGCCGATGAACTTCCGCATCTCCGGAAAGCAGGACGCGAGCTCGCGCGGCTCGATACCCCAGAGCCCGACCTCGCTGAACCCCGGCGTGTCCACCAGGAAGCCGCCCCGCTGCAGCGGGATCATCACGGCCCCGACGGTCGTGTGCTTTCCCCGGCGCACCTTTTCGCTCACCGCACCGACGCGCAGGCTCAGGCCGGGCTGCACCGCATTGAGGAGGCTCGATTTTCCCGCCCCGGAGGGCCCGGTCACGACCGCGGTGTGTCCGGTCAGCGCCTCGATGAATTCGGGGATGCCCTGCCCGGTCCGGGCGCAGGTACGGAAGACGGTGTAGCCGGCCCGGCGGAAACGGTCCGTGAGCGGATCGGGATCGGCGAGATCGATCTTGTTGATGACCACGGCGGCAGGAATCCCGTTCGCCTCGGCCACGACGAGGAGGCGGTCGAGAAGCTGCGGGATCGGCGGCGGATCGGCGGCGGAGGTGACGACGAAGACCTCGTCGATGTTGGCGGCGACGGGCCGCGTGCCGCGCCCTTCGGGCACGCGCCGCTCCAGCAGCGTCCGGCGCTCGGCGACACCGGTGATCCCGTAGAGCTCGCCACCCGGTTCCGGCTCGAGCGAAACGTCGTCTCCCACGACCACCTTCGGCGTGTCCCGCTTCGTCCTGCCCCGAAGCACCGCGCGACGCTCACCCTCCTCCGTCGCGACGCGATAGACCGCGCCGTCCCGCTCGAGCACGACACCGCGGATCGGCTGGCTCACCATTCTCCGGGAGCCGCCGCAATGGCTTCGTCGAGCGAAGCTTTCACGTCATAGAGCGAGAGCGCCTTGAGGCGCTCTTCGGCTTCCTCCCGCGTCCGTCCCCGCGCGAGCGGTGCGGATTCCACGTGCCCGACCGGCCGCTCTCCGCCTTCCGACCAGCGTACGAAGAGCAGCGACGCCGCAAAGCGTCCCTCGGTGTCGGGCTCGTCCTCCACGTAGATCGCCACCGAGTAGGCGTGGCCATCGCTCCCCCCGAACGCCGCCGCGCGCTCGTGTTTGGCCATGTACCCGCCCAGCGTCACTTCGCTCACCTGCCGCTCACCGTCTCCTTCATCACGTTGCCCATGATGAATGCGATGTTGGCGGGACGCTCCGCCAGGCGCCGCATGAGGTAGGGATACCACTGCGTGCCGAACGGGATGTACACCCGCATGCCGTGGCCGAGCCGGCGGAGTTCCTCCTGCAGGTCCCGGCGCACGCCATAGAGCATCTGGAACTCGTACCGGTCGCTCCCGATCCCGTGGCGCTGCACGAACTTCCTCGCGTGCGCGAGGATGGCCTCGTCGTGCGTGGCGATGCCCGGGTAATTGCCGGAGGTCAGCAGCTTTTCGAGCAGACGCACGTAGCTGCGGTCCACGTCCGCCTTGTCCGGAAAGGCGACCTCGGCCGGTTCCAGGTAGGCGCCCTTGCAGAGGCGGACACGGGCGCCCAGCGCGATGAGCGCGTCGATGTCGCGCTCCGAGCGGCGCAGGGCCGACTGGATCACCACGCCGCAGTGCGAGCCGAAGTCGGGAAAGAGATGTTGCGTGAAGAAGTCGAGCGTTCGCTGTGTGTACTCGGAGCTTTCCATGTCGAGGCGAACGAATCCGCTGTGCATGCGCGCCCGCTCGATGATCTCCTGCATGTTCCGGCGACAGAGCTCTTCGTCGACGTCGAGTCCCATCTGGGTGAGCTTCACGGACACGTTGACCTCGATCGTGCCCGCCGCGGCCATCCGGTCGAGCATGACGAGATACTGGTCCTTGGCTGCCGTCGCTTCCTCGGGGCGTGTGACGCTCTCGCCGAGCAGGTCGAGCGAGCTCGTGATGCCGCGCGCGGCGAGCTCGACGGCCGCGTGCACCCCGTCCTCGATCGTCTCCCCCGCGACGAACCGGTGGGCGAACCGGCGCGCGAGCCGGTTCGAGCGGACGAACGAAAAGATGCTGCGCTGCTCGGAGAGCCAGAGAATGCCCTGGCGCAGAATGGCCATGCGGTTCCTCGAAGGGGCTGGCCGCACCGGCACACCCGGCCGCGGCATCCGAAGGTAGCCGGAGTGTGATGCGCGCTACAAGCGTGATGGCCCTCACCCACGGAGCCCCTCGCCGCCTCTATTCTCGGATATCGATATGGCGACAGCGAGGAAGGCCCGCCCGCGCGCGGACGCAGAACCGAAACGGAGAGTCGCGCCGCCGGCAAACGCCGACGCAGCCGGGCAGGCGGAAGCCGCCGGCCTGCGATACGTCTCCGATGCCTCGCCCGGCATCCGGCGACTCGCGGCCGGCGCCGGGTTCCGCTACGTCGACGCGCGGGGTGCGGCGGTGCGCGATGCGGCCACGCTCGCGCGGATCCGCGCGCTCGCAGTCCCGCCGGCGTGGACCGACGTCTGGATCTGCCCATCCCCGAGAGGGCACATCCAGGCCACCGGCCGCGATGCGCGCGGCCGGAAGCAGTACCGATACCACGCCGATTGGCGCACCGTGCGGGACGAAACGAAATTCGAGCGCATGCTCGCATTCAGCGCGGCGCTGCCGACGATCCGCCGCACCATCGACGCCGACCTCCGGCTCCCCGGCATTCCGCGCCGCAAGGTGCTCGCGACGGTGGTCCGCCTGCTCGAGTGCACCGGCATCCGCGTCGGCAATGACGAGTACGCGAGGGAGAACGGCTCCTACGGACTCACCACGCTCCGCAGCCGGCACGTGGAGGTGGACGGCTCTCGGCTGCAGTTCGAGTTCCGCGGAAAGAGCGGGAAGGTGCACACCGTCGACTTCGCCGACCGTCGCCTCGCCCGGATCGTCGCGCACTGCCAGTCGATTCCCGGCGAGGAGCTCTTCCAGTACATCGATGAGGAGGGAAACCGGCAGGCGGTCGGGTCGGGAGACGTGAACGACTACATCCGGGAAATCTCCGGCGAAGACTTCACGGCCAAGGATTTCCGGACCTGGGCGGGAACGATGCTCGCATGCGAAGCGCTGCTGGCGATGGGACCGGCGGAAACCGCAAAGGATGCGAAGGCGAACGTGAACGCCGCCATCGACCAGGTGGCCGAGCGGCTCAACAATACCCGCGCGGTGTGCCGGAAGTACTACATCCATCCCGCCGTGCTGGACGCGTATGCCGACGGGCGGCTGGCGCGCGCGCTCGGCCGGACGAAGGCACGCGATCTCGCGCGGCTCGAGTCGCGGGTCGTGAAGCTGCTGCAGCGGCGCGCGGCGTGATCAGAGCGGGAGCCGGCTCTGCGCCGATTCGGTCGTCCCCGCGCTCTTCGTGCCGGCAACCCAGGTGACATGGACGGCGGGGCGGATCTGGATCCGCACCTGGCCGCGTGCGGTGGCCGGATCGAATCGGACGATGAGCGACGCGCGGCCGCGGTAGCGGTCCACCTCGAGGCCGGCCACGCGCTCGAGATCGAGATAGACCAGCTCCCGGTCCCGCCGGATCCAGCGAAGCGTCAGCGTCTGGTAGGCCGGCTCGATCACACACTCGACCGTGTCGGGGCCGATCGCGGATTCGAAGTTGAGGACGTTCCGGATCCAGGGAAGATCGGGATCGAGCAGCGCCGGATCGCCGCCGAAGAGGTCGCGAAGGTCGGAGTCTGGGGGAAACGGATCCATCGCGACCTCCATAAGAGATCAGCCGTCTGCACGCTGCCTCAACACTGCCGGATTCCAATGACAGCGCCGTGCGATGGATCACGCCCACGCGCGGCTATCGCCCAGGAGAGGGAGCTCCGATGAAGCGTACGCCTCGCTCGGCCGGCTACCGGTTCTGGATTGCGCTTGCCCGCGCCTTCGGCGGCGCCGTGATCTTCTCGCTGCCGCTCCTCATGACCGCGGAAATGTGGGAGGTCGGAGCGACGGTCCCTCCCGAGCGTCTCCTCGCGCTTCTGGCTGGTGCCTTTCCGCTGCTCGTCGGCCTCTCGTACATCGCCGGCTTCGAGGATACGCTCGACCTGGTCGACGACGCGCTCGATGCCGCCGTGGCGCTGGGGATCGGCCTCGCCGCCGCCGCGCTCCTGCTCTGGCTCTTCGGCGCCATTCGGCCGGGCATGCAGCCGGCGGAGGCCATCGGGATGATCGCGCTGCAGGCGGTGCCGGGGGCCATCGGCGCGCTGCTCTCCCGCAGCCAGTTCCACGCGAGCCGTGAAGAGGAGCGTGAGGCCAGGCGGAGGCAGGAAGCGAGCTACCGGGCCGAGCTCTTCACGATGGTCATCGGGGCGCTCTTCCTCGCGCTCAACATCGCACCGACCGAGGAGATCCAGATGATCGCGCAGCGCCTCGACGAATGGCACCTGCTGCTCCTCATGGCCGTCTCGCTCGTGGCCATGCACGGCTTCGTCTACAGCCTCGAGTTCCGGGGCGGGACCGGCGGGACCGAGGCAAGCTCGCTCCTCGCCATCGGCCTCCGGTTCACCGCGCCCGGCTACCTGCTCGCCCTCATCGTGAGCCTGATGGTCCTCTGGGTCTTCGGACAGACCGATGGGCTCTCGGGTGAGCCGCTGCTCGCGATCGTGGTCGTGCTCGGGCTGCCTGCCGCACTCGGCGCCGCGGCAGCGAGGCTCGTCCTGTGAGCCCGGAGCAGGCGGGCGCCGCCCGGAACGAGCGCATTCCCCTCGTCGAGAAAGTCATCGGCGCCCTGAGCGCGATCGTCGTCCTCGGGCTCATGGCGTTCCTGGCGGCGCGAGCGCTCGGCAACGACGGTGCGCCGCCGGACATCGTGGTCGAGATGCGCGGCGTGACGCAATCCGGCGCCGGATGGCTCGTCGAGGTCGAAGTCACGAATCTTGGCAGCACCGCCGCCAGCAACCTCGAAGTCGAGGGCGAGATGCCGGCGGCAGGCGGCACCGAGCGGCGCAGCGTGCTCCTCGATTACGTGCCGGCGCAGTCATCCCGGCGGGCCGGGCTCTTCTTCACCGGGGACCCACGGACACGCCCGATCACGCTGCGCGCCGTGGGCTACCGGTCTCCCTGATCAGCGCGTGCTCTCGCTCGACTTGCGCGCGGGTGTCGAGCAGCTCGGCCACTCCATCTGCTGGCCGTTGCGGCCCACCGGCATCACGCGCCGCTCGCGGGGAACCGTTGCCGGATCCTCGGAGGCGAGATAGACGAGCATCGCCGTCAATGTCGCGTTGTTCCGGATCTCGTCGAACATGATCTTGTCGAACGTGTCGCGGTTGGTGTGCCAGGTGTACGTGCCGTAGTCCCAGCTGATCGAGCCGAGGCTGAACCCCGGGGCGCCGTGGCAGACCGCCGAGGCCATGTCGCTGCCGCCGCCGGGAGGATTGCCCGGGGTCGAGAGGTCGATGTGGCGCGTGATCTCGGTCGGAATGCGCGCGAGCCACCGGCCGAAATGGCCGCCCGCGTCGACGAAGCCCGAGGTCGAAATGGTCGTGACGCGGCCCGTGCCGTTGTCCTGGTTGAAGAGCGCCTGCAATCCGCGCACGATCTCCGGATGATCCTCCATGAATGCGCGCGAGCCGTTCAGCCCCTGTTCCTCGCCGCCCCAGTGACCGACGAGGATCGTCCGCTTCGGGCGCGGATACGCCTCGCGGAGGATGCGCATGGCCTCGAGCATCGTGATGGTGCCGGTGGCATTGTCGGTCGCGCCGGAGGAGCCGTCCCACGAGTCGAAGTGCGCGGAGAGCATCACGTACTCGTCGGGCTTCCCGGTGCCGGGGATCGTGGCGATCGTGTTGAAGACGGGCACTTCCCCGAGCGAGCGGGCCTCCGCGCGGAGCCGGACGACGGGACCCTGGTTGCGCTCGGTGAGACGCCAGAGAAGGCCGTAGTCCTCGCAGCTCACATCCACCACGGGCACATCGCTCACGCGCGTGCCGAAGATCTTCTGCACGCCCCAGCCGTTCGACCAGTTCGACGTGAGGATCCCCCGGGCGCCGGCCGCGGCGATCGCGTCGTGCATCGCGGCGGTGTTGAGGCCGGTCCGCCGCATCCGCTCGGTCCACGCCGCCCGCTCCTCCTGCCGTTCCTTGCTGATCTTCTCGTAGAGATCGGGCGTGGCGAATTCCTTGATGTTCGCGTCGGCGCGGCAGGTCATCTGCGGCATCGAGGCGAGGACGAACTTGCCACGCACGGCGGGCAGCCAGGCCCGGAACGCCGCCGAGTCGGCCGCGTCGGGTACGGCGACGATACCGGCTTCCACGTTGCGGCCGCCGGTTCCCGCACTCCAGGCGAGCATCATCGCTTCGAGCGATCGCACGCGCGGCTGCACGAGGTCGAGATGCGTGACGCCGCGATCCCAGCCGCGCCACGTGCCGTACTGCTCGTTGCGCGCCTCGAGGCCCCACTGCCGGTACATGGAAAGCAGCCAGTCGTTCCCCGCCTTGTGCCTCGGCGAGCCGTTGAGGCGCGGGCCGATCGAGTCGGTCAGCGTCTGCGCGAGCGACCAGGTGCTCGAGCTGTCCATGCCGAGCGTCCAGATCCGCTGGAGCGTTGCGTCCTGCACGGGAAAGGTCTGGGCCGCGAGCGGCAGCGCTGCCGCCAGCAACCCGGCCGCAAGGATGGCGGCGCGTCGGGTCACACCTGACATTCGTCTCTCCTGGAAGTTGGAACCGAAGGATGCACGCCCAAGATACTCGCGCTAAGTTCCGCGCACATCATTTTCTTCGAGGCGCCGTGGCTCGCACCGCCGTCCTGATCGCTCTCGCTGCCGCCGCCGCTGCCTGTGGCGAGCGCGCCGACCGCTCGTTCGCCTACCGGGGCATGTCCGCGGGCATGACGCTGCAGGATCTCCGCGTTGCCGCGGCAGGCGCCGGGGGGATCGAGTGCCGGCCGCTCGTGGTGGTCGGCATGCCGGCGGACCTGCTCTGCTACACTCCCGACACCGCGGGATCGGCGCTGCGCATCGCTGCGGCCGTGAATTCGGGAGACAGCACGGTCCCCTACGTCACGATCCGCGAAGCGCTCACCGCGCCCGAGGTGCTCGATCGCCTGGAGCGCGACTGGGGTGAGCCGGACACCGCCGTCGGCAGCGCGCGCCGCTGGACCGAAGGGCGCTGGACAGCCGCCGCCGATACCGCCGTCGAGATCCTCACGATCTGGCTCAGCGACACCACCACCGACCGGCACGTTGCGCTCGCGTCCGCCCGCGAGCTCATCGGCGGGCCCGCCGATACCGTGCCCGTGTTCAATGACGACGAGGCGGTGCTCGACTCCCTCCTCGCCGATTCGGTCGGGCGCGCGGCGCCGGTCGCCGCTCGTGACCTGAGGGAAAAGCCGGTGGTCCGGTCGTGCACCGCGGAATCGCCACCGGATGCGCTCGCGGGGGTGAACGGCGCCGTCGTCGTCGCCTACATCGTCGATACGCTCGGCCGCGTCGAGCCGGCAAGCGTGCGGATCGTGCAGGCGAGTCACGCGGGGCTCATCCCCGCCGCCATCGCCTCCGTGCGCTCCTGCCGGCTCGAGCCCGGCCGCCGGAGCGGCGTTCCCGTGCGGACCGCGCTTCAGCAGCGCGTGACCTTCACTCCCCGCGTCGCTCCATGAGCCGGACGGCCTCGCGCAGCTGATCGACCGTGTGCGGCGGCCCGTGCACCGGGATGATCCGGTCGATGGCCAGCCCCGAGCGGCCGATCCACTCGAGGAAATGGCGTGACGTGAGATTGCCGGGCCGCATCCGCCCGCTCGCCGGCAGGTTCAGCAGATCGCCCTGCACGAGCAGCCGCTCCGCCGGGAGATGGACCACCAGCATCTCGTCGGCATGCGGGCTGGGTCCGATGTCGATGACCTCGACCCGCCGGCTCCCATCCTCGAAGACACGGCGCTTCCCCGTCACCAGCTCCAGGCGCAGCGGAGCCTGCACGCGCGCCTGCGCGTCCGGCGCGATGGTGAAGGTTCCGCGCGCCATCCGCTCGAAGAATTCCCGGTTGCCGGGCGTCGTGACGACGGCGACGCTTTCCGCGATGAACTCGCGAATGCCGCCGGTGTGATCGTCGTGATGATGCGTCGCGACGACGTAGCGCACCCGCTTGCCGGGCGCCGCGCGGCGCAGCAGGTCGAGCGTGCGCCGGCTCGCGGCGCTCGAACCGTACGCCTCGACCACCATGAGGTGGTCGTCGAACTCCACGGCGAGAGAGTTGTTCCCGCCGGCGACACCCCGGACGAGCCATACCCCCGGAGCCAGCGGCACGAGTGAGGTGTCCGCCGGCGCCGTGCCGTCCTCGATGAAGGCCGGCGGCCGCACGAAGAACGAATCGGGAACCGCCTCATCCACTCCGAGGTCCATCAACCTGAAATCCTCGGCGACGTCTCCTGCACGACGGGCGACCCGCCGGGCCGGCAGCGGAATCCCCGCGACCGGGCGATACTCGGAGAATTCGATGTCGAATGTCGCGTCTCCGGTCTGCGGGTCGGTGGCCAGCTGCTCCACTTTCGAAAGCAGGTGGGAGCGCCGGTCGACGTGCAGCGCGACCTGCGCCCCGCCATCGGGCAGCGTGTAGAGGAGCACATCATGCGGCCGCCCGTCGTGACGGGAGGTTCCCTGGTAGCGGAGGGTCCCGGCGCGGTCGCGGGCCGTGAGCAGGTGACCCGGAGGGAGATACCGGTTGAGCCCGCGGCGCATGGTGCCGGCGGAGTCGTTGCGCGCAAACCAGCTCTGCAGGATGTAGTTCGCCGTCCAGCTTCCCGAAGCGGCGAAGAGATGCCGGGAGTGATTGTGGAAGCCCCCGGGAAACTCGCTGCGGCTGTCCCAGAGCGACCGCGCGCCGGCAAAATCGAAAATGAAGCGGCCGCTCGAAGGGGTCGTGGCCCAGGGCGGCCGGGCGCCGGGACTCTGGTTCCGCCAGTGGCTGGTGCCTTCGTACCGGAGCTGGATCGACCGGAGCGCCCTCAGGCGCGCTTCGCCACCGTGCGCGGCCAGCGCCGAGTCGAGCACCGCCCGTGCCTGGCGATAGGAAGCGAGAGTCGCCGATTCGGTCTCCTGTGCCGCGAGCGGAAGCGGAAGGACCAGGCCGGCAAGCAGAAGGCGATGGAGACGCATGGGATCACGGGAAGGAGACGGGACGACGGCTGGCACCGGAATCCTGACGCTCGGCCGGCGCGAGAGTTTCAACGCGCGGCGAGGCGCGCCTTTCCCTCGCGGTAGGCCGCGCGGACGAGCTCCTGGAAGTGGTGCACGCCCGCCTCGTACTTGACGGAAAAGCGCCCGCGGTCGTAGGCCTGTGAACCCAGTCCCTGCTGCACCCGCTCGCAGATCGCGATGTCCTCGCGCTGGACGGCGTCGCTGTAGGCGAGGTCGGCCTCGATACGATCGGCCGCAGCGGCGCCCTGCACGTCGTCGTAGAAATACTGGAAGATCACGCGGCAGCGGTCGTGGCCGTCCGGGAGCACGAGGTTCGTCTGCACGCGCCCGGGCAGGATGTTCAGCATGAAGTTGGGGAAGATGCAGTAGTAGAACGCCTCTCCCCCGCCGTTCCTGCTGTAGAGATTGTCTCCGGTGAGCGGGCTGTGCTGCAGCGAGTACCGGTCGTAGACCTCGGTGACGTACCGTGTGTAGTCGTACAGCTTCGCGAGCTCGGGGTGGACGTAGGGGACGTGATAGCCCTCGAGAAAGTTGTCGACGTACACCTTCCAGTTGCACCGCAGCTCGTAGTCGACCCGGCGCGCAAAGGTGAGCTCGCCCAGGCGGATCGGCGCGATCCGCTCCGCGATGCCGCGCACCGATTCCTCGAGCGGCGCCGCGCCGGGATCGAGGTTGACGAACACGAGCCCTTCCCACGATTGCACCCGGAGCGGCACCAGCCCGAAGTCCCTGCGGTCGAAGAGCTCCGTCCGGTCCATGGCCGGAACGCCGCGCAGCGTTCCGTCGAGGAGGTACGTCCAGCCGTGATAGCGGCACTGCAGTGCGTTGACGCAGCCGTCCTCGAGCGCGAGCGGCCCGCCCCGATGGCGGCAGACGTTGTAGAAGGCGCGGAGCACCCCGTCCTTGCCGCGCACGACGATCACCGGCTCGCCAGCGATGTCC
>DASTUP010000118.1:0-11083 GCA_035759585.1 Gemmatimonadales bacterium | reverse complement strand
CTGCCTCGCGGTGACGCTCGTATCTCCCTGGTCGATCTTCGACCTCGGCGGCTGGCTTTCCGCCGCGGCCCTCTGGGGCGCGACGACGGCGACACGCTGGAGCGATCGTGCCTTCGGCGAGGGGTTCCTCGTGCGCACGGTATCGTCTTCGGCAGGTGCGACGCTCGCCACGGCGCCGATCACGTCGGCGACGCTCGGTGCCGTGTCCCTCGCAGGCATCGGCCTCAACCTCGTGGGGATACCGCTCGCCGCAGTCGCCGTTCCCGGCGTCGGCGCGAGCCTCGTCGCGGCGCAGGTTTCCACGGGCGCGGCGGGCGCGCTCGCGGCCGGATCCGGCATCATCCTGCACCTCCTCGAGCTGCTTGCCGAGATCGGCGCGCGGATCCCCGGCGGGCATCTCGTCATGCCCGCGGAGCCGCAATCCGCGCTGCCCTGGCTCGCGCTCCTTGCCGCGACGCTCTGGGCGGCAGGCCACCGGAACACGCGCACCGAGGCAGGGCGCCGCTTTCTCCATCTCGCAACTGCCGCGGCATGGCTCTCGCTGGCGGCATCGGCATTCGGCGCGCGCGCGGCTGACGCCGGTCGCGGGCTCACGTTACATTTTCTCGATGTAGGGCAGGGCGACGGGGCCGCGATCCGCACTCCCGGTGGCCATTGGATCGTGATCGATGCAGGCCCCCGTTCCGCCGGCAGCGATGCGGGCCGCCGGGTCGTGGTTCCGTTCCTGGCACGCCAGGGTGCACGACGGCTGGCGGCGCTCGTCGTGTCGCACGCGCATCTCGATCATCTTGGCGGCGCCGAGACGGTGCTCGACCGGTTCGGGGCGGACGTCGTCATCGAGCCGGCGGACCAGGTGGCGGACCCGGCGTACACCTCCTTCCTCGGGATGCTCGCGGCGGCCGGAATTGCGTGGAAGCCTGCCCGGCCAGGCACGGGGTTCGTGATCGACAGCGTGCGGTTCCGCGTCCTCCATCCCGATACGGCGTGGGGCGAGTGGGGGCTCGACGTGAACGAAGGCTCCGCCGTGGTCCGCGTGGACTACGGCAACTTTTCCGCACTCTTTTCCGGCGATGCGGGCTTCAGCGCGGAGACGCACCTGGCGGGCCGGGTCGGTGCGGTGGACGTACTCAAGGTCGGCCATCACGGGAGCCGGGGGTCGTCGAGTGACGCCTGGCTCGCCGAGCTCTCGCCGCGCATCGCGGTGATCAGCGTCGGACGGAACAGCTACGGTCATCCGGCACCGGAAGCGCTCGCCCGGATCGCGGCGCATCGCGCGGAGGTCTGGCGGACCGACGCCGAAGGCACGGTGACGATTCGAACCGATGGGCGGACCATGACGGTGACGGGGCGGCGCGGCACGGCCACCCATCCCGTGGACTAGGAGATTTCGTGCAGACCAGCGTCACGACGATCGAGAAGTTCATCTCCGAGCAGGAGAACCGCTATCCCGAAGCGACGGGCGAGCTGTCGAATCTCCTTTACGACATCGCGCTCGCCGCGAAGATCATCGCGGCCGCGATCCGCCGCGCCGGTCTCGTGAACATCCTCGGATCGGCCGGATCCGGGAATGTCCAGGGCGAGGAGCAGCAGAAGCTCGACATCCTCGCCAACGAGACGATGAAGAACTGCCTGAGCCATACCGGGCGGGTCTGCGTCATGTGCTCGGAGGAGGAAGCGGACATCATCCCGATCCCGGCGAACGTGGCGCCGGGGAAGTATGCGGTCCTGTTCGATCCCCTCGATGGGTCGTCGAACATCGATGTGAACAGTGCGGTCGGGACGATCTTCAGCATCTACCGGCGGGTGTCGCTCGAGGGGCGCGGGACGGTCGAGGACGTCCTGCAGCCCGGTTGTCGCCAGGTGGCGGCCGGCTACGTGATGTACGGCTCGAGCACCATGCTGATCTACACGACCGGGCAGGGTGTGCACGGCTTCACGCTCGATCCCACGATCGGCGAGTTCCTCCTCTGCCACCCGCGCATCATCACGCCGCGCGTCGGCAAGTACTACAGCATCAACGAAAGCAACTTCGGGCGGTGGGACCGGGCGGTGCAGCAGGCCGTGCGCGGGTTCCACGGAGACCGCCCGCTCGAGATCGCGGGCAAGAACAGCCGCTACATCGGCTCGCTCGTCGCGGACTTCCATCGGAACCTCATTGCCGGTGGCGTCTTCATGTATCCGGCGGACACGAAGAATCCGCGCGGGAAGCTGCGGCTGCTGTACGAGGCCGCGCCGATGGCCTTCATCGCCGAACAGGCCGAAGGATCCGCCACCGACGGCTTGAACCGCATTCTCGACATCATGCCCACCGCGCTGCACCAGCGGACCCCGCTCGTCATCGGCTCCCGCGAGGACGTCGGCTACGTGGCCGACACGCTCCGACGCCTCCAGGTCTCGCCCCGCCCCGCCGGCACGCTCGAGACGTCGGTTCTGTGAAGCACGTGTTCGGCCCCGGCGACTGGACCGGGGACCCCGCGCGCGACCTCGGCGCTCCCGGAGAATTCCCGTTCACGCGCGGCGTGTACGCATCGATGTACACGGAGCGGCTGTGGACGATGCGCCAGTACGCGGGCTTCGGCACCGCCGAAGAGACGAACGAACGCTTCCGCCGGCTGCTGCGCGGCGGGCAGACGGGGCTCTCCACCGCATTCGATCTCCCCACCCAGATGGGCTACGACTCCGATCACCCGATGGCGCACGGGGAGGTCGGACGTGTCGGCGTCGCCATCGACACGGTGGAGGACCTGGCGGACCTCTTCCGGGAGATTCCGCTCGGCGAGGTCTCGACCTCGATGACGATCAATGCGACAGCCGCCGTGCTGCTCGCGATGTACGTCGTGGTCGGCGAGGAGCAGGGCGTGCCCGCGGGGAAGCTCGCCGGAACCGTCCAGAACGACGTGCTCAAGGAGTACGTGGCGCGGGGGACCTATATCTACCCGCCGCAGCCGTCGCTCCGTCTGGTGGCCGACATCTTCCGCTACGTGACGGACGAAGGGATGAGCTTCAATCCCATCTCGATCAGCGGCTACCACATGCGGGAGGCGGGCGCCACCGCGGTGCAGGAGCTTGCGTTCACCCTCGCGAACGCGGTCGAATACGTCCAGGTGGCGCTCGCCGCCGGCCTCGACGTGAATGCGTTCGGGCCGCGGCTTTCGTTCTTCTTTGCGAGCCACAACGATCTCTTCGAGGAAGCCGCGAAGTTCCGCGCGGCCCGGCGGCTCTGGGCGCGGGTCGCGCGGGAGCGCTTCGGCGCGAATGATGCGGCGGCGCGTCTCCGGTTCCACACGCAGACGGGCGGCGTCACGCTGCAGGCGCAGCAGCCGCTCAGCAACGTGGTGCGCGTGACCCTGCAGGGGCTCGCTGCCGTTCTCGGCGGCACCCAGTCGCTGCATACCAACGGCTACGACGAAGCGCTCTCGCTGCCCACCGCCGAGTCGGCAACGCTCGCGCTCCGCACGCAGCAGATCATCGGCTATGAAAGCGGCGTGCCCGGGGTGGTGGATCCGCTCGCCGGCAGCTACTACGTCGAGGCCCTCACCGACGAGCTCGAGCGCGGCGCGCGGGAGCTCATGGCGGAGGTGGACACGCTCGGGGGCGCGGCAGCGGCGATCGAGCGCGGGTTCTATCAGGAAGCGATCGCGCGGAGCGCGTGGACCATCCAGCAGGCACAGGAAAGCGGGCGCCAGGTCGTCGTGGGGGTGAACCGCTTCGTGGAGGATGAGCCGCCGCCGATCCTCCCGTCGCCCGACTACACCACCCTCGAGGCGCGCCAGCGCGGGCGGCTCGCCGCGGTACGCGCGCAACGCGACGGAACGCGCGTCGCGGCGGTGCTCGAGGCCCTCGCCGCCGCGGCCCGCGGCGATGCGGCCCTGATGCCCCCCATCCTCGAAGCCGTCCGCGCCCGCGCCACCATCGGCGAGATCTCCGACACCCTCCGCACCACCTGGGGCGTCTACCGGCCTGCGGTGTGATGCGACGGTCCGCGGTCGAATTGATTGCACGCGGAGCGGCGACTCGGCGCATTCTCGGAGAATGGGAAACCGCAGAGCCGCAGAGCACTCAGAGGACGCAGAGATCAGCCTGACCGGGCGGGTGATCGGGGCGGCGATCACCGTTCATCGCGCGCTTGGACCTGGTCTGCTCGAGGCTGTTTATGCCCAATGCCTGCGGATTGAGCTCCCAAAGGCAGGAATTGACTTCGAAAGCGAGCTCACGGTACCGGTGACTACGACGGAGTCTGCCTTCGAACGCATCTGGTCTCGATCTTCTTGTCGAGAACGAGGTGATCGTCGAACTGAAGACCGTGCCCGAAATCCTGCCGCTGCACAAGGCCCAACTCCTCACGTACCTGAAATTGACCGGGAAAGGCCTCGGCCTCCTCATCAATTTCAATGTCGAATTCCTCGTCCGGGGCGTCCGCCGGGTCATCCATGACGCCTCTGCGCCCTCCGTGCGCTCTGCGGCTCTGTGGTTACCCTGAATCCGCGCGTGCTTGAAACCCGGCCCCCGAGCGGCTAAGTTACCTAGCTGTTTCCAGTTAGCCATTCAGCGAGCGAGCATGCCGACGTACGAGTACGGATGCCCGAATGGGCATCATTTCGAGAAGATCCAGAAGATCTCCGAGAAGCCCCGCACGAAGTGTCCCGAGTGCGGGGCGCCGGCCACGCGGAAGATCTCCGGTGGCGCCGGCCTCGTGTTCAAGGGGAGCGGCTTCTACATCACGGACTACGGTAAGGACGGCAAGGGACCCCGCAAGGACGCGTCCGACAAGCCGGCCGCCGATTCCGGCGCCAAGGCCGAGCCGAAATCCACCGAGCCAAAGCCGGCCGCGAAGGAAACCGCTCCCGCCAGGAAGGCGGCGGAGTGAACGACGCCCTCCGCCGCGCGCTCGCGGCAGCGGCGGAGCGCCTCGGACACGGCGGAGCCGACTTCGTGCTCGAGCGCCCACGCGACGCCGGCCACGGCGACCTTGCGACGAACCTCGCGATGGTCCTCGCGCGCCTCCAGAAGGCCAATCCGCGGAAGGTCGCCGACCAGCTCCTCGCCGCGCTCGAGACGCCGGCGGGCCTCATCGCGCGGACCGAGATTGCCGGGCCCGGCTTCATCAACTTCTGGCTCGCCGAGGACCAGCTCGTCGCCGCGCACGCGCAGATCCTCGCCGGCGGCCGTGACTATGGCCGTTCGACCGCCGCCGAGCCGCTCCGCATCAACGTCGAGTTCGTCTCGGCCAACCCGACCGGGCCCCTCCATGTGGGCCATGGACGGGGGGCGGCGCTCGGAGATGCCATCGCATCGCTGCTCGCATGGACCGGTCACCGCGTCACGCGCGAGTTCTACATCAACGACGCGGGCGTGCAGATCGAGCGCCTCGCCCAGAGCCTCTGGGCCCGCGTGCAGCAGGCCGCCGGGCGCGAGGCGCAGATTCCCGATGGCGGCTATCACGGCGAGTATCTCAAGGAGAACGCCGCGGCCGTGCTCGAGCGGGAAGGCAGCGGCTTTGCCGACCTCCCGGCCGACGAGGCGCTCGGGCGCGCGCGGGCGCATGGGCTCGCGCTGCAGCGTGCCGAGCAGGACGAGGACCTCCGTACGTTCGGAGTCGAGTTCGACGTCATGACGTCGGAGCAGGGCATCTACGACCGGGGCCGGGTCGAGCACGCCCTCGAGCTCCTGAGGGCGCGGAACCTCACCTACGAGCAGGACGGCGCACTCTTCCTCCGCACCACCGATTTCGGTGACGACAAGGACCGCGTGCTCCGCAAGCGGGACGGCGCGCTCACCTACTTCACGCCCGACATCGCCTACCACATCGACAAGCACGAGCGCGGTTTCGACCGCGTCATCGATGTCTGGGGTGCCGATCATCACGGCTACATCGGCCGGGTGCGCGCCGCACTCCTGGCGCTCGGCTATTCGCCGGAGTTCTTCTCGGTCACCATCGTGCAGCTCGTGAAGGTGGTGCGGGGCGGCGAGGAAGTGCGCATGTCGAAGCGGTCCGGCGAGTTCGTCACGCTGCGGGACCTCGTCGAGGAAGTCGGCGTCGATGCCGCCCGCTACTTCTTCCTGATGCGCCGCGGCGACTCGCAGCTCGTCTTCGACGTGGACCTCGCGCGAAAGCAGACGGATGAGAATCCCGTCTTCTACGTGCAGATGGCGCACGCACGGCTGAGCGGCATCTTCCGCACGGCGGGACTCGAGCCCGAGGGAGTCGACGGGCGGATCGATCCGGCCGCGCTGCCCGCCCCGCAGGACACGGAGCTCCTCAAGAAGCTCGCCACGTTCCCCGAAATCGTGGAGAGAGCGGCGCGCGAGCACGAGCCGCACCGGATCTGCGTGTTCCTCGAGGAGCTCGCGGCCGTGGTGCACGGCTGGTACCACCATACCCGTACCGTCGGCGAGGCGCCCGATGTCGAGCGCTCGCGTCTTCTCCTGGCCCGTGCCGCGCGCATCGTCCTCGCGAACGGCCTCTCGATCCTTGGCCTCACCGCCCCCGACCGGATGTGACCGGATGAGTCTTCTCGTCGTCGGCAGCGTCGCGCTCGATTCGATCTTCACCCCCTTCGGCGAAACTGCCGATGCCCTGGGCGGCTCGGCGGTCTATTTCAGCGTGGCGGGCGCACTGCTGCATCCGGTGCAGGTGGTCGGAGTGGTGGGGGACGACTATCCGCTGGACGAGCTCGAGCGGCTCGCGCCGCGCGGGATCGACTGGAGCGGGGTCGAGCGCGCGGCCGGTGAGAGCTTCCGATGGAAGGGGAAATACTCGTACGACCTGCAGAGCCGGGAGACACTCGAGACCCGGCTCGGCGTGTTCGCCGAGTTCGAGCCGAAGCTTCCGGCCGCCGCGCGCGATGCCGAGTTCCTCTTTCTCGGCAACATCGACCCGGAGCTCCAGCTCGGCGTCCTCGAGCAGGTGCGGGCGCCGAAGCTCGTCGCCTGCGATACGATGAACTACTGGATCAAGAGCAAGAAGGCTGCGCTGATGGAGCTGCTGTCGCGGGTCGACCTGCTCATGGTCAACGACGGCGAGGCGCGCGAGCTGTCGGGGGACTGGAACATTCACCGGGCCGGCCAGTGGATCCTGCGTCATGGCCCGAAGCGCATCGTGATCAAGCAGGGCGAGTATGGCGCGCTCATGATGGACGCTGAGCGCACCTTCTACGCGCCGGCCTTTCCCCTCGAAGAGGTGTTCGACCCCACCGGTGCAGGCGACGCGTTCGCGGGCGGCTTCATGGCGTACCTCGCCCGGGCCGGCTCGACGACCGAGCAGGACCTGCGCCGCGCGATGATCTACGGCGCCACGATGGGCTCGTTTGCGGTGTCGCAATTCGGGATCCGGGGCTTCGACGCGCTCACGCTCGCGGACATCGAGAAGCGGGCCCGCGCGTTCCGCATGCTGACCCACGTGGAACTGGCGGAGCCGATCGCGTGACCGGCGCCCAGTACGCCGCTGCGGGCGTCGATCTCGCGCAGGCCGACGCGGCGAAGGCGCGAATCGCGCAGTCAGTGGCCGGGACGCGCACCGCGCTTTCGCTCGGCGAGGTCGGCGCATTCGGGGGCATGGTACGTGTGCCGCCCGGCATGCGAAAGCCGGTGCTCGTGATGAGCACCGACGGGGTCGGCACGAAAGTGCTCGTCGCCCTGCAGGCGCGGCGCTACGACACCGTGGGCGAGGACCTCGTCAACCACAGCGTCAACGACATCCTCGTGCACGGAGCGCGGGGCATCGCATTCATGGATTACGTGGCCGGCGCAGGGCTCGGCATCGAGGAGCTGGCGGGCATCGTCGAGGGCGTGGCGCGGGGGTGCCGCGCACATGGAATGGCGCTCGCTGGCGGCGAGACCGCGCAGATGCCGGGACTCTACCAGCCGGGGCACTTCGATCTCGCGGGCACGATCGTCGGCGTCGTCGAAGAGGACGAGGCGATCCACGGCGCGCGCATCGCGCCGGGGGATGTGCTGCTCGGTTACGCATCCACCGGCCTTCACACCAACGGTTACACGCTGGCGCGCCGAGTGGTGTTCGAGCGCATGGGGCTCTCGCTCGACGCGATCCTCGGGGATACCGGAACGACCGTGGCCGACGCGCTGCTCGCGGTCCATCGGAGCTACGTGCGAGCGGTGGAGCCGGCGCTCGCGCAGGTGCATGGAATTGCGCACATCACCGGCGGCGGAATCGCCGGCAACCTGGCTCGGATATTGCCGCCCGGCACCGCAGCGACGGTGGATCCCGGTTCGTGGGAGCTTCCGCCGCTCTTTCGCGTCCTGCAGGACGCAGGCGGGATCACCACGGGCGAGATGCGCGACGTCTTCAACCTGGGGGTGGGCCTGATCGCGGTCCTGCCCCCGGATGCGGTTGCCGCAGCGCAGGACGCGGCGTCCGCCGACGGGGTCACCACCTGGATCATGGGTGAGATCGGCCGGGGAGACCGGACGGTCGCGTTCGCCCGCTAGCCGGAGCCCGTCATGCGATCCGCCCGAACCGTCGCGTTCATTGCGGTCCCCCTTGCCTTCGCGGCGCCCGCCGCAGCGCAGAACCCGGAGTGTGCCGGCGTCCCGACGCTCGAAGACGCACGCGAGACCTGCAACGTCGCCGTCGATTTCGCGCGTGCCTACCATCCGATTGCCGGGCTCGCCATCAGCGGCGGGAACCCGGTAATCGGTTCGGGCGGCGCCTCGGGGCACCTCGGCAGCTTCTCGGTCACGCTCCGCTCGAATCTCGTTCCGGTCAGCGTGCCCGACCTCTCGAACGCGGGCTCCGGCGGCTCCATCCCGCAGGACGACGAGATTCTCGCGCCGGCGCCGCTCATCGAGGGCCACGCCGGTCTCTTCCGCGGCCTGCCGGGCGGATTGTTTGCGGTCGACCTGCTCGCTGCGCTGCAGCTCGTTCCCAACGAAGACATCAGCGAGGAGATTCGCGTCGATCCCGATGCGCCGAGCATCGGTCCGGTCTCGCTCGGCACGGGTATCGGCGTGCGCGTCGGCGTGCTGCCGGATGACGGACCGCTGCCGGGCGTGTCGGTGAGCTTCATGTACCGGAGCATTCCGCGGGTGGGTTTCGGCGATCTTGCCGCCGGCGACGATGTCGCCGCGGACGTGCGCATCACGTCCACGAATCTGCGGCTCACCGCCGGAAAGAAGTTCGCGGTGCTCGCCGTGGCCGGCGGCCTCGGCTGGAGCCGCTATGCCGGCGATGCGACCGCGCGGTACGATGCCGGCCTCGCCGGCGCGCAGACGATCGCGCTCGAGCTGCGCCAGAGCCGCATGCTGTACTTCCTGAATGCCGGACTCGATTTCGGCCTGGTCAAGCTCGTCGGCGAGGTTGGCCGGCAGTCGGGAAAGGACCAGGGGCTCGGGACCGAGTTCACCGGCTTCGACGACACCGAGGGGACGACCTTCTACAGCGTCGGGCTCCGCATGGGCATCTGACTTGGACGAACGCGATGCAATGGCGCGCGCCCTCCGTCTCGCATCCCGAGGCTGGGGGCGCGTTCATCCGAACCCGCTCGTCGGCGCCGTGCTGATTCGGGACGGCATCCTCGTCGGCGAGGGATTCCACGCGGAGTTCGGCGGGCCGCATGCGGAAGCGATGGCGCTCGCCGCGGCGGGCGACCTCGCCCGCGGCGCCACGATGTGCGTGACACTCGAACCATGCGCGCACACGGGCAAGCAGCCGCCGTGCGCGGACGCGCTGATCGCCGCCGGCGTGAGCCGCGTGGTCCTGGCGATCGCCGATCCGAATCCGGCGGCGCAGGGTGGGGCGGAACGCCTTCGGGCGGCGGGCGTGGACGTGGCCACCGGGCTCTGCGCCGCGGAGGCCGCGACCCAGAACGCGAGGTTCCTGCACGCGTTCCGGGGCGCGGGCCGGCCCTACGTCGCGCTCAAGCTGGCCACATCGATCGATGCGAAGATCGCGGATCCGGAAGGCCGCTCCCGGTGGATCTCGGGCCCCGAAGCCCGGGAGTATGTGCACTGGCTTCGCGCGGGATTCGACGCGATCGCAGTCGGCGGACGCACGGCCGCGATGGACGATGCGTCGCTCACGGTGCGCGGAACGGTGGAGCCGCGCGTGCCGCCGGTGCGGGTGATCTTCGATCGCTCGCTGCAGCTCGCGCCGACGAGCGTGCTGGCCCGCACCGCGCGGAATCACCGCACGATCGTCTTCGCCGACCCCGGCAGGATGCCGATGGGAAGGAACCTCGCAGGGCTCGGCGTGGAGCTGCATCCCGCGGACGATCTTGCCGGCGCGCTCCGCACGCTCGACGGCCTCGGCATCGGATCGATCCTCGTCGAAGGCGGCGGGCGCCTTGCCGGCGCGCTCGTGGAGGACGGTGCCGTCGACCGTTTCTACTGGATCCAGAGTCCGCTGCTCCTTGGCGATGCCGCGGTCCCGGCGTTCGCGGGCTTACGCACGACGCCGCTCGCCTCCGCCGGGCGCTGGACCGTCGTCGAGCGGCGCTCGCTCGGCGCCGACTCGCTTCTCGTGCTCGATCGGGAGCCATGTTTACCGGAATCGTGACGGCTGTGGGCCGGGTGGCGTCCGCCGAGTCCGCCGCGGGCGGACTCGACCTCGTGATCGACGCGCCGTATGCCGATCTCACGCTGGGCGAAAGCGTCGCCGTGAACGGCGCCTGCCTCACCGTCGTGGCGTCGGAGCGGGGCCGGTTCCAGGTGCACGTCGTGCGCACCTCGCTCGAGCGGACGCGCCTCGGCGAGCTCGCTGCCGGCGATGCCGTGAACCTGGAGCGCGCGCTGCGCGCGGGTGATCGTCTCGGTGGGCACATCGTCCAGGGACACGTCGATGGGCTCGGAATCGTCGAAGGCGTGCGCGACCGGGACGATGCCCGGCTCGTGGACATCCGGATGCCTGCCGACGTGGCCCGGGTGACGATCCCGCTGGGCTCGGTGACGGTCGACGGCGTCAGCCTCACGGTCAACGCGCTTCCCGAGCCCGATCTCGTCCAGGTCTCACTCATCCCGTTTACCTTACAGCATACGACGCTCGGCGCGCGCCGCCCCGGCGACCGGGTTCATCTCGAGGGCGATACGATAGGCAAGTACGTGAAGGCACTGGCGGCACGATGACCTT
>DASTUP010000117.1:0-2011 GCA_035759585.1 Gemmatimonadales bacterium | reverse complement strand
CCCACCCCTTCGTCATTTCATCGGCGCCCCGTCCGGGTCCGCGGACGGGGCGCTTCTCGTTGCCCCCGGCCACGTCCGCGCCCGAACGCTCTTCCCGGCGTTCCCCGGCACGCGTCACGTGGCGGCTGGCGCTCGGTTGCTCTCCTGCGCGTGTTCGGGCCGGTTGTCTGGAGCGCTCTCCGGCGCCGCCCGCTGATATTCTCCGGCGCCGCCTGCCGATATATCGGGTGCTTCTGCACCCGGAGGGGCCTTCATGAGCTTCCCTGCCCGATCTGTCAGGCCCAGCTGCGCAGGAGAGGCACCTCGCGTGCAGGATTGCCCGATCTATCGGCGGCACCTCTCGACCTGACGGCGGCACCTCTCGACCTATCGGCAGACTTCTGAGCCGCGGCCGGCGCGAAGAAAAGGCTCAGACCAACTTGTGCTCCACGGCGTAGAGGGCCGCCTGCGTGCGAGACGCCAACCCGAGCTTGCCCAGGATGTTGGAGACGTGGGTGCGCGCCGTGCGCTCGGTGATGCCGAGCTCGTACGCGATCTCCTTGTTGGAGGCGCCCTTGGCCAGCTGCGAGAGGACCTCCTTCTCGCGGCCGGTCAGCGGCTCGACGGGCTCAGCTTCCTTGCGCTGGCGGAGGCGCTGGGCGAGCAGCCGCGACACCGCCGGATCCAGGTGGACCTCGCCGTTGTAGGCGGCGCGGATGGCCTGGGCCACTTCCTCGGCCTCGGCGTCCTTGAGCAGGTAGCCCGACGCGCCGGCCTCGAGGGCAGAGGTGACCTTCTCCTCCTCGATGAACGAGGTGACGGCGACGATCTCGATCTCGGGATGCGCCTGCTTGATGGCGGCGATGGCCTCCAGCCCGCCCATCTCGGGCATGAGCAGGTCCATCAGGACCACGTCCGGAACGAGCCGATCGGCGGCAGCGACGCCCTCGCGGCCGTTCTCGGCCTCGCCGACGACGTCGAAGTCCTTCAGCAGCTCGAGAAAGCCTCGCAGGCCACGGCGGACGACGGCGTGGTCGTCGACCAGCAGCACCCGGATCGGCCCTTCTTCTTCAATCACGCTCTGGTCCCCTGCGTACTCGGATTCGTCAGAACGCGACTCATCGGCGGAGCGCGCGCGCGAAGTATGCACCAGCGCGAACACGCGTTCGGGCTCTGACATGTCGCGCAGCCGCTGTTCGCCGAGGTCACGCAGGACCGCGCCGTCGGGCACGGCACCACCCAGCGCCTCGATCGTCGTGCCGGAGATGAGCGTCTCGCCACCTGCGGCGAGCGACTGCAGCCGCGACGCGCGGAACAGCGGCCGCCCGTAGAAGCGGTCGTCGTGCGTCTCGACCTCGCCGCTGGCCAGCGAGATCCGAACGCGGACGCGCCCGACATCGCCCCAGTCCTCCTCGCCGATGGCGGTCTGCAGCTCATCCGCGGCGGCAACCGCGGCGCGGGCATCGGTGAAGCACGCGTACGCGCCGTCGCCGATGCGCTCGAAGATCCGGCCGCCATGGCGCTCGGTCGACTCGGCGACCAGGCGGTGGTAGCGCGCCAGCGCAGCTCCGGCGGCCGCGCCGTGCAGCTCGGCCAGGCGCGTGCTGCCCTCGACGTCGGCAAAGAGGAACGTCAGATCGGTGGTGGCGGGCACGGAGGGACGCATCCGCAACAGGATAGAAGCCGATGCGAACGGTGGCCGCTGACGAATGACGTAGCGTCCGCTCGGCCGAAGATCCTTCCGCGCCCGGCCCGCTATCCTCGTGCGCGGTGGCCGCCGACCAAGGGTCCCTGCCGCGCTGCGCATGGGCTGGCACCGACCCGCTCTACATCGCCTATCACGACCTCGAGTGGGGCGTGCCGATGCGCGACTCGCATCGGCTGTTCGAGCTGCTGTGCCTGGAGGGCGCGCAGGCCGGGCTCTCCTGGATCACGATCCTGCGCAGGCGGGACGGGTACCGCGAGGCGTTCGACGAATTCGACCCGCAGCGCATTGCCGCCTACGGGGATGCCGACCGCACGAGGCTCCTGG
>DASTUP010000116.1:0-11434 GCA_035759585.1 Gemmatimonadales bacterium | reverse complement strand
CCGGCCGGTTGGTCACGATCGCGAATGTCGGCGGTGCCGTGCCGATCTGTGAGGCGTAGAGGAGCTTCACTTCCTCGCCCGGCTTCTGCGGCGGGTTGTTCTCCTGGATCAGCGCCTCGAGCACCTTGTTCACTTCGCTCGTGGCCACCCGCGCTTCGCGCGCATCGGCTACTTCGAGGATGAGATCGAGCACCTTCCGGACCCGCTGGCCTGTGAGCGCGGAGCCGTAGAGGAACGGAACGTACCGGAGGAAGGGTGCCTTTTCGATCAAAATCTGCTCGCCACGCTTGGCGGTCTGCGCATCCTTCTCCTCGATCAGGTCCCACTTGTTCACCACGATGATGAGGCCGCATCCGCGATCCCACGCCTCGGTCGCGATCCTGAGGTCCTGATTGTGGAGGCCGAGTGCGGCGTCGACGACCAGCACGCAGACATCGGCGCGCTCGATCGCGCGCTGGGTGCGAAGCGTCGAATAGAACTCGAGATCGTCGTCGACCTTGGCCTTGCGGCGGAGCCCCGCGGTATCGATGAAGGTGAGGTTCCGGTCGTGGTAGCGCATGACCGAGTCCACGGCATCGCGGGTGGTGCCCGCCTCGGGCGCTACGACGTGGCGCTCCTCGCCGAGAAGCCGGTTCACCAGCGACGACTTTCCGGCGTTGGGCCGCCCGACCACGGCAACCTGGATGAAGGTCTCCGATTCCGCCGGATCGTACGGCGGGAGGAGCCCGACGATGGCGTCGAGCAGGTCGCCACTTCCCTTGCCTACCGCCGCGGAGACGCCGTGCGGATCGCCGAACCCCAGCTCGTAGAACTGGTATTGCGCGGTGCTCCGCTCGAGGTCGTCGAGCTTGTTGACCGCCAGCACCACGGGCCGCGCGGCCCGGCGAAGCCTGGCCGCAATGGCCTGATCCACCGGGCTCAGGCCCTCACGGCCATCCACGAGAAACACGATGACATCCGCCTCGGCGAGCGCGAATTCAACCTGCTGCCGGATGGCGCGGTCCATCGAATCGTTCGAGTCCGGCACCAGACCGCCGGTATCCACCACCCAGAAGCTGCGGCCGTTCCACTCGGCGTCGCCGAAATGGCGGTCGCGCGTGGTGCCGGCCCGCTCGGAGACGATCGCGCGGCGGCCGCCAAGGATGCGATTGAAGAGCGTGGACTTGCCGACGTTGGGGCGCCCGACGATCGCGACAGTCGGCTTGCTCATGCCGCGACCGGAGCGTCGAGCGCGTCCGAAAAGATCTTCGAGCGGCGCACCTCCACCGGAACGGTGGTGACGAGCTCGGTGAGGCTCATGCTGTCCATGAAAAGCCCGTCATCGTTGACCGCTTCCCCGGGAATGAGGGCAAGGTCGAGATCGCTGCGCCCGGCGAGCGCGGCCTGGATGGCGGCGCCCGGCAGGAGGCCCGCACAGGTAACCGACGGTCCGAAAAGAGTATTGGCCGTGACGATGAGCTCGAAGCTCGCACCGGTGGCGCGCGTCAGCGGCTCGAGCACCATCGGCATCAGCGCGCCCATGGCGGTGCCCGTCACGACCCCGATCCTCCGCCCCGCCCAGCCGCGCAGCTCGGGCGCATCTTCCCGTACCTGGCGCTGGAGAAACCGCACGGCCCCGACGCCGTTCTCCACCTGGTCGAAGCTTCCGTAGGCCGACTCGGGGGGCAGCTCGACACCTGCGCGATTGTACAGCTCATCCGCGCCGAACGCCCAGGTGATGCCGCGCTCTCGCCGTGCCGTTGCGGCGCAGGCATCGATGAGGGCGATGGCGGCGCGGCATTCCGCCGCAGTCGGCTCCCGCACGAGATGATGCTTGCTGAATTCCGTGAGGCCGACCGGCACGACCGAGCACCCGCCGACGGTATCTCCCATCGAGTAGAGGTCGGCGAGCGTCTGCTCGAGGACCTTGCCGTCGTTCACGCCCGGAGACATCACGACCTGGGTATGGAAATGGATGCCGTGCCCGCCGAGCTCGCGCATGAGCGGCACGATGTCCTGGGCAAGCGGATTGCGCAGCACGTAGCGGCGGATCACCGGATCCGTTGCGTGCACGGAGACGTAGAGCGGCGAGAGCCGATAATCGATGATCCGCTTGATGTCCCAGGGCTTGAGGTTCGTCATGGTGACGAAATGCCCGTAGCGGAAGGAGAGGCGATAGTCGTCGTCGCGGATGTAGAGTCCCTCGCGGAGACCCTCCGGCAAGCCGTCCACGAAGCAGAAATCGCAGCGGTTGGCGCAGCGCCGGACGCGCGGTGGCTCGAGCGTGACGCCCATCGGCTCCTCGAGCGGGCGCTCGATCTCGAATTCGATCTCCTCTCCGTCCGGCTGGCGCACGTGCAGCACGAACTGCTCGTCGGCGGTGAGGAACTCCCAATCGAGAAAGTCTTCGAGGTTCCGCCCGTCCACCGACAGGAGCTCGGTGCCGGGCCTGAGCCCGAGCTCGTCGGCGATGGATCCGGGATGGACGGCGGTGACCTTGATCATGCTTGAGAAGATACTTTAAGTGGCCGCTAAACTCAATTGATGACAACGACTTCCAATTCGCTCCCGAAGCCCGGTCTCAAACGGAACCGCCCCGTCTGCGCCGAGGCGAGACGGGGCGATTCCGAGAGCGGGAGACGGGGCTCGAACCCGCGACATTCAGCTTGGGAAGCTGACGCTCTACCAGCTGAGCTACTCCCGCAAACACATCTTCAGATCCTCGGACTTCCGAGCGGCGCTGAAGTTCACGATCCGCGGCCCTGAAGTCAAGCGGTTCATCACGCGTGCGCGGCGGCCTCGAGGAAGCTCCGGAGGTCCGCCTCGCTCACCTCGGGCTCGCCCCCCGAAACGTTGTCGAGACGTCCCGCCCGCATCCACTGCTCCAGCTCCCCGACCAGCTCGAAGAGGTGATCGAACGAGTCGACGATGAAGAGCAGCGGCTGGTAATGGTCGATCTCGAAATACTGGTTTACCACCCACTCGAGCTGGATCGGATAGCGCTGCACGGCTGGCGAGTCGATCGCGTGCGCAATCTCGCCATAGGAGCTGAGGAGACCGCTGCCGTAGACTTTGAGCCCCTGGCCGTCTCGCATGAGCCCGAACTCGATGGTGAACCAGAAGAACCGGGCCAGCGCCTTCATGATGCTCGTGACCCGGCGAATCCGCTCGGTCTCGTCACGAATTGCGCTCGCGATCTCGACGGCCGTATGCGCGCAGTCGCCGAATCGGACGAGTGTGTCTGCGAACGCGCGGTCCGTGTGCATCGGCACGTGGCCGGCGATGTCGTGGAAGATGTCCGGCTCGGGCAGGTAGTCGAGCGTCGCCGTATCGCGGATGGTGATCGTCGTCGGAAACTCGCGATTCCTGAGGCAGTCGAAGAACAGGAATGACGGGATGTAGCCGCTCACCGCCTTGGCCCTGAAGCCGGTGAGCGGGCTCAGGAACCGGTTGACGTCGTCGAGACGCGGCACCGCGGCCGGATCGAGGCAGAGGTTGTCGATACCCTGCAGGAAGCGGGGGTTGGCGTACCGCCGCCAGCGATCCTCCATGCGCGCATAGAGCCGGCGCCACGCCTCGTGGTTGGCCTCGGAATACAGCTCGTATGGCTGGTGGATATAGAGCTGGCCACTGGCCTGGGCCTGCTCGATGAACGGCGCCTTCGTGGTCGTGAGACCGGGCGCTCCGCTCTGTACGCTGGTCATCCCCGCTCCTTGATTGAAGCGCGCTGCATCCGGAATCTATCCCGCGCCACCGGGGGGTGCGACCCCCGGAAAGCAGAGCGCGCCCCCTTCCGGAGGCGCGCCGTGCTGCTTTGCGGTGCTTACGACGCCTTGTACCGCCAGGCGACGATGCCGGGGCCTTCGGCCGCGATCGAGATCGGATGCTCGGCACCCTCCTCGAGCGCGGGAATCGCCACCGTCTGGCTCGTGACCACCGCGCCGTCGGCATTGAGGAACTCGACCGAGATCGAGACCGGCTTGGCGGGAACGGCGGCGCCGCTCGAGGTCATCGCCTTCCGGCCGGTGGCCGCCGCGGTCAAGGTCGCGCCGGTGGCGCTTGGCGTGAGCATGACCTTCGAGATGGCGGTCGGCAGTGCATTGAGCCGGAGCCGCGTCGCGACCGCCTTGTCGCTGGCCTTGGTCAGGTTGTATCCGAAGCCGAGCATCTGGAGCGCCAGCTCGTTCATCGGATCGAGCGCGATGAGCCGCTCGCCTGCCTTGACGAGCGCCGGGCCGTTCTTCGTCTGATAGTACGACTGCGTCAGCAGGTAGTAGGCGTCCCGGTTGTTCGGCTCCGCCGCCACCACCTTCTCCGCCTCGACGGCCGCTTCGGCGAACTTCGATTCGTTGAAGAGCGCCACGGCCCGGTTGAACGGCGAGGCCGAATCGACGACGGCCTGCTTGGGGATGACCTCGCCGGTCGCTTCGATCTGCCTTGCGATGGCCGCCACGCTGTCGGTCATGCCCGCGGCCTGGTACGCGTTGAGCAGTGCCTTCTTGGCGTTCACGTCATCGGGATGCGACGCCACGAAGCTCTGCAGCGGCGCGATCGCTTCCTGGCCGCGATTCAGGTTGATCAGGACCAGGCCCTTGTTGAACTGCGCCTGGGCGTGGATATCCGCCGTCTTCTCGTTCTTCGGCGTGGCGAGCGCTGAATCGAAGTAGGCCAGGGCCTTCTCCATGGAATCGGCCTCGTACGCGAGCGACGCCATGTAGAAGTATGGATGCGGCTCGTCGCGGTAGACGCGGGTGGCGAGCGAGAAGAGCGCCATGGCCGAGTCCGGCTTTTCCGCCTTCATGTAGTCGACGCCCGGATTCACGAGCGCGACCCACGCTGCGCGGCGATACGCCGCCACGTCCGCGGCGCACTCCGGCGCCGGCGCCAGCGTGAGCGCCCGCGCGAACGCGCTGTCCGCACCGGCGATGTCGCCCTTGTGCAGGTAGACGCGCCCAAGGTAGTACCACGCGCCGGCGCTCTTGTCCTGGCCGTTCTGCGTGATCGCCTCGAGGATGACGCGCTCACCATTGTCGAGCGCGCGCGCCTTGTTGGTATTGATGCTCGTCTCGATGGACGTCTTCAGGTAGACCTTGCCCGAGCTGACCTTGAAGTGCAGGTCGTCGTCGAGCGCATCGCACTTGGCAGGCTCGTACGACGGGACCGCCGCCCTCATGGCGGTCGCGACGCGCTCGTTCACTCCGCTGGCCTGGGACACGACGCCCGATTGCTGGGCCATGGCATTCCCGGCACCCGCGCTCAGCAGCATCACCGCCACGAAAGTTCTCATCACCTCAGGACCCCCTTTTCGGATTATCTCTTGCCGCCCGGGCCTCCTCGGCTGCCGAGCGCATGGCCTGCTCTTGCAACTCCCTTGCCAGCAGGTGGGCGGGCCGCCCGGTTCGCCCTGCAAGTGCAATAATATCATCGTATTCGGGCTTTGCGCTAATCCCGTTTCCAGTGTCGAGAAGCTTGACCCGGACACTCGATCCGTCCTCCGCGGGAACGTCGATGATCCGGCGTGGGAGCGTGCGCCGCTCCACGCTCGCCCGGCGGAGCCCGGCGCTGGTCGAATTCCGGAAGAGCGCCTCCTCGACGCGGGCTGCCCCTGAGGGGATTGCCAGCGCCTCGACCCGGAATCCGACCCGTCCCTTCTTTCCGCAGGTTGGCCAGGTCTGCACGTCGAGGGCGCCCGCCGCGAAAAGTGCTTCCCGGAGCGAATCCACATATTCCGGGCTGAGGTCGTCGATGTCTGTGGTCAGGACCACAACCTCCCCGGCCTCCGTGGCGGCTTCCGCGATGATGAGCCGGAGGGCGTTCGGATACCCGGACGGGTCGCGGCCGCCCGCGCCCCACGCCCCGGCCTGCAGCGCGCGCCAGCGCTCAGGCGGCGGCCCCTCACTCAGCACACGCAGGAGAACCGCCCCCGTCGGCGTGGTCGCTTCGCCCTCGACCGGGCCGTTCGAGGCAATCTCGAGACCCTCCACGAGAATTGCCGTCGCCGGGGCCGGCACGGCCATGACGCCGTGCGCGGCGCGCACCCATCCACTTCCCAGCGCGACCGGCCTCGAGTGGATTCGGGTGATACCCAGCTGCTCGAACCCTTCGATGGCACCCACGATATCCACGAGCGCGTCCAGCGCGCCGACCTCGTGCAGGGCGACGTCCCGCGCCGGTACTCCGTGCACGGCGCCCTCGACTTCCCCGAGCAGCTCGAAAGCGCGCACGGCGCGATCGCGCACCCAGGGAGAAAGCGGTGCGCGCTCGATCATCCTGATCAGGTCGCCGATGTGCCGGTGCCCGTGATGCTCGCCACGCGCGTGAGAATGCGAGTGGTCGTGCGCATGGTCGTGATGGTGCGGCTGGCCGTGAGCCTCGCCGGGCTCCTCCGCACGTCCGCCGGGAAGGCGCACCATGACCCGCTGTGCACGGATCCCGCACCGATCGACTTCGGAGACATCGACGGTTACATCGGGACAGCTCAGTCGCGCGGGAAGGCCCTCGAGCCAGGCGCGCGGAGCCCCCGCCGAGACGAGTGCTCCGAGCAGCATGTCTCCGCTGATTCCTGCGGCAGGATCGATGATCGCGAACCGTTCCGACATCCGGGCCCCGATTGAAGAATTGCCAAATATCGCGTGACTCAGCCTTCCGGCAACTCGGCTTCCGGTCGGTAGAGCCACCCAGCACCGGTGTTGAACACGACCACGCGCTCATCCGGGTGAATCGCCCCGGCTTCCCGGAGCAGCGCAGCACCGGCGAGCGCCGCACCACCCTCCGGGGAGATGTCGATCCCCTCGGAGCGGGACACATCGGCGGCGATCCTGGCCAGCAGCTCGTCGCGCACCGCCATGGCGCCGCCGTCACTCGCCCGTAGCGCCTCCAGCATCAATCGCCCGCCGAGCGGCGCGGGGACCCGGAGGCCGCTCGCCAGCGTCCACGGTGAGTCCCATGGCTCGCAGCGCGAGTCTCCCGCATCGAAGGCACGGACTACCGGCGCGCATCCTGCCGCCTGGACCGAGTACATCCGCGGAAGCGGTCCCGTGACCCACCCCGCCGCCAGCAGCTCGCCGAATGCCTTCCACATCGCGATGAGGCCGGTGCCGCCACCCGTCGGGTACACCAGCGCATCCGGAAGCTTCCAGTTGAACGCGAGCGCGACTTCGAGCCCCAGCGTCTTCTTCCCCTCGATGCGATACGGCTCTCGCAGGGTCGAGAGATCCACGAAGCCGGTCTCCGCGGCAAAGGCACGGGAGGCTTTTCCGCAATCGCCGATGTGGCCATCGAGCAGGACGAGGTCGGCGCCGAAGGTCCGCATCTGCGCGACGATCGTCGCCGGCGTCGAGCGGGGAGCATACACCCGCACCGGCAGGCCCGCGCGCGCACCGTACGCCGCCGCGGCGACCCCGGCGTTGCCGGCGGTCGGAAGGACGAAGCCCGTGGCACCTGCGGCCGCGGCTCTCGTGACGGCGGCGGAAAGACCACGTGCCTTGAATGAGCCGGTGGGATTCGCCGACTCGTCCTTGATCCAGAGGTCGGAGAAGCCGAGGGCTGTGCCCGCTCGCCGAACCTGCACGAGAGGGGTGTCGCCCTCCCCAAGGGATACCGGCTCCTCCTCGGGCATGATCGGAAGCCAGGAGCGGAAGCGCCACATTCCGTGGCGCCGGCGGAGCTCGGTTCGGTCCACGATCGTCTGCGGGCGCGACGGGTATCGCACGAGCCACGGCTCGCCGCATTCGCACACGCCGGGCAGGCCCTCGGCGTTGCGGGTCGCGCCGCAGGCGGTGCATTCGAGGGTCCAGTCGAGATCGAGTCCGGTTGCAGCGGTCATGTCGTATGCGTCCTGAGATGCTCCAGCACGCGGTCGGCGAGCGTGCGGGAAAAGCCGGGAACCTGCGCGAGCTCGGCCGGCGTCGCGGTTCGCACGCCGGCCAGGCTGCCGAATCGCTCGAGCAGCGCGCGCCGCCGGGAGGGTCCGACGCCGGGAATGTTGAGGAGCTCCGATGTGATCGTGCGGCGCGTGCGCCGGTTCCGGCTGTACGCGAGCCCGAACCGGTGTGCCTCGTCGCGCGCACGCTGGAGGAGGCGCAGCGAAGGGCTGCGACGCGAGAGCCGCAGCGGCTCCGACCTGCCGGGAAGAAAAACTTCTTCCTCGCGCTTCGCGAGGCTCACGATCGGCAGGTCGGTGACGTCGAGGACGCGCGCCGCTTCGACGGCGGCATTGAGCTGTCCCTTCCCGCCATCGATGACCATCAGGTCGGGAAGCCGGAGGGTCTCGTCGCGCCGCCGGGTGATGAACCGGGTCACGACTTCCTGGATGGCCGCGTAGTCGTCCTGCTCCGCGAGCCCCTTGATGCGGTACTTGCGATACTCGCTCTTTTTCGGCCGGCCCGCTTCGAACCAGACGAGCGAGCCGACCATGTCCCTGCCCTGGTTGTGCGAGATGTCGATGCACACGAAGCTCCGCGGCACCACGCTGAGGCCGAGGTCGCGACCCAGCGCGTACACGGGATCCTCGGCGCGCTCCTCGGTCTCGAACGATTCGAGGCGGAGGCTTTCGAGCAGGTGCCGCGCGTTGACGTCCGCGAGCTCGATCCAGCGGCCACCGGTGCCGCGCTGCGGCAGGAGCCACTCGGTGTCGGGAAGCACCTCGCGCAGCGCATCGAGATCGGCGGGCGGGAACGGCAGCATCAGGCGCTTCACGCGTCCCTCCGCGGTCGTCGCGTAATACTGCACGAGATAGGCAGCGAGAATCGCTTCGTCTGGCTCTTCCTCCACGCCCTCGAAGAAGCGGTGCTCGCGGCCCACGACGCGGCCATCGCGCACGCGCACCAGCACCGCCACCGCATCGTCGCCGTCGCGCGCATAACCGACCACGTCCGCGTCTCCGGTGCCGATCACTTCGACCGACGACGGCTCCTCCAGCTTCTCGAGCCACTTGAGCGCGTCACGCAGCTCGCGGGCGCGCTCGAAGTCCTCCCGTTCCGCCGCGGTGAACATCGCCTGACGCACGCGATCCCGGACGTCGTGCGTCCGGCCTTCGAGGAAGTCGAGCACGTCGGTGACCATGGCCCGGTAATCGGCCTCCGACTGCCAGCCGACGCACGGCGCCTTGCAGCGGCCGAGGTGATGATCGAGGCAGGGCCGCTCCCGCCGCTCGTTCGGGAGGTCGTCGTGGCAGCTCCGCACCGTGTAGAGCCGCCGGATGATGGCCAGAGTGCGGCGGAGCTGGCCCACGTCCGTGTAGGGCCCGAAATAGCGGGCGCCGGGAATGTCCCGCTTGCGCGTGACGAGCACCCGCGGGAAGGGCTCGCCGACCGTCACCGCAATGGAGGGATAGCTCTTGTCGTCCCGCAGCCGGACGTTGAACCGCGGGCGGAATTCCTTGATGAGGTTGTTCTCGAGGACGAGCGCCTGGCTGTCGCTCGCCACGATGATCGTCTCCACATCGGCGACGAGCCGCATGAGGAGGCGATTCTTGGCGCTGTCGGCAAATTCGTTGCTGAAATAGCTGCGGACGCGGCTCGAGAGGCGCCGCGCCTTCCCGACGTAGAGGACGTTCCCCGCCGCGTCCTTCCAGAGGTAGACGCCGGGACCGTCGGGGAGCGTATCGAGCTTTCGTTGCAGCAGGTCGGACGGCGTTCCAGTCATCGTATCGATCGTCGCGCGAGCCCCCGGGCCTCGGGAACTCCGAGCGCGTAAGTCGTCAGCAGGTACAGGATCCCGAACATGGCCGCGGCTGCGAGACCCTCGAGCCGGCCGATGGCCGGCAGAAGGAGATGCACGGCCCACGCGCCCGCCGCACCCGCGAGCGCCGCCGCAACCAGCCGGAGCAGAAGTCCGCCCGGAACGCCGGTGGCTCCCACCCGGCGATTCATTCCGCGCCGGAGCAGGATGAATTCTACCCACGCGGCGAGGCTCGCGCCGAGGGCGAGGCCGGCGGTCGCCCAGCGGGCGTCGATGCCGAGCGCCCGGGGGATCACCAGCCCGAGGAGCCACCCCAGGAGCACGCCGGTCGCCACCCGGGCGATGGCGATCCGGACCGGCGTCCGAGTGTCCCGCAGGGCGTAGTACGACGACGAATAGAGGCGCCCGAGCGTCGCCGCGAGGAGGCCGACCGCCGAGGCCGCGAGGATGCTCCAGATGGTCAGGCTGTCCGCGGCCGTGAAACGTCCCGATTGAAAGATCACCGCCGCGAGCAGGTGTCCGATCGACGCGAAAGCCACAGCCGACGGGACGACGAAGAACGCGATGCGCCGGAGGCCGGCATCGAGGCGCTGCCGCAGCTGGCTCGCGACCTCCGCATCGCTTCCACGCGCCGACGACATCGCCGGCAGCTCGGCGGCGGACACCGCCATGCCGAAGAGGCTCACGGGAAGGGTCGCCAGCAGCTGCGCGTAACCGAGGCTCGCCACGGCTGTCGCCGAGATGAGGCTCGCGAGCAGCGTGTCCACATAGCCGCTGACCTGGGTGATGCCGCGCGAGAGCGAGACCGGGAGGAAGTTTCGCAGGACGATGCCGAGGGACGGTGTCCTTCCTGCAAGCGAGACGCGGAGCCCGCCGAGAAGCCGGAGCACGGCCGGCAGCTGGACCACCAGCTGCAGCGCGCTTCCCGCAACGGCACCCCACATCGCGAGCTCGGCGAGTCGCGGAAGGCTTCCGGCGTCCCGGAAGAACAGGAACGCGGCCACGATCGCGACGTTCCACGCCACGGGTGCCGCGTAGGGCAGGAAGAATCGGTGGTGGCTGTTGAGGACGCCGAGGCACCAGGCAGAGAGCACGAGAATGCCGGTGCCCGGAAAGGCGATGCGCACGAGCCGGATGGTGAGCTCGCGCATGTCGCCCTCGAAGCCGGGCGCGATGGCGTCGATCAGGAACGGCGTAAGGAGCACGCCAATGGCGACGAGCGCCGCAACGACGAGCCCGAGCAGCGCCGCGACGGAGCCGGCGAGGCGGCGCGCCTCATCCCGTGCACCCTCCGCCTCGAGCCGCGCATACACCGGGATGAACGAGGCGGAAAGCGCCCCTTCACCGAAGAGGTTCTGGAGGAGATTGGGGATCCGGAAGGCGGCAGTCCAGGCGCTGGCAACCGCGCCATTGCCGAGAAAGTGGGCGACGACCGAGCTGCGGACGAGTCCGGAGAGGCGGCTCGTGAGGATCCCCGCCGCGACCATCGCAGCCGGCAACCGGCCCCGCCGCGGCGGCGTCAGGTGCCGGAGGCGGGAGGCAACGGGCGTCGCGCGGGCGCGTCTTCGATCAGGCGGGTCAGAAAGGCGTTGTCTTCCCGGAGCGAGTCGACGTTGCGGGTCAGGTCGTCCACTTCCGATTCCAGCAGTTCCACCTTTCTGGCGAGATCGGCGAGGGCCGGCGTCACCTGCTCCGGGCCCTCGAGGCGACGGGCGAGCGCCCGGCCGATCGGCGAGTCGATGATGATGCCCAGCACCGGGATGAGGAGTGCCAG
>DASTUP010000115.1:0-19940 GCA_035759585.1 Gemmatimonadales bacterium | reverse complement strand
GCACGGTAATCGCGGCTGGGAAGCGGGTTCTTTCGCGACGCCTTCGCGCCTTCGCGGATTCGTGCCTTCGCGTCGAAATAGTATGACTACTCAACCGATAGGCCGCCGTCGACGACGATCGTCTGTCCGGTGATGTGGCGGGCGGCGTCGGAGCAGAGGAAGGAGATGACGCGGGCGACGTCCTCCGGCTCGGCGATGCGGCCGAGGACGGAGTGCTTGCGGGCGCGCTCGATGACCTCGGGGGGAAGCATCGCCATGCGCTCGGTGCGGATGAACCCGGGGGCCACGGCGTTGACGTTGACGTTCGCCGGCCCGAGCTCCACCGCGGCAGCACGGGTGAGGCCGAGCAGTGCCGCCTTGCTCGCCGCGTAGTTGCTCACCCCGAAGCCGGGCCGCTCCGCCTGGTGCGCGCTCACGTTGACGATCTTGCCGAAGTGCTGCTGGCGGAAGATGGGCGACACCGCGCGGATGCAGTTGAAGGTGCCGGTGACGTTCGTGTCGATCACCTCGGCCCACGCCGCGTCGCTGAGCCGCCAGAGCGCGCCGTCGCTCGCGATGCCGGCGTTGTTGATCAGGTAGTGGACCGTCCCGAACTTCTCCTTCACCTCATCGATGAAGCGGTTCACGGCCGAGGCGTCGCGGACGTCGCACTTCACGGCGAGGACGCCGGGACCCATCGTCGCGAGCGAGGTCTCGGTGAGGAGCGCCTGCTCGCTCACGTCGCGCCCCGGCATGTTCACATAGCAGAAGGCGACCCGGCAGCCGAGGCGGGCGAACTCGAGCGAGATGGTGGCGCCGAGGCCCGTGGCGCCGCCGGTGACGACGGCGACCTTCCCGCGGAATCCGGGCGGGATCTCCTGGGGCTTCGGGTCGGGCTCGGCGAGCATCGAGCCCGATGGGCGCGCAGGACGCGCCTCCCACTCGGGCCGCTCGCCGTAGCCGAAGAAGGGGGTTGGCATGGGGTTTCAACGTACGGCGGGGGGGGAGGGGGGGCAAGGCGCGCCGCCGGTCCCAACGAGGCTCAAGCGGGAACGTAGGCCAGCCTGATCACATTCTCGTCGATCCGGTCATGAGCCACGAGGCGGAGCGGCGGTCGCGGTCCGGCGAAATACGGCGTGCCCTGACCAAGCACGACCGGGTGCAGGTAGATGCGATACTCATCGATCAGGCCGAGCTCGGTGAGGCTTTGCGCCAGGTTCGGGCCCGCCACTTCGATCTCACCGTCACGCCCGGCCTTGAGCCGGCGAACCGCGCCCTCGAGATCGTCCTCGACGAGCGTGGCGTTGGAGCCGACCGACTTCAACGAGCGCGAGACGACCCATTTCGGCTGCTTCCGCCACGCCGCCGCGAAGGCCTGTTCCGCTGCCTCCCACTCAGGGTGATCGTCGTCCCAGTAACGCATGATCTCATACATCCGGCGGCCGTACAGACTGCCCGCCTGCCCCTGGGCCTCCTCGATGAAATGGCGGAAGAGGGTGGGACCTGGCGCAAATGCCATATGGTCGACGTAGCCGTCGAGGGACTGGTTCATTCCGAACACGAGCCTGGCCATGGCTGCTTCCTCTATTTGCGTGACACATACACCCGGCTGAATCTACCGCCGCGCCTTCGCCAGCAGCCGCCAGATGGAGTAGACCGGTACGCCTACACCGAGCAGCGCGAAGGTAATCCCTGTCGCCCTCGGGTCGGCGATGAAGGCATTTGCCATCAGGAGGATGCCGACGAGGATGAAGAATGCGGGCACGATCGGGTATCCCCACACCCGGTACGGCCGCTCGAGGTCGGGCCTCCGGCGGCGGAGCGCGAAGACACCGGCCACGGCGAGCGTATAGAAGGGCCAGAGGCCGAGGACGAACTGGTTGGCGAGCCGCTGGAAATCGCCGATGAAGATGAACGCGATCGACAGCAGGCCGACGATCCACGTCGCCACCGAGGGCGTCTGGAAGCGCGGCGAGATGCTCCCCACGACGCGGAAGAAGAGCCCCCGATCGGCCATCGCGTACTGCGTCCGCGGATAGACGATCGCCGACCCCGCGACGCATCCGAAGGTGGAGATCATGACCAGTACCGCGGCGATCGATCCGGCGGCTGCCCCGAGCAGCGGAATCCGCTCGGCCGCATCGGCCGCAACGAGCGGCGACCGCGCGAGCTCGTCCACCGGGAGGAGATAGAGATATGCGGCGTTCACCGCGAGGTAGATGAGCGCGATGAGCCCGACCGCGATCGTCATCCCGCGCGCGACGTTGCGAGCCGGATCCTTCACTTCCCCCGCGAGGCGCAGCCCGTCGCCCCAGCCGTCGTAGGTGAACATTACGGCGAGGAGCGCGGTGAGGAACCCGCCGCTTCCGATGCCGGAGCTCCAGAGCGGCGCGAAGTTTTCGACGCTTCCGCGCCCAATCGTCACGGCGAGCAGCACGAGGAGGGTGAGCCCTGCATACTTCGCGTAGGTGGAGGCCCCGGCCACGGCTGCGGCCAGTCGGACGCCGCGATAGGCCAGGAAGGTGCAGATCAGCACCACCACGGCGGCGGCGATCCGGACACCGGTTGTCGATAGCGGAAAGAAGTATGCGAGGTACTGCGCACAGATGAACGAAACCGCGCCGAGACTCGATGGCGCGATGACGATCAGCTCGGCCCATCCGTATGCGAAGGCCGGCAGCGGCCCCCACGCCTCCTCGATGGCGACGAAGTATCCACCGGATCTCGGAAAAGCCGAGCCGAGCTCGGCGAGGCTCAGCGCACCGGCCAGGGCGATGGCGCCGCCGAGCACCCAGATGCCGAGAATGGCACCAGGGCTTCGAAGCTCGGCGGCGATCCCGGCCGGGACGCCGAAGATCCCGCTGCCGATCGTGAGGCTGATGAGGACCGCGACGAATGCCCGCGGGCCGAGGGTGCGCGGGAGGCGTTCGCCCCAGGCGTCGCGGGATTCGGTCAGAGATGTCTCCGGAGAGGATGGAGAAATGCTAGCGTGCGGATGCGCCGTCGGATAGGTCGCCTCCCGTCCGACGCGTCACGGCCAGCCAGCCGATGATGGCTGCAAGGAGTGCAGTCGCCGAAATCCCCAGCGCTGCCGCGGCGCCCACCCGTTGGTACACGACTCCGAACCCCACCGCCGCCGGCAGCGCCGCGAGCCCGGTCAGCGCATGGTACCCGCCGAAACCCCGCCCCGTCCGTCGCGGGCTCAGCGCGGCCACGAGGCTTCGTTCCGCTGATTCCGTGAGTCCCGCCACGAGGCCGAACACGAGAAAGATTGCGGCGCCGACGCCGGGACTCCTGGCGAGAGCGAGTCCCGCCATGACGGCGGCCGCCAGCAATGCCCCGCCGGCAACGAGCCGGCGCGATCCGAATCGATCCGCGAGACTCCCGCCGGGATAGCTCGCCGCGCTCCGCACCACGTGCAGCGCCCCCCAGAGGAGCGGGATTGCGGCGACGGCGATGCCGAGATCCTGCAGGCGGAGGAGGAGGAGCGCCTCGGGAATGCGGGCAAGGGTGAGTGCCGCGAGCGCGATGACGGGTGCCCAGTAGACGCGGCCGGTCGCGTCCTCCGTAATATTGCCGGGTGCGGGACTCGGGGCGCGCGACGCGAGGGACCGCTCAGGTGACTGGTGCGACCTCCTCAGAAGGGCCGCCAGCACGGCGAGGGCGACCAGGCCGGGCACCACGCTCCATCGAATCACCGCCGGCACCGTCATCCCGCCGCTCAGCAGCAGCCAGGCGGCCAGCGCACCGATCACTGCGCCAAGATGATCGGCCGCGCGATGGAATCCATAAGCTGCGCCGCGCGAGCCCGGCGTCGTGATGTCCGCGATGAAGGCATCGCGCGGCGGCGTACGCAGCCCCTTCCCGACGCGGTCCACGACGCGAAGCCCGACGACCTGCCAGGCCGCCGCGGAAAGCGACATGACCGGGCGGATGAGCACCGCGAGGAGATAGCCGCCGAAGATGAGCGGCGCGCGCCAGCCGGGGCGATCGGAGAGGCGGCCGCTCCACCACTTCACCAGTGCCGAGGTCAGGTCCGCCGCGCCATCGAGCGCGCCGAGCGCGATCGCGCCACCGCCGAGGCGCGAGACGAAGGCGGGAAGGAGCGGATAGACCATCTCGCTCGCGAAGTCGTTGAAGAAGGACACGACCGCGAGCGCGCGCACCCCTCCCGGAATGCGACCGCTCAATCCGCATTCCCGGGCACGAAGACCTCGAGCGCGAGCGGCGCCGTGGTGAACGTCGCCGGCGTCGTTCCCACCAGCTCTCCGTCGGCATCGATCGCATGCGGCTCCGGCGTCTCGATACGGATCGTGCGCGAAGTGATCGCCTGCACGTCCGCCTTTTCGCCTTGCCGCCCCCGCTTGAGCGCCGGAAGAAGGCCGAGGAGTCGCCACCAGGGTACGGCCTCGATGGCGTAGCAGTCGAGGAGCGCATCGTCCGGCTCGGCGTCCTCGGCCACGGTGAGCGCCGCCCCGTAATGCCGGCCATTGCCCACCATGATCTGGATGGCCCGGAGCTGGCGCGACCCGCCGTCGTAGTGAATCCCGACGTCGAACGGATGCACCTTCGAAAGCGTCCTGATGGCAGCGATTAAGTACGCGACCGGTCCCCAGCGCCGCTTGCTCGCGTCGCTCAGCTCCTTCGTGATGCGGACGCTGAGGCCGATGCTGGCGGTCGTGAGGAAGCAGCGATCGCCCACCTGCCCCACGTCGATCCGGCGCGTCCGTCCCGAGGCGATGATCCTGGCGGCCTCTTCGAGATCCGTCGGAATTCCCAACGTGCGGGCCGTGTTGTTCGCCGTGCCGAGCGGGAGGATGCCGAGCGGGAGGCGGGACTCGAGGAGCGAGGCGAGGGCGGCGTTGATGGTGCCGTCGCCGCCGCCGAGGATGATGAAGTCCACGTCGCGCGAATGCCTGGTGACCTGCTCGGCAATTTCCCGGGAACTGCCGATCTCCTCGGCCTGCACTTCCACCCCGGCCTCCTCGAGGACCGACGCCGCTTCCCGCACACCCTCCATCCCGCGTCGCGCCTTCGGATTGGCCAGCAGGAGTCCCCTGCGCGATGCTGGCATCTCTCCCCCGCTCGGTGTGGGTAGATTGGGTCGAGAGACTCGAGTCTCGAGTCTCGAGTCCCGTTTCCTGCGACCCCGCGATGCCCCTCGAAAAGCCCGCCTTCCACGAAACGAACCTCTGGTCCACCCCGATCCGGAACCTGGGCCTCACCATCGCCGGGACGAGGCTCGAGCCGGTCATCGCGCGGTTCGAGCGGGAGCTGGAGCTGGCCGGGATCAGGCGGCTCCGGCCCAGATTCTACCTCTCGACCGAGTGGGGGGTGCCGTTCGAGACCGTTGCCGTCGCCATCCCCTTCTACCTCGCCAGCAACGAGCTCACAGCCATGCACGCGGAGCAGGTGGGCGTCGTCGAGGGCTTCGACCCCGAGGACATCCTCCGCTACCTGCGCCACGAGATGGGGCACGTCGTCAACTACGCCTACTGCCTCTATGACACCGAAGAGTGGGTCAAGCTCTTCGGGTCGATCACCCAGCCGTACGAGGATGAGTATACCCCCGAGCCGTTCAGCCGCCGTCACGTGCGTCACCTCGACGGGTGGTACGCACAGAAGCATCCGGACGAGGACTGGGCAGAGACGTTCGCGGTGTGGATGACGCCGGGGCTCGACTGGCGGGCGGAGTATGCGCCCTGGCCGGTGGCGCGGGCCAAGCTGGCCTACTGCGACCGGGTCGTGCAGGATCTGGCCGACCGCGAGCCGAGGGTGACGGACGACGAGCTGGACGAGGATGTGGGCGAGATCGACTACTCGCTCGCCGAGTTCTACGATGACGACCAGGAGGACGGCGAGGACATGCCGCCGGGCTTCGACGGCGCCATCCGCGCGATCTTCGACGATCTCTCACGCGGCACGTCGAATGGCGGCGAACTGGTGCCGGCCGCGGGCCTGTTCGCGAGACTCGAGCGGGACCTGATGGGGAACGTCTTTCGATGGACGGGGCACTTCCCGGAGCGCACGCGCCAGCTCGTGCGGCATCTGGCGGAGCGAGCAACGAAACTCGAGCAGGGGTATCCGGCGGCGCGGGAGCAGCAGGCGGAGGTGGCGGTGACGACGTTCGTGACGGCACTGGCGATGAACCACGTGCACCGGGGAAGCTACCTGCCCTGACCTACCTTCCGTACCGCTCGATCGCCGCATCCACGATCCGCCCGATCAGCGTCTCGTAGTCGATCCCCGCCGCCTCCGCCGCCATCGCGAATTCCGCCGACCGCTCCAGGTAGCAGCTCGCGTTCACCTCGAGCACGTAGATCTCCCCGGTGCCGGTGAGGCGGAGGTCGACGCGGCCGTAATCGCGAACGCGGAGGGCCCGATAGGCGTCCACCGAGACTTTCTGCAGCTTGGCGCGCAGCTCGTCAGGAATCTCGGCGATGACCGACTTCGTCCCCTTGTACTCCTTGCTTCCCTCGTTCCACTTGGCGCGGCTGTCGAGCACCTTCGGCTGGCCCTCGGGAAATCCCGTGAAATCGACCTCGACGGGCGGAAGGACCTCCGGCCGGATGTTGCCGAGCACGCCCACGTAGAACTCTCGCCCCTCGATGTATTCCTCGGCGAGCGCCGAGTCCTCCACATCCCGGTGGATCGCGGCGACCTGCCGCATGAGCGCGCCCGTGTCGTGCACCAGCGACTTCCCGCCGATGCCGATCGACGAGTCGGCACGCAGCGGCTTCACGAAGAGCGGCATGCGAAGATTGCCGCCGGTCTCGAAATCCGCGGCCTGCGAGAAGACGGCGTAGCGCGGATAGAGAATGCCCTCGAAGTCGAGGAGCTTCTTGCTGAGGCCCTTGTCCTGGCTCAGGTAGAGCTCGCCGGGTCCGCTCCCCGTGTACTTCAAGCCCTGCGTTTCGAGCACGGCGGCCACGAGCATGTCGCCGATCACGCTGTCGCCGAACATCTCCGCCATGTTGAAGACGAGATCGGGCTTCCGGCGCGAGAGGCGGTCGATGAGCTGCTTCACATCGCGGTAGACGGGGACGACCGAGACCTGGTGGCCGAGCTTCCGGAGGGCGCGCGCCACCTGGGGCACGACCTCGTCGAGGTCGCTGGCCGTGACTTTTTCCTGCTCGACCGAGGTGAGGACGGTGATCTTCATTCGTCGAGCCCCATGCCCCAGCGGGCAAGCGAGACCGGCAGTCCGCCGTACGAGAGCAGCTCGGTGTGGAATTCCCGCGGAGAGTAGGACGCGCCGCTGCGCTCGCGGTACGCATCGCGCAGCGCAAGAATCTCTCGCCGGCCGACGGCGTAGGCAAGCTGGTACGTCGGCATGGCGCAGTAGCGACGTACCTCCGCCTCCGCGCTGCGACGCTCCATCGGCATGCTTTCGAGGAGCTGGTCCACCGCCTCGCTCGGCGCGAGGCCGCGCGTGTGCAAGCCGATGTCCACGACGATCCGGCGAGCCCGCCAGAGCAGGTTGATGAGGTGGAAGAGCCGCGCTTCCGGCGTCGGGAAGAAGCCTTCCTCCTCCATCAGCGTCTCCGCATACAGCGCCCACCCCTCGACCATCACCGGCGTCCAGAGATGGCGCCGCACCTCGGACGGCAGCGCCTGCGCCGTGGCCATCTGCAGGTGGTGACCGGGAAATGCTTCGTGGGCGACGAGCGAGGCGAGCTCGTGCACGCAGTGGCCGGAGCGCCTCGCGCCGATCGGCGCCCCGTTCGGGATCGTGACGTAGAACAGGCCCGGCCCGCCGATCTCGACCGGAGGCCGGGAGTATGCCGCGAACGGAACGAGCGACGCGAGGAACGACGGCGTCGGCGTCACCTCGAGCGGCACCGGAGGCAGCGTGACGAGCCCACGTCGCTCGATATGTTCGCGCGCGCGCTCCACTTCCGCCTCGTATGCCGACGGAAGGTCTCCCTCCACCGTGTCCTCACGCAGGCGCTCCACCACTTCGCGCCAGTGCCGGGTCGCGTCCACGTCGCGCGCCGCGGCGGCCACCGCAGCTTCCGTCTCCTCGAGAAGGTGCATGCCGTAGCGCCAGAGCTCTCCCGAGCCGCCGCGCAGCGCGTGCTCGTGATGGAGCCGGCGGGCGAACTGCTCTTCTCCCACCGCGAACGCATGCGGGTCGTCGCTCGGGAGGATCTCGGCGCCGAGCGCGCGGCCATAGACCGTAAGCGCCGCGAGCGCGTCGGCGGCGGCGGCGTTCAGCTGCTCGGCGAGATCCGGGGCCGCGCGGCCGAACACTCCCGCTGCCTGCGCGATCAGCTCTCCGCCGCCACCGAGTGCCGCAAGCGCCGCGTCGACGAAGACGGCCGGTGGCTCGCGCAGTGTGGCCCGGGCGGAATCGAGGAACTTCGGTGCGCTCCGGAGGCGTTCGAGCGCCGCCTGCGCGCGCGGAGCCGGGTCCCCCGCACGGGCCAGGAGGGCGTAGATCCCTTCGAAGAGGTGCGTCAGCCAGAAGCTCGGGTTCCGGACGTGCGGGCGCTCGTGCTCGAAACGGAAGAGGAGGGTCCGGATGTCGTCGAGGAGTGCGGTGCGGTCTATTTCCGCGGCCAGGTCATCGACGTCGACCTCCTCGGCCGCACCCGCAATCGACCGGAATGCGGCGAGGTGCGCGCGCATCGACTCCGCATCGAAGGTACCGAGCCGGGGGTCGTGCGTGACAGCTCCGGCGAGACTGCCGTCCGACGGATTGAAATGCCACTTGAGGTCGAGATAGGAACGGCAGAGGTCGCCGACCACGGGCATCAGCGAGCCGACCCGCGGCCGTAGCGGTCTTCGAGGCGCACGAGGTCGTCGAGCTCGGGTGTCGAGGCCTCGAGCACGTCGCTGTCCTCGACGGCCTCGATCTGGTGCACGAGCAGCGGCGGAATGTGAACGCTCTCCCCCGCCCGGAAGGCCCGCGACACGAGCTCCTCGCCCTCGCGGGTGCGCAGGATCAGCTCGCCCGACAGCACGTGCATCGTCTCGTCCTTGCGGTTGTGGTACTGGAGACTGAGCACATGGCCCGCCTTCACGTGCAGGACTTTACCGACGTATCGGTCGGTCCGCGCCCAGATCAGCTCGTGGCCCCACGGTTTTTCCACCCGGTACGGTACGTCGGACATCATCCCTCCGCAAAGGTAAGCTCGAACGACGACGGCGTCGTGATGCAGGCGCGCACGCAGAGGCCGCAGCCGACGCACCCCTCGCGGCGGATGACCGGCCGCCCCGCATCGTCGAGCGCGAGCGCCGATTCGCCCACCGGACAGGCTCCGACACACACGCCGCACGCGGTGCCGTGAAAGGCGACGCAGCGCTCCGGATGGAACGTCAGCTCCGCGAGCCGGTATCCGGCCCATCCGTCGGCCGGCGGAACCAGTGCGCCGGTCGGGCATGCCGCCGCGCACGGCATGTCGGCGCAGGCGGTGCACGGCTGGACCGCCGCGTCGAGATGCGGCGTGCCGGCGGCGAGACCGCCTTCGCTCCGCACCGTCATGATTGCGTGCGGCGGGCACGCCTCGGCGCAGAGGCCGCAGCGCGTGCACGCGGCGAGGAAGCCGATCTCGGGAAGCGCGCCGGGCGGCCGCTGGTAGCGCCTGGCCACCATGCGCTGCTCGGTGCGCGCCATCATGTCGCCCGCCCACCGCTGGAAGGCGGAGCGGAACAGTGAGCGCCTGTCCGACGGCCCGTCGATCATCCCGAGTCCCGCCCCTCCGAGTCCCGCGTCTCCATCAGAACGCCGGCTGAAAGCTGAAGGTCCATCGGAATCCCATCTCGTCGGCACCATCCTTCACGTCGTGCGCCAGCTCGCCACGGCTCACCCAGAGAGGGAAGTCCATGCGGGTGGCGAAGCGGAGCGTGCCGATCCGGTGGTCCGCGCGAAGGCCCACGCCGGCATCGGCAACGAAGCGCACAGCCTCCGCGCGCGGGATCGCTCCATCGCCGATGGTATGGCCGGCATCGCCGAACGCGGCGATGGCAACGCGATTGAAGAGCCCTCCGTTGGGCCGCATCCGGACGATCCGCTCGAGCTCGACGTTGGCCGAGACGACGCCCTCGCTCGAGAGCCTGGGATCGAGGCCGCGGATCCCGGCGCCACCCGGCGCATGATAGTAGACGTCCGGGCGGATGAAGAGCGCGCCGCGCGAGCGGAGGAACGGGTTCGCAAGCTGCTCGTACGGATCAGCGCCGGCGAGATAGATCTGCCGCTGCTTGGCCGTGGCGCCGCTGCCGATCGTGCTTCCGGCGAAAAGCCGCGCCCCGAGCGTGATGCGCCGGCCCAGGGCGCGGCGTGCGGTAACGCGTCCGGTCAATCGGCCGTAGAACGGCCGGAAATCGTCCCGGCCCGTCGCGGCCTCGAGGCCCTCCCCGGCGTACGCGAGACCCCCGCCAAGCGACATGTCGGCCGAAAGGTTCCAGCTGCCGACACGATCGGCGATGCCGTGCGTGAGGGCCAGCTCGGCAGTGCCGACTTCTTCGTAGTACCCCGGGTCGAGATACGCGGCGTCGTGGATCCCCGTCCATGCAAGCGAAATGCCGCGACGCCGCATGGCGCCGAACGAGAAGTGGTCGCGCCGCGCATGCTCGATGCCGAGCCGGGCGCCGTGCCGGCCTTCGAGGCGAAACGCTTCGATCGAAGTGCCGAGATTGGTGGCGCGGAGCCAGGTGGGGTTCCGGAGCCGGGCGTGGAAGTCGACATCGTTCTCCTCGAGACCCGCCTCGCTTCCCCAGCCGGTGCCGGTGCTCGACATGGCGTCGAAGAGATCGAACCGGCCAAGGTAATTCTCGCGCCGGCGCACGCCGAGCGTCACCCCACCCACGTCGTTGTACCACACCGCGGGTGAATAGCCGATCGCCTTCGCATCGCGATACACGCGGCGATTCACGTACGCGTCGAAGTAGCGGCGCCTCGGCTCGTGGCCCGCAAGAAAGCCGAGCCCGCCGAGCGTGCGGCGGTTGTTGAGCATGTTCCAGTCGTGCGAGCGCACGCGCGGGTCGAGCAGCACGCGAGTCGGTCGCTCGGCGCTCTCGATCTCGACCCACTCGCTCGCGGCCAGCCCGGCCGCCCGCACCACTGCCGTATCCGTGCCCGCAATGACGGCGACATCCACCGGCATGCGCCCCTCGCCCTTCCGGACGACCTCGACCCGCGTGCGCCAGCGCCCTTCGCCCGCGCGCGAGCGCTCGACGCGCCCGACGGCGTAATCGTAGAGCGGCGTAGCGTGCAGGAACTCGCCGAAGAAGGTCGAGAGATCGCGGCCGGACACCTCCTCGGCGACGGCGCGGAACGCGGCTTCGTTCACGTGCCGGAGCCGCCACCGCTCGTAGAAGGTGCGGAGAATGCGGCGCATCGTGTCGTCGCCCACGATGTAGCGGAGCTGGTGGAAGAAGAGCTCTCCGCGGGTGTAGATGGCAATGTTGTACGAGGTGAAGTCGCGATAGGCGTGGCTCACGAGGCTCGTCGGCTCGGAGTAGCCGTCGAGATCGAGCTGCAGGATGAAGTTTTCCGTATCCGGATACGGATCGCCCTCTTCCGCGGCTTCGGAGAACCAGCTCGACTGGAAACTGGTGAACCCTTCGTCGAGCCATCCCTCACGCCACTCGTTGTTGGCGAGGATGCCCTGTGTGTAGTTGTGGCCGAGCTCGTGGACGATGAGGCCCTGGCTGGCGGAGCCGTCGTGGATCATCATCGGAAACTCGGTGCCGCCACCCTCGATGCGGTGGACGTTCGTAATCTGCGGCCAGGCGAACTTTCCGAAGACCTGGTCGAGCCAGGCGAGCGCGGTCTCGGTCCGCTTGACGGCGACGCCGTTCCCCCAGGTTGATTCGTCGCCCGGCTGGTAGAGGACGTGGACCGCGACGTCGTCGTACCGGCCGCTCTCGTACCGATAGTCCGGGTTCAGCGACATCGCGAAGTGGTGCACGTCCTCGGCGTACCAGAGGATCGTCTTGCGGCCGGGCTCCGGCTCGGGACGCGGTGCTCCCTCGAAGCCGCAAGCAGGCACCCCGTTCACCCGGCGCACCACGAATGCCGGCGCGCGGCCTCCATACCAGTCGCGGCGGTAATCGATGGGCCGGCCCGGCATCCGGTTCGCTTTTTCCCATCCGGGATCGCCGCAGAGCGGAACGCCGGTGGCGCCGACGACCTGGTCCTCGGCGACGTCGAGCGTCACCCGGTAGGTCGCGAACTCGCCGTAGAACTCGCCGGCGGGATAGAGCGGATTCTCGTTCCAGCCGTAGCGGTCGTATACCACCACCTTCGGATACCACTGCGCGAAGTCGAACCGGCGGCCGCGCCTCCCCTGCCGGCGCGGGACCGTCGACGGCCTTGCATCCCATTCCATCTCGAGCTCGAGCGACTGGCCCGGCGCGAGCGGCGCTGGCAGCTCGAAGCGTACGATCGTGCTGTCGGGTGCGAACGGATAGATCGCGGTGACGGCGCGACCGCCGATCCGGACGTTCCGCACGTGATTGAACGCGAAATCAGGATCCGCGAGATCGTTGAAGCGGCGCCGGCCCTCGACCGAATCGGCGTCAGCCCAGCGGGAGCCGGGACGGAAGGCGTTGAGATGGAGATGGAGCGAAAACGTGGTGAGCGTGTCCGGCGACCGGTTCACATAACCGATACGCTGCGTCCCCGCGAGCACGCCGGACTCTTCGTCGAGGCGCGCCGAGATGTCGTACTCGACCTGCTGCTGCCAGTAGGGCGTCGGCACCGGAGCAGGCGCCTGCTGAGCTGCCAGCGCAATGAGTGCCAGGGCGACGGTCATGAGGCTCGGAACACGGGGGTTTCGGGGGCTGCACGGCGGACGAGGAAAGATACCGGGGGGTGAGGGGAAAGGGGACGGGGTGCGGTGGCGTGGTTGGTACGCCATGAAGCCCTCCGGCAAGTATGTACGATGAGCCATTCCTTCGTGAAGATGCGGGCGCATCTCATCTGGGCGACGAAACATCGGCAGCGGTTGATCGATCCGGATTGGCGGATAGCGCTGTTCGAGGAATTCGCGGCGATTACCCATCGACGTGAGGCGAGGCCGATCTGCGCCGGGGGAATTCGGGAGCACGTGCACCTGCTTGTCGCCTGGTCGCCAGCACTCGCCTTGAGCGATCTGGCTCGGGATCTGAAGACCTGGAGCTGTCGCTGGATACACCAGAACGTTCCTCACCGCGGCAATTTCGCCTGGCAGACCGGGTGTTCATTCTACACGGTGCACTTTCAGAGGCTCGGCAGGTTGACTGGCTACATCCTGAATCAGGAGCAGCATCATCGCGAGGATTCTCGCGTGGGAGGATGGATCGCTCCAGGCTGGAAGGATCCGGGATGGGATCGCGCGGGCGCGTGCCCGCTCTGTGGCGCGAGCTCGGCGGGCCGCGGGCAAAGCCCGCGGCTTCCTGGCAGCGCTACTGGACTCGCTGGCGGCCCCGGGCTGCAGCCCGGGGCGAGCGATGCGCTAATCGCACGCAAGGAAGCCCCGGGCATCGCCCGGGGCCTCGTCGTCCTGCAGAGATCTCCAACCGGACCAGCTCAGCTCAGCAGCTGCCGCCGCAGTCTCGCCATCCGCCGCCGCACGCTGCCGTCGTAGATCCGCTCCCCCACGCGCACGATGGTCCCGCCGAGGATCGCCGGATCCGCCGTGAACGTCGGCAGCACGTCCTTGCCGAGCGCCTCGGTGAGCGCCTTGCGGATGCTTTCGCGCAGCGCTTCGTCCGGTTCCTTCGCGAGCGTCACGCCCGCCCGGACGCGATTGAACTTCACGTCCACCAGCGTCGCGTACTCCTGCGCGATCTCGCGAAAGAGTCCCTGCCGCCCCCGCTGCACGACGGCCTGGAGGAACCGCACGAACTCCTTCGGCGCGTTCGGCAGCGCCGCCGCGAGCAGCCGCGACTTGGCCGCCTTCGGCACCCGCGGCGAGATGAGCAGCGTCTGCACCTCGGGCGCCAGCTCGATCGCGCCGGCGACGGCGTCGATGAGCTGGGCGTACTGCGTGGTCTGCCCGCTCTGCTCACCGAGCGTGAACAGGGCCTCCGCGTAGTTCCGGGCGATGGTCGTCGGTCTCAATGCCCCTCGCCCATCGCGCCGATGTAGCTCATGACGAGCCGCCGGTCGGCGTCCGTCTCCAGCCGCTCACCGATCAGCTTCGACGCGGCGGCGAGCGAGAGATCCACCGCCTCACGGCGCAGCTCCACGACGGCACGGTCCTTCTCCGCCTCGATCTCGCGGCGCGCCCGCGCAAGCAGCTCTTCCTGCTCCTGACGGGTCTTCTCGAGCGCCACCGTGCGCTCCTTCTCCGCGGCGGCCTTCCCCTCGGCCATGAGCTGGTGCACCGAGGCGCGCGTCTCGGCCACGAGCCGCTTGTTCTCCTCGAGCGCTGCCGCAGCCTCGGCGTTCATCCGCTGCGCTTCGCCAAGCTGGCGCTCGATGGCCCGCTCACGCTCCTCGGTGGCCCGGAGGATCGAAGGCCACGCGAACTTCTTCAGGATGAAGAAGAGCGCGATGAAGACCGCCCAGGTCCAGAAGAAGAGGCCGAAATTGACCTCGAAGGGCGACAATGGCGCGCCGGCCACCGGGGCCGCGAGCAGCGCGAGCAGGGTAGGCATCGTCAGTCCGTCAGATCAGCTTGAAGAGCAGCGCGAAGACGAGCGCGATGATCGTGGCGCCCTCGAGGAGCACCGCGATGAGCAGCGCCGCGCCGCGGATGTCGCCGGCCGCTTCCGGCTGCCGCGCGATCGCTTCCGCCGCCGAGCCGCCGATGCGGCCGAGGCCGATGCCCGCGCCGAGCACGGCGAGGCCGATGCCGATGCCGGCGCCCAGGAGCGCGTTCGTGTTCTTGGCGACTTCCGCGCCGGCGGTCACGGCTTCCTGCACCAGCATGAGCAGATTCAGCATCGTTTCATCCTTGTAGGTCGGGAGATTCGAGTTCCGTTTGCGCGCTCCTCACCGGCCGCCACGTCTCCCGCGCGGCTCCTGCCGAGGTGCCCGCCGGCGCCCTTCCGGGCAGCGGGCTTCGCCGGCCCCCCGGCCGGCTACATCCGGCAGGGCGGTGTGCGCCCCGCCCTGCCGGTCCTGCATTTCCCTGCTAGTGCTCGTGCTGCATCAGCCCGATGAACACCGCGCTCAGCAGCGCGAACACGTACGCCTGCAGCAGCGCCACGATCAGCTCCAGCATCATGATCCCGGTCACCAGCGCCGCCGTGACGATGCCGATGCCCACGTTCCAGACGAAGAGCTGGCCGAAGAGGAAGATGATCCCGAAGAGCGAGAGGATCACGAAGTGTCCCGCCGTCATGTTGCCGAAGAGACGGACGGCGAGCGCGAACGGCTTGACCAGCTTGCCCAGCACCTCGATCGGGAACATCGCCACCGACATCGCCATGCCGCCGACGCCGCCAAGGCCAGGCAGCTGCGGAAAGAGCGTGTGCATGTAGCCCTTCGCGCCGAGCTTGATCATCCCGCCGATCTCGACGGTCAGGAAGACCATGATCGCGAGCGCGGCCGTGACGGCGAGATTGCCCGTGGCCGACGAGCCCCAGGGCAGCAGGCCGAGCAGGTTGGCGTAGAGCACGAAGAAGAAGAGCGTCAGGATGAACGGCGCGAACTTCGCTCCGTCGTGCCCGATGTTGGCGATGGCGATCTCGTTCCGCACGTAGAGGACCATCGCCTCGACGGCGTTGCCGAATCCCTTCGGCGCCTTGCCTTCACGGCGGCTCCGGTCGATGGAGCGGCCACCGATCCACATCGTGAGGAAGACGAGCAGTGCCGCGAGAATCATGAAGACGACGTGCTTCGTCGGCGACAGGTTGATCGCCATCCCGCCGATATGAATGTCGGCAAAGCGCGGCAGGTGGATCGTGGTGATCGGCTCGAGGTCGATCGTCCACGCATCCGCCGTGTGGTGCAGTACCATCTCGCCGATGTTGAGCGGCTCTGCGGAATGTTCCTGAATCATCGGGCCAGCCGTATCTCCATGAACAGCAACGGTACGAGTACCCCGAGAAAACCGAACGCCGTGGGAAGCGGCGGAAAGAGCGCCGGCGCTCCGACGATGGCGACGGTCATCAGTACGATGCCCACCAGCCTGAGTCCCATGCCGGCGACATGGCCCCGACCGAACTCCCCCACGGAGGCGGCAAGGCGCTTCGTCACCAGCCGGTCCGCCACGACCTGGATCAGCGTGGCGATCGCTCCGAAGACGATCCCCGGAACCAGCGCCGGCCGGCCGAAGGCCGTCACCATGGCGGTGGTGACCAGCACGGTGAGCGCAGCTCCGGCCGCAGCGATGATCACTTTCCTGCCCGCTCCCGCTTCTCGCGCGCCTCGTCGGCCATGAGCCGGCGATAGACCGAGAGGAAGCTCAGCACCGCGCCGGCGAGCGTACCGGCCAGCGTGAGCCAGGGAAGCGTCCCGAGCCAGCGGTCGAGCGCGTATCCGGCACCCATGAAGAGCAGGATCCCGCCCGCGAAGGTGTAGCCCAGGGAGACGTACCGGTACCCCGCGCCGACTCCCTCGTCCTGCCCCTTCCTCTCCCTCATATCGGGGGCGAATCTACCCGCTTGTGAAATTTTTCGCAAGCTCGGCGAGGGTGCGTCCGACCGGCTACGTTTCGGGTTGCGCCGCAACTAATCGGGCCGCTTCGGCGTACCGTTCTCTGTCCCTTTCTTCCGGGTGTCATGACCGCAATCGAATCCCCGCCGCAGGACGACGTCCAGCAGCTCGCCAGGCTCCACGATTCCGTTTCCCGGCTCCGCCGGCAGGTGGCTCGGCGGATCGTCGGGCAGGAAGAGGTCGTGGATGGCATCCTCACGGCGATCCTGGCCGGCGGCCACGCGCTCCTGATCGGCGTGCCCGGCCTCGCCAAGACCATGATGGTCCAGACCGTGGCCGAGGCGCTCCGGCTCTCGTTCAACCGGGTACAGTTCACCCCGGATCTCATGCCGAGCGACATCACGGGCACCGAGATCATCGAGGAGGACCTCACGACGGGGCGCCGCGCCTTCCGCTTCGTGCACGGGCCGATTTTCGCCAACATGCTCCTCGCGGACGAGATCAACCGCACGCCGCCGAAGACGCAGGCCGCCCTGCTCCAGGCCATGCAGGAGCATCGGGTGACGGCGGGCGGAACGACCTATGCCCTTCCCGATCCCTTCTTCGTTCTCGCGACGCAGAATCCGATCGAGCAGGAGGGGACCTATCCCCTTCCGGAGGCGCAGCTCGACCGGTTCATGCTCGAGCTCCGCGTGGGCTATCCGAGCCGGGCGGAAGAGGAAGCCATCGTCGAGCAGACGACGGGTGCGCGGCGTGAGCCGGTGGAGCCGGCGCTCGATGCGGAGACGGTGGTGGCGATGCAGGGCCTGGTGCGGCGGATTCCCGTATCGAAGGGGCTGATCCGCGCGGCGGTTTCGCTTGCGCGGATGACGCGCCCGACCGAATCGGATGCGCCGGGCGTGGTAAAGGAATACGTGGACTGGGGCGCCGGCCCGCGCGCATCGCAGTACCTCGTGCTCGCCGCCAAGGCGCGCGCCGCGATGGCCGGGAGGCCGATGGCGGATCTCGAGGACGTGCGCACCGTCGCCCCGTCGGTCATGCGACATAGAGTGGTGACGAACTTCGCGGCGGAGGCGGCGAACCGCTCGAGCCAGGACATCGTCGCGGAGCTGCTGGCGGACAAGGGGTGGGTGGCGGGCTGAAGTGGTGAGCGATAGGCCATAGGGATAGCGACAGGCGGGGCGAAACAGCGCACACGAAAACACGAAAGGACGAAAGGGGGCGGGATGGAGACGGGATCGCCGCGCCCGGCGGGCATGGGCGAATCGCAAAACCGCGAAACGGAACTGAAAAGCCCGCGAATCGGCTCCGTGCCCACGACAGCCGCCGCTCGCCGGCAGGGATCGAAAAGTTTAGGTGCGGCCCCCCAGAACACCTGGCGCACGGAGCCGCAGCCTTGTTTTCGTGTGCGATTTTCTGATTGCGCTGCGACGGACGAAATCGTTGAAATGAAGAACGCCCCGCCGGCATGCGCGGGGCGTTTTTCGTTCGGTCGATCGATCAGAAGATCGACGGCAGGTCCCCCACGATCCAGAGCAGCGGCGTCGCAACGAAGATCGGCACGAAGACCGTGAGCTCGAGCGCGAAGACCGCGCTGAAGAGTGCCCCCTGCTCGTCCTGCGTGAGCGTGCGGCCGTTGGCGCCGGTGAGGGTCTCGCTGTCGCCGTCGTACGTCGCGTAGACATCGCCGTTGACGCGGATGACGAGGTGCGTTTCCTCATTGAGCTCACCCGCGAGCTCGACGCGCCCGTTCGGCGATTCGATGAGCTGCTCGAGCTCCGCCGAGTAGGCGTTGGTGACGTCGTTGCTCGTGCCGTTGAGCGAGACGTCGAACACGACATCATGCCCCGGGAACTCGAGGCGCGAGTCGAGCGCGAAGGTCACGTCGTCGCCGCTCGTGGTCGCGTTGGCCGTGAACTCGAGATCCACGCGGTGCTCGTCGGTGCCGAGGAAGCCGGCGATCTCGAGCGTGCCGTTCGCGCCGTCGCCGGTCGCCGTCGCGGAATAGTCGGCCTTCGTTTCTCCGCCCGAGACGGCGACGAGCCGCGCACCCATCTCGCTGCCGCTCGAGAAATCGGTGAGGTCGATGTGGCCCGTTTCGACCAGCGGCGTCACGATGTCGCCAAAGGCGTCGACCGCGTACAGGATGAAGCGGACACCGGTTGCGGGCGCCCCGCTCCGGTCGGAGGCAACCCAGTCCTCGGCGACCTCGTCATAGACGTAGGTCTTCCCGGCCACTTCCGGCGGGATCGAGGCGAGCGACGCGTTGATCGCGTTCGCACCACCCTTCGAGAAGAACACGTTGATCGCGGCGCCTGCCGAGGCGCGGCCGCTGCGCGTGAGCGCGATGTTCTGGAGCTTCGCGGCGCTGAGCACCGCGGCACCCTCCCCGAACTCGTTGGTGATTCCCGTGAACGCTGCGCCCAGGCTGGCGAAGGTGGGATCGGAATCGAGCTGCTCGATGACCTCGAGGTCCGCCTGCATGCCGGCTGCGTCAAATTCACTCGGCCCCGAATCGCCGCAGGCGGCGGTAAAGGCCACCAGACCGGCAGCAAGGGCAACCCGGATCTTGCAGAATTCCATGGACGTTCTCCGAAGAGGTGGTCGGCGCCGGGCCGGTCTCCCGGCCCGGCGACGTGCAACGTGTTGGAGTGGCACCTGTTGGGCTCGGCGGAGCCAGGAATGCAAAGCCCTGCACGAGCCCTCACGGGGCGGTACAGGGCAATGGGCATGCCGACCGCGACATCCGCTCCGGAATCAAGGGGTGATCAGCGTCTCCACCGGCCGCACCAGGCGGTCGAACAACTCCAGGCCCGAGTCGCGCGTGCCGATCACGTGGCCGACCATCTCGACGGAGCTTTCCGGCAGCGGCTCACCGGCGGTGCCGGCGATGCCGTAATCGCTGCCGGCGACGGTGACCGCGGCGTAGCTCTCGCCGTTCACATCGACGGAGAGTGTGCCGCTTCCGCCTAGCTCATATGCTCCGGCCACGCCGACCTCACCGTTCGGTCCGCGAAGCAGGAGATCGAGCTGCAGCTCGGGCGGAAGCCCGGTGCGGACGAGGAGAATGCTCGCGCAGTCGAGCTCGAGATTCCGGCCGGGAAGCTCGAGGAGCTCGCCGAGACGCATCATGCCCGACGAAGCACCGGTGAGCTCGATGCGATTCTCGAACCCGAAGTCCGCGCGTGCGCCTCCGTCGACCGTGAAGCCCTGGGCCCGAACATGGCTCTCGGCCTCGGTTCCGCTCGCCACGACGCGATACTCGAGACGAACGCCCGCAGCATCCGAAACCCGGATCCGGAATTCGGATGCGCTCTCACCGGTTACATCGACATGACCGAGCTGCACCAGCGGCTCCGACGGGATTCCGGAGGGCTCGAGCGCATAGAGCCGGAAGCGGACGCCGGCAGACGGCGCACCAGGCGCA
>DASTUP010000114.1:0-22837 GCA_035759585.1 Gemmatimonadales bacterium | reverse complement strand
AGGTCAACGCGCGCGGCCGGCTCGTGCGGGAAGACGTCGGGGCGGCGTCGCTTCCGCCCACCACCGGCAACCCGCTCCGGACGACGCTCGATCTCGATCTCCAGCGCTACATCGACAGCATCTGGCCCGCGGGCGTGCGCGGTGCGATGATCGCGATCACGCCCAAGGGCGAAATCCGCGCGCTCTACTCGGCGCCGAGCTACGATCCGAACCTCTTCGTCGGCGGCATCTCCACCACGGACTGGCGGCGCCTCAACGACGACCCGGCCATCCCGCTGCTCAACCGCGCGATCTATGGCCGCTATCCGCCGGCCTCGCCGTTCAAGCTCGCCACCGCGGCGATGGGGCTGAAGCGGGGCATCATCGAGCTGCGAACCCGAATGCCCGTTCCGTGTACCGGCGGGTACCGGCTCGGCAATCGCATCTTCCGCTGCTGGAAGAAGGAAGGCCACGGCTCGCTCGATCTCGTCGGCGCCGTGGCGCAAAGCTGTGACGTCTACTTCTACCAGCTCGGCCAGCGGCTCGGCCTCGAGAACATTCTCGAGGACGGCGTCGAGATGGGCTTTGCCGGCCGCAGCGGCATCGACCTGCCGAGTGAGCAGGCGTCGATCTATCCGGCGACGCTGGCGTATTTCGACAGCCTCTACGGGCCGCGGAACTGGAGCGCACCCGCCACGATCCTCAACTTCTCGATCGGTCAGGGCGAGAACACGCAGACCCTCATCAACATGGTGCAGTTCTACCAGGCGCTGTCGGGCGACGGCACCGAGGTTCAGCCGTACATCGTTCAGCCGACCGGCCGCGAGACGCACCGCCTCGGCCTGAGCGAGGAGCAGCTCAAGGTGCTGCGCCGGTCGCTGATCGCGGTGCTGGAGCAGGGAACCGGCGGACGCTCGCGGCGAGCCGGGCTCACGATCGCCGGAAAGACGGGAACGGCGCAGCAGTCGGCTGGAAAGGACCACGGGTGGTTCCTCGGGTTCGCGCCGGCGGACGAGCCCGTGCTCGTCGTCGGCGCGATCATGGAAGAGATGGAGCACGGCTCGGATGTGGGTCCGTATGTCGCCGACGCGCTGGCCCGGTACATCCTCGGTCCCGATTCCACGCGCCCGGCGCCGGTGCGACGCGAGGCCGTGACCGCCGCGCTCGTTCGGGACAGCGCGCCGAGACCGGAGGTGGTTCCCGATTCCGGGGCACCCCTTCCGCAGGCGGCCCCGCCGCAAGCGGCCCCGCCCGAGCCGCCCAGGTGAGGCTCGCCGGATTCGACCGGCAGCTCGCGTCGGTTGCCTTCGCGCTCATGCTCTACGGTCTCGTCGTGATGTATTCGGCGGGACAGACCGACGTGGCCACGAGCGCTGCCGGCATCTGGCACCGGCAGTTCGTCTGGTTCGGCGTCGGGCTGGTCGTCGGTTTCATCGCGTTCAAGACGTCGTTCCGGCTGCTCGAATGGGTCGCGCCGGCCATCTACGCGGTGGGGATCCTCCTCCTCGTGGCGGTGCTCGTCATCGGCACCGGCGCGGGGACGGCGGCCGGCACGAAGAGCTGGCTGGCGATCGGCGGCCACCGCATCGGACAGCCGGCGGAGTTCGCGAAGCTCGCGACGGTGATCATGCTCGCGCGGTACCTCTCGTCGCTGAAGGAGCCGCCGCGCTCGCTGCGCGATCTCTGGGCGCCTTGCGCGATCATCGGACTCCCCTTCCTCCTCGTCATGCGCCAGCCTGACCTCGGCAGCGCGATCGTCTTCATCGGCATCTTCTTCGCCATGCTCTTCTGGGCCGGCGTCCGGCCGCGGATGCTGTTCATGATCGCGTCGCCGGGGATCAGCCTGCTCATGGCGTTCAGCAACTGGTCATGGGGCATGTGGATCGTGCTCGTGGTGACGCTGATGGTCCTCTGGCGCCCGTACATCTGGGAATCGGTGGCGGTCGTCGGCATGAACATCGTGACGGGCGTGGCCGCGCTCGTCCTCTGGAACAAGCTCGCGGACTACCAGAAGAACCGGCTCCTGTCGTTCCTCAATCCGGAAGCGGACCCGCGCGGCGCCGGGTATCAGGCGCTGCAATCGAAGACGGCGATCGGTTCGGGCGGATGGTTCGGCTCGGGACTGACGGAGGGCCCGCAGAAACGGCTGGCGTTCCTGCCCGAACAGCACACCGACTTCGTCTTCTCGGTGGTGGGCGAGGAGCTGGGCTTCATCGGTGTCGTCGTGGCACTCGGGCTCTTCATGACCCTGCTGTTCATCCTGGTGCGGATCGCGCGGCGCGCCACCGATCCATTCAGCAGCCTCGTCGTGTTCGGTATCGTCGGGCTCTGGTTCTCGCACATCTTCGAGAACGTCGGCATGACGATCAACATCATGCCGATCACGGGCATCCCGCTCCCCTTCTTTTCCTACGGCGGGTCGTTCTTCCTGATATGCAGTGTCTGTCTTGGCCTGGCGCTCCGGGTGGCGTGGGACTCGAGGATTGCCGGCTATGCCGAGATCTGACAACGGGTTGCCTGCCGGGGCCTAGCGCCCGCCCCCGACTCCCATGACATTTCGCGTTCCCCGCCGGGCTCGTCCAGACTCCGGGAACTCCACCTATGCCTCTGGTCGTGATGGCCTGGTTCAAGAAGGAAAGAAAACCGCGTCCCTCCCAGCGCGAGCGGCTCGAGATACCGCCCGACGCGTGGGAGAAGTGCGACCGCTGCGGTCACGTCGATATCCGCGAGAAGTTCGAGAAGGCGCTCAACGTCTGCCCCGAGTGCGGCAGGCATCGCCGCTTCACGGCGGAAGAGTATATCGAGCTCCTCACCGACGAGGGATCCTGGCGCGAGCTCTGGGGGGGCCTGCGCTCGGTCGATCCGCTCGGATTCGAGCACTATCCCGACCGGCTCGAGAAGGCGCGGAAGAAGGCCGGCGATGCGGACGCGCTCTACTCCGGGCACGCGAGACTCGACGGGCTGCCGTTCCACCTCGGCGTGATGAACTTTGCCTTCATGGGTGGATCGATGGGGTCGGTGGTCGGGGAGAAGGTCGCCCGCCTCGCGCGCCGGTCCACGGAGAAGCGGCTTCCCTTCGTGCTCGTGTGCGCATCGGGCGGCGCGCGAATGCAGGAAGGCGTACTCTCGCTCATGCAGATGGCAAAGGCATCCGCAGCAATCGCCGGGATGTACCGCGAATCCGTTCCGTTCATCACGATCCTCACCGATCCGACCACGGGAGGCGTCTCCGCCTCGTTCGCGATGCAGGGCGACGTGATCCTGGCGGAGCCGGGTGCGCTCATCGGCTTTGCCGGGCAGCGTGTGATCAAGCAGACGATCGGCCAGGATCTGCCCGAGGGATTCCAGACGGCGGAATTCCTGCTCGAACATGGGCAGCTGGACGATGTCGTGCCGCGCGGCTCGCTCCGCGAGACCACTGCGAGGCTGCTGCGTCACATGCAGCGGCAGCGGCCGTATACGGAGCACGTGGAGGCGGTGGGAGGGTAGGCGGTGCCCGAGTGGCACAAGCGATAGAGGCGATCACGAGGACCGGGGGGCGGGCAAGGAGGGGGCAGAGGTGAAGGCGATGTAACGGTGATGATTCGCTACCTCGCGCAGGCGGGAAAGGCGGCGAAGGCAAAGGAAGCGCTCGAGTCGCTGGTGCAGGTGGTCGTCGCCGAGGAAGCCGCGTGCGAGGGGATCTGGATTCACGAGAACACGACGGCGCCCGAGCAGCCGCACATCCGGGAATTCACGACGCGCGCGCGGGAGTTCATCGCGGGCCCACCGAGATTACGTTCTGGCGCGGGGTCGGGGGCCAGGAGGCGTAGGCAGGCCGTACGCGGCCACGAGTGAGATCAATTCACCATCCATCGGTCCCGACTGCAGTCAGCCTGCTGCTTCCGATCTACCACCCACCTGCCACCTGCGCTCACCCTTGCCTCTCTCCTATCCGGACGCCCTCGAGTTCCTCTACCCCCGTACGACCACCATCAAGTTCGGCCTCGAAACGACCGAGGCACTGCTCGCGGAGCTCGGCGATCCGCACACGGTCTATCCCACGATTCACATCGGCGGAACGAACGGGAAGGGGAGCGTGGCGACGCTCGTCGCGAGCGCACTGGAGGCGGCAGGATGGCGGACGGGCCTCTACACTTCGCCGCACCTCGTGTCGTTCCGGGAGCGGATGCGGGTGAACGGCGTGCCCGCCTCGGAGTCGGCCGTCGCGATGTGGACCGACCGGCTGCGGCCACTCATGCTCGAGCGCGACGCGACGTTCTTCGAGGCCACCACCGCCATGGCGTTCGCCGATTTTGCCGCGCGGGGCGCGGAGATCGTCGTGGCGGAGGTCGGGCTCGGCGGGCGACTCGACAGCACGAACGTCGTGCGCCCGCTCGTCGCGGGAATCACGAAGATCGCCCGCGATCACATGAAGTATCTCGGTGACACGCTCGAGGCGATCGCGCGCGAGAAGGCCGGGATCGCGAAGCCCGGAGCGCCGTTCGTCATCGGAGAGACCGACCCCGCGCTCGTCGGGATCCTGGCGCGCGAGGCCGGCGCTGCCGTGGCGGCCATCGAGCCGGGCGCGGCAGCCGATGTTCGCGTCGTACCACCCGAGGCGAACTGGCCGGGACCGCTCGGCCTGGCCGGTCCGCACCAGCGTCGCAACGCCGCCGTGGCGGAAGCCGTGCTCTCGGCGCTGCCCGATCGGTGGCGCCCGGACGCGCCTGCGATCGACCTCGGCTTCGGCAGCGCGCGGGTTGCCGGACGGCTCGACCGGCGCGGCAGATGGCTTTTCGACGTCGCGCACAATCCGGACGGCATGGAGTCGCTCGTGCGCGCTCTCGCCGAGCTCGACCCGCCCGGCCCGATCCACGCCCTCGTGTCGATCCTCGGCGACAAGGAATGGCCGGAAATGCTCGTCCGCCTCGACCAGGCGGTGGATCGGGGCGTCCTGACCATCGCGCCAAGCACCGCCGGCCGGCGGTGGGACCTCGAGTGGCTCCGGCGCTGGCTCGACCGTCCCGACCGACCGCCGGCGCGCGCTTCATGGACGCTGGTACCCGATTTCGGGGAGGCACTGCGGACGGTCGAGCACGGCGCGGGAACCGTCCTGGTGACCGGCTCGTTTCACACGGTCGGCGACGTGATGATGGCCCTCGGGCTCGCCGATGTCGTCGATTCGTGAGCGGCTTCGGCGCCGTTTACCCCTGTCCCGGGCGCGGTTAACTTCCCGCCATGCAAACCAGGGCCCTGCCGGGCTTTCGCGACTTCTACCCTGACGATCTGGCTCTTCGCTCGCACATCTTCCGCACCTGGCGTGAGGTGGCGGCGCGGTACGGCTTCGAGGAATACGACGGTCCTCCCCTCGAGCCGCTCGAGCTCTATACCGAAAAGAGCGGTGCGGAGATCGTCGGCCAGCTCTATGCCTTCACCGACAAGGGCGGCCGCGCAGTCGCGCTGCGACCCGAGATGACGCCGACGCTCGCGCGAATGGTGTCCGCGCGGGCCAACGGGCTTCGCAAGCCGATCCGCTGGTTCTCGATTCCCCAGCTGTTCCGCTATGAGCGGCAGCAGCGCGGCCGGCTCCGCGAGCATTTCCAGCTCAACTGCGACCTGATCGGCGAGCCGGGTCCGCTGGCGGACGCCGAGGTCATCGCGCTCGCCATCGACGTGATGCGCGCGTTCGGGCTCACCTCCCGGGACGTGCGCGTTCGTCTCTCGGACCGCCGCGTGCTCGGCGCACTGCTGATGGCGGGGGGTGTCACGGAAGCCCGGCTCGCCGATGCCTACCAGGCCATCGACAAGTCGGAGCGCGCATCGCGCGAGGATCTCGCCGCACACCTCGCCGCTGCCGGCCTCGGCGCCGAGGCCATCGAGCAGGTGTTCCGGGTGGCGGCGTTGCGCGGCTGGCCGGCGGTGCAGTCCGCCGTCGCATCCGCAGGCGCGGATGAAGCTGCGAGCCCGCTCGCTCGCACGATGGCGGCGCTCGAGGCGATGGGCGTCGGCGAGTTCATCGACGTGGACCTCACGATCGTCCGCGGACTCGCGTACTACACGGGCACGGTATTCGAGCTCTTCGACGCCGGGCGCTCGCTGCGGGCCATCTGCGGCGGCGGCCGATACGACACGCTTCTCGCGGGGCTCGGCGGCGTCGATCTTCCCGCGCTCGGCTTCGGCATGGGCGACGTGGTGCTCGCCGAGCTCCTCCGGGAGCGGAACCTCGCTGCCGCAGCCGCGGGCTCGGTCGATGTGTTCGTGGCAGGCGTCACGCCGGACGACGAGCCCCATGTGCTCGCGCTCACGCACGAGCTGCGCGACGCCGGCTTCCGCTGCGAGTTCGCCCTCGGCGGGCAGGCCCTCGGCAGGCAGCTCAAGCTCGCGGATGCCCGCGGCGCGCGGCTCGCCGTCGTGATCGGACCCGACGAGCGCGCGCGTAACGAAGTGATCCTGAAGGACCTGACGGGCAAATCACAGCGCGTCGTCGCGCGTGGGGCAGTCACACGGGAACTGGCGGCTGCGGCCGCAGGCGGCTGACAGGAGCGGAAATGGCGGAATCGAAGGCCCTCACCACGCGCGCGGCGGATTTCAGCGCCTGGTACAACGAAGTGATCGCACGTGCCGAGCTGGCGGATTACAGCCCGGTGCGTGGGTGCATGGTGATCCGGCCGAACGGGTATGCGATCTGGGAGCAGATGCAGCAGGCGCTCGACCGGATGTTCAAGGACACCGGTCACCAGAACGCGTATTTCCCGCTGTTCATCCCGCAGAGCTTCCTCTCCCGCGAGGCGGAGCATGTCGAGGGCTTCGCCCCCGAGACCGCCGTCGTCACGATCGGAGGCGGCAAGGTGCTCGAGGAGCCGCTCGTCGTCCGGCCCACGTCGGAGACGATCATCTATTCGATGTACGCGAAATGGATCCAGAGCTACCGTGACCTGCCGCTGCTGATCAACCAGTGGGCGAACGTGGTTCGCTGGGAGATGCGCACGCGCCTCTTCCTGCGCACTACCGAGTTTCTCTGGCAGGAAGGTCACACGGCGCATGCCACCGAGGCGGAAGCGGAAGCGGAGACGCGTCAGATGCTCGGCGTCTATCGCCGCTTTGCGGAGGAATGGATGGCCATGCCGGTGCTCACCGGCCGCAAGACCGAGAGCGAGAAGTTCGCCGGCGCGCTTCGCACCTATGCCATCGAGGCGCTGATGCAGGACAACAAGGCGCTTCAGGCAGGAACGAGCCACAACCTCGGCCAGAACTTCGCGCGGGCGTTCGAGGTTACCTACCAGACGGCGGAAGGTTCCATCGACCACGTCTGGAACACGTCCTGGGGCGTCTCGACTCGCCTGATCGGCGGCCTGATCATGACGCACAGCGACGACACCGGGCTCGTCTGCCCGCCGCGGCTCGCGCAGTGGCAGGTGGTCCTCGTTCCGATATTCCGCACCGAGGACGAGCGAGCTGCCGTTCTGGCGGCTGCCGACCGGGTGCTCGGCGAGCTGCGGGGGGCCGGAATCCGGACGCATCTCGATGCGCGCGAGGGAATGAAGCCGGGCGCCAAGTATTACGAGTGGGAGGCGCGAGGCGTCCCCCTGCGTCTCGAGATCGGCCCGCGGGATGTGGCTGCGGAGACGGTCATGCTCGCGCGCCGCGTCGGCGCAAGGAAGGAGCCGGTGCCGATGGCGGGGCTCGCCAGCCGGATCCAGTCCGAAATGGAGACGATGCAGATCCTCCTGCTGGAGGCTGCCCGCGAGCGGCGCGAAGCAGCGAGCCTCCGCGGGGCGACGAAGGAGGAGTTCATCGCGCGCATGGAGGGAGAAGGAGGATTCGTGTACGCAGGCTTCTGCGGCGCGGGGAAGTGCGAGGCGGAGATCAAGGAGCAGACGAAGGCCACGATCCGCGTCCTTCCCGACGAGGAGTTCCGCTCGCCGAAGGCGCCGGCGGCGTGCATGTGGTGCGATCAGCCGAGTGTCGCGGAGGCGGTATGGGCCAAGGCGTACTGAACGCGCCGGGTGAGATCGCCCCGGACTCGCGCCGGGCGCTATTCGAGGATGCCGGTCTCGAGCGGCGCGGCGCATCGCTCCACTTCGGCGGGGCCGCGCTTGGCGAAATCGCCGACCGGGTCGGGACGCCCGCATATGTCTACAACGCCGACGCGATTCGCCGCCAGCACGCCCGGCTCGATGCGGCGTTCGCCGCGCTCCCGCATCGGATCTGTTTTGCGGTCAAGGCAAACAGCAACCTCGCGGTCCTGCGGGTCCTGCGGGACCTCGGCGCCGGCGCCGACATCGTCTCGGGTGGCGAGCTGCAGCGCGCGCTTGCGGCCGGCTTCGATCCCGGGCGCATCGTGTTCAGCGGTGTCGGAAAGTCGCCGGCGGAGCTCGATGAGGCAGTGCGCGCGGGCGTCGGCCATATCCACCTCGAATCCGCGGACGAGCTGAGCGCGCTCGCGGACGTCGTCGATCGCCACCGGCGCTCGATCGCCGTCGGCATTCGCGTGAACCCCGACGTGTCGGCGGACACGCACCCGTTCATTTCGACGGGGCAGGGAGGCATCAAGTTCGGCGTGCCGTTCGACCAGGTGCTCGACCTCGCGCTCGCCACGCAGCGCCAGGGCCGGCTCCGGCTCGAGAGCGTCGCGATGCACATCGGGAGCCAGATCCTCGATCCGAAGCCGTACCGCGAAGGCCTGGGCCGCCTCGCAGGGCTCATCGCCGAGCTGAGGGCGGCCGGGATCGAAACGCTGCGGAATCTCGACATCGGCGGCGGCCTCGGCATCCGGTACCGCGACGAGACGCCGCTCGCGCCGGAGCGGTTGTCGGAGGCGATCCTTCCACTCGCGAGGGAAACCGGGCTTACGGTAGTCCTCGAGCCGGGGCGGTTCCTCGTCGGAAGTGCCGGGGTTCTCCTCACCACCGTGCTTTCGCGCAAGCATTCGGGAGGAAAGGAGCTGGTCCTGGTCGATGCCGGAATGAACGACCTGGTCCGGCCGAGTCATTACATGGCCTATCACGACATCGTCGAGGTCGAGGCGCGGGAGCGCGCCGGCGGGCGAATGGACGTCGTCGGTCCCGTGTGCGAGACCGGTGATTTCCTCGCACTCGATCGACCGCTGCCGGGCGTGCTGGCCGGCGAGCGGCTGGCGGTGCTCGGTGCCGGCGCCTACGGGTTCGTGATGAGCTCCAACTACAACTCCCGTCCGCGCGCCGCCGAAGTGCTGGTCGATGGCGGGCGGTGGGCCGTCGTGCGCCCTCGCGAGCGCGTTGCGGCGCTGCACGAGTCCGAAACCGCGGACCCGCAGTGGATCGGGTGAGCGCCTCTGCGCCCCGCAACGACGTCGGCGTCGTCATCCCCTGCTACGCGCAGGAGCGGTACCTCGGGGAGGCAATCGAGAGCGTACTTGCGCAGACGGTGCCGGTGGACGAGATCCTCGTCGTCGACGACGGCTCGCCCGGCGATCCGGCGGCGGTCGTGGCACGATATCCGGACGTCCGCCTCGTCCGGCAGGCGAACGCGGGGATCTCCGAGGCACGCAACACCGGGCTGCGCGAATCACGTTCCCGGTATCTCATTTTCCTGGACGCCGACGACCGCCTCCTCCCGAACGCAGTCTCGGCCGGGCTCGCAGGTTTTGCGGCGCACCCCGACGCGGCGCTCATCGCAGGCCTCTGCCGCCGGATCGACGAAAAAGGCGCTCCGAGGGACCTGAAGGTCCAGTTCGTCTGCCCTGGCGGGGACCACTACGATGCGCTCCTGCGCCACAATCACATCTGGCCTCCCGCGGTCGGGATGTACCGGCGCGAATGCCTCGAGGCAATCGATGGCTGGACCTGGAAGCGGCACGTGCAGGACCTCGAGCTCTACCTGCGGCTCGCGCGGAAATACGCGATCCATTGTCATCCCGAGGAAGTGGCCGAGTACCGGATCCAGGAAAGCGGGCGTTCGCAGAATCGAGGCAGGATGCTCGCCGGCATGATGGACGTCCTGCGCCTGCAGAAACCGTACATCGCCGAGCATCCGGAATATCGCGAGGCCTTTCGTGAAGGATGGCGGCGGTATCCCACGTTCTATGGCGAACAGCTCGTCGCCGAGATACGCGGGCATTACCGCGCCGGCCGCTGGCGCGACGTCGCCGCCGGATTCGCCGACCTTTTCCGGCACTATCCGCTCGCGGCACGCGATCTCGTCGTCGGGCGAATGAAGAGTCTGCTGCGCGGTTTGACCGGGACCGGGCGGTGAGCCGATGATCCCTCCTGGAGACACCGTGACGGAACAGCAGCGCATCCTCATCATCGATTTCGGATCGCAATACACGCAGCTCATTGCCCGCCGGGTGCGCGAGGCGCACGTGTACTGCGAGATTCACCCGCCGTCGCGCTCCGTCGAGTGGATCCGCGAGTGGCGGCCGAGGGGAATCATCCTGTCCGGCGGGCCCAATTCGGTCTACGGCGAAAGCGTGCCGACCGCCGACCCGGAGCTGCTGGAGCTCGGCACGCCGGTGCTCGGGGTCTGCTACGGCATGCAGCTCCTGGCGCACCTGAGCGGCGGCAAGGTCGAGCGTGCCTCACGGCGCGAGTATGGCCGCGCCGCGCTGACGGTGCTCGGCGGCACGCTCTTCGAGGGATTCGGCGAAGGTGAGGAAACGCCCGTCTGGATGAGTCACGGCGACCACGTCGACTCCGCACCGGCAGGATACGACGTGGTCGCACGGAGCCTCAATACGCCGGTTGCCGCCTTCCAGCACCGGGAGAAGGCGCTATTCGGCGTGCAATTCCACCCGGAAGTGGCCCACACCCCGCGCGGCGGCGAGATCCTCAACAACTTCCTCTTCGCGGTGTGCGGATGCACGCCCGACTGGACGCCGGGGCATTTCATCGAGCGGGAGATCGCGCGGATCCGCGCGCAGGTCGGCGAGACGGCCCGAGTCATCTGCGGACTCTCCGGCGGGGTGGATTCGTCGGTGGCGGCGGCGCTGGTGCATCGCGCGGTGGGCGACCGCCTCACCTGCATCTTCGTCGATCACGGACTCCTTCGCCTGCACGAGCGCGAGCAGGTGGAGCAGACCTTCCGCCGGCACCTCGGTATCGATCTCAGGGTGGTGGACGCGAGCGAGCAGTTCCTGGGGCAGCTCGACGGCGTCGCGGATCCCGAGCTCAAGCGCCGGCGCATCGGCCATACCTTCATCGACGTCTTCGAGGCGGAGGCGAATCGTGTCGGCGACGATGTCGGCTTCCTCGTTCAGGGCACGCTGTATCCCGACGTGATCGAATCGGTATCGCCCATGGGCGGCCCGTCCGTCACGATCAAGTCGCATCACAATGTCGGCGGACTTCCGGAGCGCCTTCCCTTTGCGCTGATCGAGCCGCTGCGCGAGCTGTTCAAGGATGAGGTGCGACAGGTTGGGCGCGAGCTGGGCCTGCCGGAGGAGATGGTGGGCCGGCATCCGTTCCCGGGTCCCGGTCTCGCCATCCGGATCCTCGGCGAGGTAACCCGCCCGGCGCTCGACGTGCTCCGCAAGGCGGACAACATCTACATCGAGGAAATCCGCGCCGCGAATCTCTACGACGACATCTGGCAGGCCTTTGCGGTGCTCCTCCCGATCCGGTCCGTCGGCGTGCAGGGAGACGAGCGCAGCTACGATCAGGTCATCGGGCTGCGCGCCGTCACGAGCCGGGACGGGATGACGGCGGACTGGTTCCCTTTTCCGCCCGACGTGCTCGCCCACATCTCGAACCGGATCGCCAACGAGGTGGACGGCGTCAACCGTGTGGTCTACGACATCAGCTCCAAGCCGCCCGCGACCATCGAGTGGGAATAGCCCCACCTGCCGGAACGGCCCTCCGACGCATGGTCGGGGGGCCGTTCGTGCTTCGAGGCAGCAGCGCTGCCGAACCTCAGTGTCCCTTTTCCCGGAGCAGCGAGAAGAATTCGTCGGGGTGCACGATGAGCCCGAGCCGCTCGATCACGTCCGGCTCCTTGACGAACTGCGCGACCCTGCCGAGGACGGGAAGGTACTGGCTGGAGAGCTCGACCGGCGGCGCCACGATGAGAAAGAGATGGCGCACCGGCCTCGCGTCGATCGCATCGAAGCCGACGCCATCCTCGTGCCGGCCATAGGCCAGGCGCACGCGATCCACCGCCAGAGAGCGCGCATGCGGAATGGCCACACCGCGCCCGACCCCTGTCGAGCCATGCGACTCGCGCCGCCGCAGCATCCGGTGCAGGGAAGCCCCGGCCCGCTCGTCGAGCCGCAGCAGGGCGACGAGCTCGAGGAGGACGTCGTCCTTCGAGGCGCCACGGAGCGAGAGGGAAACGGATTCCGGCGTGAAGAGATCGCGTAGCATGCGCCAAGCTACACCGCACCGGGCGCGCATGTCAAAAGCGATCCATTGCCCGAGGTGCACCCGCCAAGTATTTTGTTTCCATGCAGTTGCCCTATCCGTCCGCCCATCCCTTCGCGCTCATCCTGGCCCCCATGGCCGGGGTGTCCGAGGCGCCATTCCGCCAGATCTGCCGCGGGATGGGGGCGGATGTCGTGCTGTCCGAGTTCCTCTCGTCGGAGGCGATCCGCCGGCGGATCCGGACCACGCTCGAGGGCGCCGAGTTCGAGGCGGTCGAGCGCCCGATCGGGATCCAGATCTACGGGGCGGATCCGTCGGCCATGGCGGAGGCGGCGGCGCTCATCACCGACCATTACGCGCCGGAATTCATCGACATCAACTTCGGCTGCCCGGTCAAGAAGGTCGTGAAGCGAAACGGCGGCTCCGGCTGCCTCCGCGATCCGGATCTCGTCGCGCGGATCATCCGCGCCGTCGTCGCGGCCACGCACCTTCCGGTCACCGTCAAGACGCGCAGTGGCTGGAACGATGAGACGCGGGACCCGGTCTCGATCGCGCTCCGCATGCAGGATGCCGGCGCGCGCGCCTTCACGCTCCACGCTCGGACCCGCACCCAGATGTTCTCCGGCAAGGCGGACTGGGACGAGATCGCGCGGGTCGTCGAGGCCCTCGACATTCCCGTGATCGGCAATGGCGATCTCGAGTGCGGCGAGGACATCGTCCGGATGCGGCAGCACACCGGATGCGCCGGGGTCATGGTCGGGCGCGGTGCGTTCGGCAATCCGTGGATCTTCCGCGATGCCCAGGCGCTCCTTGCCGGCCGCCGGAAGCCGGACGCGCCCGATGCCGCGGAGCGGTTCCGCGTGGCGCTCGAGCATGCGCGTCTCGCCATCCGGCTCCAGGGGGACACGCGCAAGACGGTCATCGAGTTCCGCAAGCATTTCGGCTGGTACACGCGAGGGCTGCACGGCGCGAGCGACCTCCGCCAGCGGCTTTTCCAGGTCGAGTCAATGGCGCAGGCGGAAGCGATCTTCACCGAGTACCTGACGCCTCTCGCCCGGGTGGCGTGAACGCCGGCGAGCTCGAAGCGCTCCTGGGCGAGGTCGCGGCCGGACGACTTTCGGCCGCCGGTGCCCTCGCCCGGCTCCGCCATTTCCCCTCCGAATCACTTTCCTACGCCACGATCGATCACCACCGGGCGCTGCGGCAGGGGCAGCCGGAGGTCGTGTTCTGCGAAGGCAAGACGGTCGAGCAGGTCTCCGGCATCTGCCGCCGGCTCGCTGAAGCGAACGGGTCCTTCCTCGGTACCCGCGCGACGGTGGCGCAGGCGGACGCACTGCGCGAGGAGCACGACGGCCTCGTCTGGCATCCGCTCGCCCGCGTGGTCCACCTGCCGTCGCCGACCGCCGCGGCGAGAACCGGGCGGCTGCTCGTCATCGCCGCCGGGACGAGCGACCTGCCGGTCTCCGAAGAGGCCGCGGTCGTCGCCGAGGCGTTCGGGCACGCAGTGGATCGCCTGAACGACGTCGGGGTGGCGGGGCTGCACCGGCTCCTCGCCGCGCGCGAGCGGCTCGATGCGGCGGACGTGGTGATCGTCGTGGCCGGAATGGAGGGGGCGCTGCCGAGCGTCGTCGGGGGACTCGTGCGGCAGCCGGTGATCGCGGTGCCGACGAGCGTCGGCTATGGCGCGTCGTTCGGGGGGATCGCGGCGCTCCTCGGCATGCTGAACTCGTGCGCCTCGGGTGTCTCGGTGGTCAATATCGACAACGGATTCGGAGCGGCCTCGGCGGCGAGCCGGATTCTCCGCAGATGAGCCGCGAGATCGTCGTCAGCATCGAAGAGCCTCGATTCACCTGGATCGACATCACGGCGCCGGCACCGGGCGAGCTCGAGGGCGTGGCAGCGGAGTACGGCCTCTTCCCGACGCTCGTGGCCGACAGCCTGGAGCCGGAGCACCTTCCCAAGTACGAGCGAATCGCCGACACGACGTTCGTGATCGTCCGCGCACACGATGAGACGAGCCACCCGTCGGCGAACACGGTGCAGGCGTTCACGCGCAAGGTCGCGATCTTCGCCGGCCAGGAGTTCGTCATCACGATCCACCGCGTGGACCAGCCGTTCATGGCTCGGCTGCGGGCGCGCTACCGGGAGCATGCCGCGGCCGCGGCCGCGGCCCGACTCGGTGAGCGGCGGCGGACGCTCTCGTCCCGCCTGCTGGTGGACCTGATCAACGGTGCCATCGACACGTATGAGCGGCCGCTCGACGTGGCGGAGCGCCGCCTCGACGAGATCGAGGACGAGCTGTTCGCCGAGGGCGTTGCGCCGCCGGTCCTGCGCGAAGCGCACTCGATCAAGCGCCAGGTGACGCTGATCAAGCGGATGCTCTGGCATACCCTCAACGTGACGATCAAGCTCACGCCAGTCGCCTCGCCGACCGCACCCCTCTTTCAGGACGCGCGGGAGGGCGCCGAGAGCATGCATGCGTACGCAGACGAGCTCCTCGAGGATGCGAACAACCTGCTGCACATCCAGCTCGGGCTCTCCACGCAGCGCACGAACGGGATCGTCAGGATCCTCACGCTCTTTTCGGCGTTCTTCCTGCCGCTCACGTTCATCGTGGGCATCTACGGCATGAACTTCGAGCGGATGCCGGAGCTCGACTCGCGCTGGGGCTATCCGGCCGTCTGGCTGGTCATGCTGCTCGTCACGCTGGGGATCTTCGCCTGGTTCCGCCGCCGGGGGTGGCTCGGCGAATGACGAGCGTTCTGTTTGCGCTCGTCCTCGGGTCGGCGCTCGGCTGGTTCGTCGCGAGGCGCTCCTCGAGCCCGCGCGGTCTCGGGACCGCGGCGGGCGCGCACCTCCTCCCCGATCCGGCCCTGCAGTGGCTCCTTCGCGCGCACCGTGGCCTCGGCGTCTGGGTCGCCGAGTACGATGCGGAGGAGCAGGCCCCGACCCTCGAGCGCGTGCTCGATGCGGACGGACTGCCTCCGGCGCAGGTGGCAGCGATCGACCGGCGCCTCGAGCGCGCGCGAGAGCAGGAGCAGGGCGGGGCGGAACGGCTGGATGCCGGGCTCTTCGTCATGCGGGCCTCGGGCGGGTGTGCGGTCGGTCTCCTTCTCGCGGACGCCGAGGCGCTCACCGAGGTCGAAGCCGACCTCGACCGGCTCCTTGCCGGCGTCCGCCGGCGGCCGATCGTGTCGATGGCGCAGGCGCGCCCGGATGCGCTCGCGATCGAGTCCGTCGGAAGCGTTTCCCTGCGCCTCGCCTATCAGCTCGAACGGATCACGAATGCGGCGGTAGTCGTCGCGTCGAAGGACATCGACGGGGTGAGAGTGACGGGCACATCCGGCCACGCCGACCGGCGCCTCCTCGACCGGCTGCTTCCGTCGGGCTCCGGGCTGGCACGTGCCGCCGGCGGAACGCTCGCGGAGGACGGCGTTCAAGCCGATCCCACCGGCGATACGGGAGATCGGCGCCAGGGAGGCGGCCCGGCCTTCGTGGTGCGGATCCGGAGCGGATCCCAGGTCGTCGGCGCCGTCGCCGTGTGGGTGCCCGGCGGCGGGGAGCCGCGAGGTCCGGCGCTCGGTGAGATCCTGGAGTGCGTGCGGGAGGCAGGCCCCCGGCTCGACAACGCCCAGCAGCACGCGAATAAGGCGAAAGAGGCGGCAACCGACCGCCTCACAGGGCTCGCGAATCGCCGTGCGCTCGAGGCTGCAATGAGTCGGCAGGGCCTGGTCCGAGGGGTGCTCGTCGTGCTCGACATCGATCATTTCAAGCGGCTGAACGACGCGCTGGGGCATCCGGCCGGAGATGCCGCGCTGCTTCACGTCGGGCAGCTGATCCGCGAGCAGGTCCGCACTTCGGATACCGCGGCGCGGATCGGAGGCGAGGAGTTCGCGCTCTGGCTTCCGGGCGCGGACCTCGAGATCGGGCGCCGCACGGCCGATCGGATCCGGACCAAGCTCGGCACCACGGCGTGGGAATGGCAGGGCCGCCCCTGGCCGCTCAGCGCCTCATTCGGCGTGGCGGCATTCCCGGAGAGCTCGCCGAGCATCCAGAATCTCCTGACGCACGCCGACCGCGCGCTCTACGTCGCCAAGGAATCGGGGCGGAATCGCGTCGAGGTGGCGGGGGGCGGGGCGGGTTAGGTCGAGAAAGGCGCCGTGGTCGCCAGCAGAGTGCGGGGTCCTCGTTTCCCCGTTTCCCGGTGCCAAAACGCCACCCGACGAGCCGCACCCCCTCGCGACCACGGCGCCTTTCGTTCCCGGCCCCACCCATACCCCAGGGGGCTTCCGGTGGCTATATTTCCATACACCCGAGGGGGCGACTGGCTTCGACGGGTCGGTAGAGGGAATTGCAGCGTGCCCAGGCCCAGGTCCCTGGCTAAAAAACTTGGAACGATCTACCTGCCAATACTGATCTGGCACTGGCTGCGTAAGCTGAGCTAAGCTCGCTTTTCGCACCTTCGTCGTCTGGAGCCCGTCCGGGGCGCCGGCGGCGAATCGCAAATCCGGGCTGGTTTCGGACGATGCTCCTGCGTCCGGAACGAGATTTCAGGGGATAGGCTGCGAGAAGGTCGGTCGGTTACCGGCTCGCAGTGACGGAAAGAATGCCGGCCTACGCACGTAGACGCCATTTCGGAAGCTGATTCGGACCAGGGTTCGATTCCCTGCGCCTCCATCCTGCCGCCGCGCGATTTTCGCGCGGCGTTTTTTTGTGCCTGCGGCCCTCACTGCCTCGATTTCTTCGGCGTTGAACAACATTGAACAAGCGGAGTTGACCACACGCTCGGGTGGAAAAGTGGGGTATTCTCGTTGTTCAATGTTTTCCGTAATTCGGCTACCGACAGGTAGTTAGGCCTTAATGATGTGCATTAAATGACATATGCAATATGCATTTGGTTACTTGGGCGCCTCGACGGCCTGTCCCCCGACACCGAAGGGGCGCCCTGACCCCGGGAAACAAAAAACCCCGCCGGCCGGCGGGGTTGTGTCGCTCGAAACGAATCAGGTACTCAGCGGACGGTCGCCGCCTCCCGCGCCGCGAGCGCCAGCTCGAGCGCCCGATCAGCGGTCTCTGCCGTGCAGGTGAGGTGGCCCATTTTCCGTCCCGGGCGCGCCTCCGCTTTTCCATAAAGGTGGAGCCGGACACCGGGCACGGCGAGGGAGCGGTGCCACTGCGGCTCTCCCTTTTCCCATAGATCGCCGAGCAGGTTGACCATGGCGACCGGCGAGAGAAGGCGGGGATCGCCCAGGGGGAGGCCGCACAGCGTCCGGACCTGCTGCTCGAACTGGTCCGTGGCGCAGGCGTCGAGGGTATAGTGGCCGCTGTTATGGGGCCGCGGCGCGACCTCGTTGACGAACACCCTCCCGCCCGAGGCGATGAACAGTTCGACCCCGAGAACCCCCACGTAGTCGAGCGCACGCGCCACGGACTCCGCCGCCGCGCGGCACTCGGCCTCGAGCGCCCCCGAGATCCGCGCGGGCACTACGGTCGATTCGAGAATCCCGAACCGGTGATGATTCTCTCCCGGCGGAAACGCGGCCACGCTTCCGTCCTCGCCGCGGGCGAGTATGACCGAGACCTCGGTTTCGAGCCGCAGCCGTTCCTCGAGGATGCACTCGACCCCGCCAAGCGAGTCGAAGGCCTCCGCGCACTCCTCGGCCGTCGTGACGAGCGCCTGCCCCTTGCCGTCATAGCCGAGGCGGTTCGTCTTGAGGATCCCGGGCCGATGATCGAGCTCCGCAAACGCGCTGCGGGCGGCGGCGGCGCTGCGCACCGGCCTGAACTCAGCCGTTGCGAGGCCCGCCTGGCGCATGCGCTCCTTCTCCGCGATCCGGTCCTGCGCGATCGCCACCGAGGCGGCGGACGGGCGCGTGACGACGCGCTCGCTCAGGAACGAGAGGACGCCGGCCGGGACGTTTTCGAACTCGGTGGTGACGGCAAGGCAGGAGTCGGCGAGCTCGGCCAGTGCGCCCGGATCGTCGTACGCGGCCTCGATCTGCCGGTCCGCAACGGCGCCGGCGGGGCTTCGCGGGTCGGGCTCGAGGACAACGACGCGATACCCCATCGATCGTGCCCGGAGCGCGAACATCCGACCGAGCTGGCCTCCGCCGACGACTCCTACGGTGCTGCCGGGCTGGATCACTCGGCTTCCGGGAGGGAGAGCCCGAGCACGTGCGCTTCCTGGTCTCGCCGGAACTCGGCGAGCCGGGTGGCGAGCGAGGGGTCGGCTGGCGCGAGGATCGCAATGGCGAAGAGCGCCGCGTTCGCCGCACCGGCCTGGCCGATGGCGAAGGTCGCCACCGGCACTCCCGATGGCATCTGGACGATCGACAGGAGCGAATCGAGTCCCTGGAGGTGGCGGGTCGGAATCGGAACTCCGAGCACCGGGACCGTCGTCTTGGCGGCGAGCATCCCCGGGAGGTGTGCCGCACCGCCCGCACCCGCGATGATGCAGCGGAGCCCCCGAGCGGAAGCTTCCTCGGCATAGCGGTAGAGCAGGTCAGGCGTGCGATGGGCCGACACCACCCGGCGCTCGTGCGGCACGCCGAAGGCGGTGAGGCGCCGTGCGGCCTGCTCCATCACTTCCCAGTCCGAGTCACTGCCCATGACGATGCCGACGAGCGGTTCGGGCATCAGCGGCCGGACCAGCCCGCACCGCGCGCGGCGGCCAGCTCGTTGAAGTTGATCTCCAGCTCGAGCCGCAGCGCCGGCAGGTCGAACGACTGCGTGGGCTGGGAGAAGGTCTCCGGGCCGGTGCCGGTGATGCGGTCTGCCTCGAAGGCGAACGACCCGTCCATCGTGCCGAACGCATAGCGGCACGTCACGATCTCGAAGACGTCGTTCTCCTCCGGAAGGTTCGGGCAATCCTCGAACCCGCCGAAGCCCGAGGCGTTCATGGTGAATTCGCCGGTGCTGGCGAGGTACTGCGAATTGGACTCGCCGAGGAAGTAGTGCGCGAGCACGTCGCCTTCGACCGTCTCGTCGATCGAGGAAGGGAAAGCGTCGATGTCCTGGAAGATCTGCACCCCGATCGCCTCGCCCACCGTGCCGGTGCCGGCGTTGAGGTCGGTCCAGCCGAAGAGGCCCGAGAACACGTACGACTCCGAGGGTTCACCGTCGAAGTTGATGGTGATCATCGCCTGGCTCGCGAGGGCGCTGAAGTCGCCCATCGTGCCGATGTCGGTTGCCTGCCCGACCAGCGCGCCGAAGGCGGCCGTGCCCTCGAAGCCGAGCATGCCGGCCTGCGCGAGTGCCGTGACGAGCGCCGCCTGCTCCTGCTCGTCGAGCGCTCCGCCGGCCTCGTTGCTGTCGCCACATCCCCCGAGCAGCAGCGCGCCGGCCAGAACCCCGCACATGATGTTGCGTGTCCGCACAAACCCCTCCCGAAAGCCGAAAGTTGAACCCGATCGTGAACGATTACACCGTCGCGCGCGTGCGGTTCATCGTGCCACGCTCCGCGAGGGCCGACTGCGCCGCCGCGAGCCGGGCAATCGGGACCCGGAACGGCGAGCAGGAAACGTAATTCATGCCGAGCTGGTCACAGAAGGCGACGGAGGCGGGCTCGCCGCCGTGCTCGCCGCAGATGCCGAGCTTGAGGTCGGGACGGGTGCCGCGCCCGAGCTCGCAGGCGATCGTCATCAGCTTCCCGACGCCGGCGCGGTCGAGGACCTGGAACGGATCGTCGTCGATGATGTTCTGCTCGAGATAGAGCGGAAGGAACCGGCCGGCATCGTCGCGCGAGAGCCCCCAGGTCGTCTGCGTGAGGTCGTTGGTGCCGAAGGAGAAGAACTGCGCCTCCCGCGCGATCTCGTCCGCCGTGAGCGCCGCGCGCGGCAGCTCGATCATCGTGCCGAGCGTGTAGGGGACGGTGATCTGCCGCTCACCGAAGACCTCGCTCGAGACCTGCTGCACGATGAGCGCCTGCTTCCTGAACTCGATCACGTTGCTCGTGAGCGGGATCATCACCTCCGGCATGACGCGCCCCTGCCGGGATGCGACGGTGCAGGCGGCCTCGAAGATGGCGCGCGCCTGCATCGCGGTGATCTCGGGGTAGAGGATCCCGAGCCGGCAGCCGCGCAGGCCGAGCATGGGATTGACCTCGGTCAGCCCGTCGATCAGGCGGCGCAGCTCCTCGGGCGGCAGCTTCATCTCGCCCGCCAGCGCGTCGATCTCCGCCGGCTCCTTCGGAAGGAACTCGTGGAGCGGCGGGTCGAGGAGACGAATGCAGACGGGTTGGCCGTCCATGGCGCGGAAGATCGCCTCGAAGTCGGCGCGCTGCATCGGGAGGAGCTTCGCGAGCGCGCGCTTCCTGCCCTCGGTGTCCCGGGCGACGATCATCTCGCGCATCGCCTCGAGGCGACCGCCCTCGAAGAACATGTGCTCGGTACGGCAGAGGCCGATGCCCTCGGCGCCGAAGTCGCGCCCGCGATGGGCATCGGCGGGCGTGTCGGCGTTGCAGCGCACCCTCAGGTGGCGGAGACGGTCCGCCCAGCCGAGAAGCCGCGTGAAGTTGCCGCTGAGCTCGGGAGCCTTGAGCGCCGCACGGCCCGCATAGACCCGGCCGGTGGCGCCGTCCACCGTGATCCACTCGCCGGCGGCGATGCGGCGGCCGTTGACGTTCACGTGGCCGCCGTGCTCGTCCACGTGCAGTTCCTGCGCTCCGGCCACGCACGGCTTGCCCATGCCCCGCGCCACGACCGCGGCGTGCGACGTCATGCCGCCTCGCGCCGTGAGCACGGCGCGCGCGGCCACCATGCCATGGAAATCCTCCGGCGAAGTCTCACGCCGGACGAGGATCACCGCGTCACCCGCCTTGGCCTGCGCTTCGGCGAGATCCGCATCGAACACGACCACGCCGCTTGCAGCGCCCGGCGAAGCGGGAAGTCCGGTGGTGAGGAGATCCAGCCTGCTGTCCGGATCGATCGTCGGATGCAGGAGCTGATTGAGGTCGTTCGGGGGGATCCGCGCGACCGCTTCTTCTTCGGTGATCAGTCCCTCATCCACCATCTCGCACGCGACGCGAACCGCCGCATGGCCCGATCGCTGACCGCGTCGCGTCTGGAGCATGTAGAGGTGGCCGCGCTCGATCGTGAATTCCATGTCCTGCACGTCGCGGAAATGACGCTCCAGCAACCGCGCAGTGCGCTCGAGGTCGTTGAACGCCTCGGGGAGCGCGTCGTGGAGCTGAGCGATCGGCACCGGCGTCCGGATCCCGGCCACGACATCCTCACCCTGCGCGTTGAGCAGGAACTCGCCGTAGATGCGGCGCTCGCCGGTCGAGGGGTCGCGACTGAACGCGACGCCGGTGCCCGAGTCCTCGCCGATGTTGCCGAAGACCATGGCCACGACGTTGACCGCGGTGCCCATGGTGTCGGGGATGTCGTGCAGCCGCCGGTAGTCGATCGCGCGCCGCGTGTTCCAGCTTTCGAACACGGCGGCAATCGCACCCCAGAGCTGGTCGAGCGGAAGCTCGGGGAAGGGCCGGCCGCGCTCGACCCGCACGAGGGTCTTGAATTCCTGGACGATTGCCTTGAGCTCCTCGACGGGCAGGTCGATGTCGCGCTCGACGCCTGCCTTTCGCTTGCGCGCCTCGAGGAGATCGTCGAACGGGCGCTTGGGAAGGTCGTAGACGACGCTCGCGTACATCTGCACGAACCGGCGGTAGGAGTCCCAGGCGAACTGGGGATTCCCGCTCTGCCGCGTCAGGCCTTCGACCGTGGTGTCGTTGAGCCCGAGGTTGAGGATCGTCTCCATCATTCCGGGCATCGACACGGCCGCGCCCGAGCGGACGGAGACGAGGAGGGGCCGCTCGGCGCCGCCGAACTGCTTGCCGGTCGTGGCCTCGAGCCGGTGGAGGCTGTTCTCCACTTCGGCGCGGAGGCGCGGAGGAAACTGGCGGCTCTCGAGATACGTGAGGCAGAGCGAGCTCGCGATCGTGAAGCCCGGCGGCACCGGAATCCCGATCGTCGTCATCTCGGCGAGCCCGGCGCCCTTTCCGCCGAGCACTTCCTTCATCGCGGCGGTCCCGTCCGCGCGGCCCTGGCCGAAGAAGTAGACGAGCGGCTGCGCGTAGGAGCCGCTCATGCGTGGGCGCCGGCGAGAGGTGCGGCGTGACGGAGCTTCACGAGTTCCTCCGGGATGGGGGTCGGGTAGTCACCCGAGAAGCAGGCGTGGCAGAACCGCTCCGGCGATCCCGGCGATTGGCCCGCCGCGGCAAGCATCCCCTCGAGCGAGAGGTATCCGAGTGAGTCCACGCCGAGGTACTGCCGGATCTCCTCGACCGAGTGCGTCGCCCCGATGAGCTCCTCACGAGTGGGTGTGTCGATCCCGTAGTGGCACGGGCCCGTGATCGGCGGCGATCCGAGGCGCAGGTGCACTTCGCGCGCGCCCGCCGCGCGGATCATCGAAACGAGCCCCTTGCTGGTATTGCCGCGGACGAGGCTGTCGTCCACCACGACGACCGATTTCCCCTCGATCACTTCGCGCACCGGATTGAACTTGATCCGGACCTTCGCAATACGAAGCGCCTGGGTCGGGTT
>DASTUP010000113.1:0-4762 GCA_035759585.1 Gemmatimonadales bacterium | reverse complement strand
CGTCGATGCTCACGAGCGGGCCTCTCCCGCCGGCACGGCGGCCAGGCGGTCGATGAACCGGAACAGGCGGTCGAGCGCCGTCTCGAGCACCTTGTCGGCCACGGAATACGTCATGCGGACCCAGCGATCGTCGCCGAACGCCGAGCCGGGTACGAGCGCGACGCCTTCCTCCTGCATGAGCAGCTCGCAGAACTTCGCGCCGCCGAGCGGGGAGCCCTCCACGATGCCGTCCACGCGGAAGAAGAAATAGAACGCGCCGTGCGGCTCGACGAACTCGATTCCCGGGGCGGCGGCACGGAAGCGCCCGACGATGTAATCGCGTCGGCGGCGGAATGCGGTGACCATCCGCTCCAGGTCGGCTTCGACCCGCTCGTCGGTGTATGCCGCGACAGCCGCCCACTGCGCCGGATGGTTGGCGCCCGTGGTGGTATGGGACTGGAGCGCCGCGATGGCCCTGGCGAGATGCGCCGGCGCGAGCGCCGCGCCGATCCGCCAGCCCGTCATCGCGTACGACTTGCTCGCGCCGGCAATGACCACGACACGCTCGAGCAGCTCGTCCGGAAGGTCGAGCACCGAGGGCGCGGGGCCGGGGCCGAAATAGATGCGGCGGTAGATCTCGTCCGAGATGACCCACACCTCGTGCTTCCTGGCCCACTCGAGAATGGCGCGGAGCTCCGCGAGCGTGTACACCGACCCGGTCGGATTGCACGGCGAGCAGAGGATGAGGCCCTTCGTGAGCTTCGAATAGTGCCGGTCGAGGTCCTTCACGCTGACCTTGAGGCCCCACTCGATGTCGCCCGGCACGAGCACCGGCTCGGCCCGGCAGAGATGGACGATCTGCGGATAGGAGACCCAGGCCGGCGCCGGAATGAGCACCCGGTCGTGCGGGCCGAACAGCGCGAAGCAGGCATTGAAGAGCGACTGCTTCGATCCCGAGCTGATGACGATGTGGTCGGGATTGACGGCGCGGCCGCCCGAGAGCATCGAGAGCTGCCGGGCGATCCCGGTGCGGAGCTCGGCGATGCCGATATTGGGCGGATAGCGCGTGAGGCCCTTCTGGATGGCCTGGATCCCGGCCTGCGAGACCGCCGCCGGCGTGTCGAAGTCCGGCTCGCCGACGCTCAGGTCGTAGACATCCTCGCCCGCGGCCTTCCGGCGCTTCGCCTCGTTGCTGATCGTGATGGTTTCGGAGGCCTTGAGATGCTGGACATTCAGCGACAGCGGGTCGGGCATGCGCGGTCCGGGAGAGTGGAAGAGGGCGACAGCGGAATTCTCCCAAGTGCGCGGAGGGAAGTCAACTGCCCGCGGCCTCCACAGGCGAGCCGCATGCGGCTAAGTTTGGCGCTCTTCCGCAACGCTTTTTGAGAATCGAGGGCATCGTGGGTTTCGAGGATCTGCACGTGGCGGCGCCGGCCGCAGAGGCGCTCGCCTCGATGGGATGGGACACGGACCATGCGATGGCGCGCGACATGGCGCCTACCGCAGCGCGCGGCCACAATCTCGTTGCGGTGACGCCGCCGTCTCCCGCCTATTCCGCGCCGGCCCTCGCCGGCCTCCTCGGCCGCCTCGAAGGTGGGGCCCAGCTGCTCCTGCTCGTCCCGGCCGCCGAGCTCGAGGTCTGGGGCGCGCTGGTCAACCGACTCGCGCGCGAGATGCCGCTCCGCGTGCAGACCGCCCGCGGCGAGGCCCGCGCGCTCCGGCGGCTGCGCGCCGGTGCCCTCGACGTCCTGATCGCCTCGCCGGATACCGCGCTCTCCCTGCTCCGCCGCTCCGCGCTCAAGCCGGACTCGCTCGGCGCCGTCTTCCTTGCCTGGCCGGAGCGGCTCGACGATGCCGACGCGCTCACTGCGTTGATGCACGACCTTCCGAAGGACGCGCAGCGCGTGGTCGTGACGTCGGATCAGGCGGCCGCCGCCGATCTCGTGGAGCGATATGCGCGGAAGGCGCTCACGGTCGGCATGCCGGCGCCGGAAGGATCGGCGCCCGCGGCCGCAGGCACCGTACGCACCGCGTCGGTGGCCTGGGAGCGGCGCGTGCAGGCGCTCGCCGAGCTGGTGGAGCTGCTCGACCCCGCATCCCTCGCGATCTGGGCCGCCGACCGGAGCTACGAGGCCGAGATCGGGCGCGCATTGCCCCTCGGCGACGAAGCCGTTCACTTCACGACCGGCGACGCACCCGCCGCCGAGCTCGTCGTCGCTTTCGACCTGCCGGATGCGGGACGGATCGCGCAGCTCCGCGCAGCCGGGAGCGTCGTCCTGCTCGTGCCGCCCGGTACGGAGCCGTATGCGGCGCGAGTTGCTCCGTCGAGCACGCCGGTCCGGCTGCCCGGGCTGCTGGATGAAGTCATGCGTGAGGCCGGGAAGCGGCGCGCGGCCATCGTGGAGCGAATCGCCGGCGGCACGCCGGATCGCGCGCTCCTCACGCTCGCGCCGCTCTTCGAGCGGTACGATCCCTCGGCGGTTGCGGCGGCACTCTTCGAGCTCTGGTCGGCCGGCGGCACCGTGACCGCTCCGGATGCAGCGGGGACCCAGCCCGTCCCTCAGACCGCGACCGGCAAGATCTGGGTGGGAATCGGGAAGAGCGACGGAGCCACCGCGGCCGACTTCGTGGGCACGATGACCAAGGAACTCCGCATCGACCGCGCGAGCATCGGGCGCATCGAGCTGAAGGACTCCTTTTCGCTGATCGAGGTCCCGGCCGCGGACGTCGAGCGGATCGCCGGCGCCCTCAACGGCGTCACCATCCGCCGCAAGCGCCTCATTGCCCGCGCCGACCGCGGCCAGACCCGCGACCGACCCGGCCCCCGCGACCGCTCGGGCCCGCGCAAGCCTCCCGCCGGCAGCCGGCCTCCGCGCCGTCCGGCATAGGGATTTTTTGTTTTTGAACCGCGGAGACGCGGAGACGCGGAGGGCACCGCCGGAGGGTTTCTTGGGCGGGGGAGCACCGTGGGAATTGACGGGCATACTTTTTTATTTTTTTGTGGGCTTCGAGGCCGTTCGGAGCACGGAGCCCTCGGGTAAGACCACAAAAACAATACTCCGATGCTGCCAGGCGCGCGGAGCCACCCTGACCACGGCGCCCTCCGGCAGAGCCCTCCGCGCCGCCGCGCCGCCGCGGTTCAAAAAATCAAACCTACGATGCCCGCCGCCGATTGACGGTGTCCTTGAGCGCCTTGCCCGGCCTGAAGGCGGGCACGACGGACGCCTTGATGCTGATGGTTTCGTTCGTCGCGGGGTTTCTGCCCTTGCGTGCGGCCCGCCTGCGCGGCTCGAAGTTGCCGAAGCCGCTGATCTGCACCTTGCCGCCCTTCTTGAGCTCCGTCGCGATGAGACCGTCGGTGGCAAAGAAGAGGTCCACGATCTCCGCCGCCGCGGCCTTCGACTTCTCCAGTTTCCGTGCGACTGCGTCGATCATGTCCTGCCTGTTCACGGCTCGCTCCTGGCGAAATGACGGGCTCCGCGACGCACAGCGGGGCGACAATATGCCCCGCTCCGGCGAGGCACCGCAAGATCGGCGGCGCAACGCTTGACCGCGCTCCCGTCGCGGCTTAATCTCTCCCGCCCCCGATAGAGGATCCGCAATGCAGCAAGCCTCCCGTCCCGGCTGGATCGAGGTCATCAGCGGCGTGATGTTCAGCGGCAAGAGCGAAGAGCTCATTCGCCGGGTGCGGCGCGGCATCATCGCGCGGCGGCGCGTGCAGGTCTTCAAGTCGCACCTCGACAGCCGATACGCGGGACTCTACAGCGTCGCCAGCCACAACGGCAACGAGCTCGATGCCGCGCCGGTCGATTCCTCGGCGGAGATCTTCCGCCAGATCCGCGCCGACAGCGACATCATCGCCATCGACGAAGCGCAGTTCCTCGACGACGGGCTCGTCGAGGTCGTCACCGCCCTCGCCGCGGGCGGCAAGCGCGTCATCCTCGCCGGCACCGACACCGATTTCCGCGGCGAGCCGTTCGGGCCGATGGGCGCGCTCATGTGCATCGCGGAGTCGGTGGACAAGCTGCGTGCCATCTGCGTCGTCTGCGGCGATCTCGCCTGCCGGAATCAGCGCCTCATCGACGGCCGCCCCGCCCGCTACGATTCCCCCACCATCATGATCGGCGGCCGAGAGAGCTACGAGGCGCGGTGCCGGCATTGCCACGCGGTGCCGCGGGCGGATGAGGACCAGGCGATTCTCGCGTTGAGGGAGGCGGTGGGGTGAGTGCCGCCACCCCTGCGGCGCCGATCTCCTCCCCCGAGCCCTGACCCTCATGCTTTCCGTCGCACTCAACGGCAACATCGCCTCCGGCAAGAGCATCGTCGCCGAGTTCTTCCGGCACTGGGGCGCCACGGTGATCGACGCCGACGCCCTGGTGCGTGAGCTGCAGGCAAAGGAATCACCGCTGCTGGCCCGGATCGCGGCCCGCTTCGGCCCGGGCATCCTCCGCGCCGATGGCGAGCTCGACCGTGCGGCCCTCCGCACCCTCGTGCTCGCCGATCCTGCCGCACTCGCCGACCTCAACGCGCTCGTGCATCCCGAGGTCGAGCGCCGCCGGGCCGAGCTCGTCGAGGAAGCGCGGGAGCGGGGGGATGCGATCGTGGTGAGCGACATTCCTCTCCTCTTCGAGGCGGGCCGGCCGGAGGCGTTCGACGCGGTGGTGCTCGTCGATGCCCCCGAGCCGATCCGGCTCGAGCGCCTCGTCCGGTTTCGGGGCCTCGATCGGGAGACCGCAAGCGCAATGATCGCGGCGCAGGCCCCGGCCGGCCCGAAGCGCGCCCG
>DASTUP010000112.1:0-20735 GCA_035759585.1 Gemmatimonadales bacterium | reverse complement strand
AGTGCGGCGACACGCGCGTGCTCGTCGACGCCGGGTTCTCGGGCCGCCGGCTCGCCGAGCGGCTGCAGCAGATCGGCATCGCGCCCCAGTCCATCGCCGCGCTGCTCCTCACGCACGAGCACAGCGACCACGTCTCGGGCGCACCGCTCCTGGCACGCAAGCTCGGAGTTCCCGTCCTGACCGCCACGGGCACCTGGAATGCGGTAACGCACCAGTTCCGGCCGAGCACCAGGCACACGCCGCTCGGGCTCACCGCGACGGTGGAGCTCGGCCCCTTCACCATCCACGCCGCGCCGACGAGCCATGATGCCGTGGAGCCGATCGCCCTGGCCGTCCACTGCACGAGCGGCGAGCGAATCGGCATCGCCTACGACCTCGGACGCATGACGGCGGGAGTGCGGCTGCTGCTGCGGGAACTTTCGGCGGTGGTGTTCGAGTCGAATCACGATGAGATCCGGCTCCGGACCTGTGGCTATCCACCGTCGGTGCAGGCGCGCATCGCGTGCTCGACCGGCCATCTCTCGAACCGGGCTGCCGCCGAAGCATTGGCCGAGCTCTGTCACCCGGGACTGGGAACCGTCGTGCTCGCGCACCTGAGCGAGAAATCGAACGATCCGGCGGAGGCACTGAAGGCCGTGAAGCCGGCGCTGCGGAAGGCGCGGTTCAGCGGCGCGCTGCACGTCGCCCTGCAGGACGAGCCTCTCGCCCCGATCCGCGTCCGCGATCCGGAACGGCAGATGGTGCTCGGCCTCTGAGCCGCGACACTCGAGCGGATGCCATGGAAAGAGCCGGCCCGGGGGCCGGCTCTCGATGTTTCATGCCACCACGAAACCAGTGATCGGAGGCTCAGATCTCCGAATCAGGATCGGGCGGCACCGCCATACCGGCGGGCCGTGGCGTGGGCGGGCCGATCCGCTTGAGCGTGATCGGCTTCTGCAGGTCCCCGCCCGACAGCGTCAACTCGGACTTTCCGATCTTGACGTCGTAGACTTCCCATTCCCCGCCGATGGCAATCGAGATCCGTTTCCCGTCGAGCCGCCACCGGGAGGTCTCCTTTCCCCAGGTTGCGCTCGAATCGGAACGGATGACCACCTCGCGCGGCCCGCCTTTCGTGTCGAGCCTCGCTTCGACACGCCAGGTGCCCTCGATCGGAGACTGCTGTCCTTCCGCGATGCCGGGAACCCCGGCGGCTGCAATCAGTAGAAATGCCGCAACCCGCACTGTCGCCTCCTGAATCATGCCGTCGAAAGTGATGCCGACCTGCCCGGCAAGAGTGATGCCGGATCAGCGCGGCTGCGACGCGCCGATCGGAACACCGAGACCGAAGCTCAGGTGGATATCGTGCTGCATCACCTGCTCGGTGGCCGTGCCGCCCTCGAATGTGGCGTTGTAGATGTAGTCGTCGGCGTTGACGTAGAAGCTGAGGAGGCTGCCCACACGGAGCCCGACCGTCGCGCCGGCGACGCCGCCGATGTCGGTCCGGTCGAGCTGGTCCTCGAACGCCTCGCCGCCGCGCCGGATCACGCTCGCGCCGCCGTGGACCATGAAGAGGAGCGGGCTCGCCGGCGGGAGCACATTGAAGGTGAGCCGCCCGCTCCCGGTCAGGATATTCCCGGGCGTCCGCTCTTCCGCGCCTGCCGCGTTGAAGCGGAGCTCGCTCGGCGAGTAGTCGGCGGTGACGGTGAGGCCGAGCCGCTGGCTGAAGCCGATGCCGAGGCGCCCCCCGACGAGCAGACTGATCTCCTGCTTGAATTCCTCCCCTGCCGCCGCCTTCGCGAGCTCAGCCGTCGGGATGTAGACGCCGATGGTTGGGGAAATGGAAATCTGAGCGGCAAGCGGCGCCGCAGCGAACGCCAGGCCTGCACCGATGAAGGCAAGCGCGGCTGCACGAGGGTGGCGCAAGGACGAGCTCCTGGAAATGGGAGCGCGGAATATGTTGTGGCGGGGTCCGAACGCCAAGCCGGCGGGCATGCGCCCGCCGGCTGTTCATCCCTCGGAGTGAGGAGCCCTCAGTGGACGCCCGGCCGAACGATCGGGGCCCGGTGGGTATCGTCGACCGGCAGGCCGCTCGGGACCCTCTGGGGAGTGATGCGGCCCAGATTGCGGGCCGCGGGGTCGGTGAGCGCCCGCATGAACTCCGTCACCTCGTCCACCTGCTGCGGCGTGAAGACGACGCCATCCAGGAGCGGGTCCCGGGTCGCGAGGATCGCATCGATATTCGGCAGGATCGATCCGCGGAGCAGCGGTTCCAGCTGGGTGGCGTCGAAGCCCTGGAGCTTCAGGTGAGACTCGCTGTAGTGGTCGACGAAGGCGCGCAGATCCGTGAACGCGCCGTCGTGCCCCCACGGACCCGTGAGCTCCACGTTCCTGAGCGGGGTCGTGCGGAACCTGTACCGGTCCGATTCGAGACCGGTCACCCGCATGCGTCCAAAATCGTCCCGGCCACCGAGCCCGTCGCCCTGCCCGGGTCCGAGCTGTGCCACGGCGACGTTGTGGAACTGGTTGTCGGTGAACGCCGGGCCGTTGTGGCAGATGGAGCAGCGGGCGGACATGAAGTTGTTGGCCCCCGCCAACTGGACCTCTGTCAACGCCGCATCATTCCCGGCGAGAAACCGATCCCACGGGGAGTCGTTGAACGCGAGCTCGGAGACGAGGAAGCCGGCGATCGCGTTGCTCGCATGCGCGAAGGTCATGTCGGCGAAGCGCTGCCCGGGATAGGCAGCTTCGAAGAGGTGGCGGTACTCAGGGAACACTCCCAGCCGCCGCATCAGCGCCGCCCATGCGGCGGCCGGGTCGTCATCGGGGATGACCGCCAGCTCGTTTCCGTCCGCGCCGCGCATTTCCTCCCGCGAGAGGACCGGGAACATCGGCAGCGCAGAGAGCGCGCCGAACTCGAAGACGGCCGCCATGCCCGGCGTGATCCGGTCTCCGGCCGGGGTGTGGACGATGCCGGTGGCGTCGCGCGAGACCCGCCCGTCCCAGAAGAACGATTCCAGCGCCGAGAGATTGAACGCAGAGGGCGCGTTGCGCGGGATGAACGCGGCCACCGGGTGCGAGCGATCGGGGCCGAGCCCGGCAGCGCCCTGTCCGATCGAGAGGCTGCGCCCGTCGCCGGTGCCGAATCGCGGCAGGTGGCAGGTCATGCAGGCAATGTCGCGGTTGCCGCTCAGCTCCCGGTCGAAGGCGAGCAGCCGGCCGAGCCTGACGAGGGCGGGCCGGACCGGCGCGGGACGCTCAAGAGGAATGATTCCCCTCTCGGCCGCGAGGCGCCGAACCTCATCGGCAAGAGGATTCGTCTCTGTACGACTGAGCGCGATAGCCTCGGTGGGCGCTGTCGCGTCCTCTGCAGCACACGCAACGAGCATGAGCATCGAGGCGGCGATGAACGCCTCGGCGAAGCGGTGGCGGGATGACGGCATGGCGGTAACTCCAAACCAGGGGGTGCCGGGCGTGGTGGGGTCCTATCTGGGTAATCGGAATCGGCCGGCCGAACCCGACATCGACCAATTTTCCGCGATTAGTGGCGTCAGCTCCCGGCCGCGCTGCGACCATTCCCGGACCGGCCCCAGGCGCGGTACAGCTGCCGCAGCGCGAGGTCGATGTCCTTCCTGAGCGGTGGCTGCTGCCGCTCCTGAACGATCAGCGTGCGCTGCGCCGCGACCAGGAGGCTCTCGGCCTGCGCAAAGCTCCCGGCCGCGGACTTCGCGACGCCGAGCGCGAGCTGGGCCTCGGCCGTCCGCCAGCTGTCAGCGCCATAGCGATCCCGCATCACTGCGGTCGTCGGCTCGAGCAGCGGCAGCGCTTCGCGGCTCCGTCCGAGATCGTTGAGCGTTCGTCCGAGCGCGATCCGGATCTGGGCGACTGCCGCCGGATCCTCCTGATGACCGGCCTCGAGCTTCGCGAGGACTTCCCGGAAGAGCGATTCGGCCTCGGAGAATCGCCCGCTCTCCCGCAGCGCCCGCGCCAGATTGCCGGTCACGATCAGGGTGAATCGATGCTCGGGCCCCATCAGCTTCCGGTACTGCGCGACCACTTCACGCAGCACCGGCACCGCCTGCTCGGCCCGGCCCATGGCCCGGAGCGAGTTTGCCTGGGTGTTGAGGGCAAACGCGATGATCGAATGCTCCCCGCCGTAGACGGCGCGGCTCACGGCCAGGGACTCGCCGCTCAAGCGCGCCGCGGCTTCGAAGTCGCCGCGTGACTGAGCCACGACGGCGAGCTGCGCCAGGTCGTCCGCGACGTAGTGATGCGTGTCCCCGAAGATCTGGCGATTGAGCGCCAGGGACTCGCGGAGGAGGATCTCTGCCTCCTCGTACCGTCCGAACTCGCGATTGAGCAGCTGCGCAAGATTGCTGAGCGTGAGCGTGACACTTGGATGCGCGTTGCCCAGCGCCCGTCGCTTCGCAGCGAGCGCTCGCCGATAGAGCGCCTCGGCTTCGTCGAAGCGACCGAGCAGCTGCACGGCCTGACCGAGGCTCTGCACCGTCTGTGCCGTCTCGGGATGATCCGGACCGAGTTCCCGTTCCCGGACGACGAGCGCTTCGTTGAAGAGGTCCGCGGCCCGCGTGTATTCGCCGCGCGACCACAGGACCTGCGCCAGGTTGTGCTTGCTGGTGGAGGTCTCCAGCGCGTCATCGCCGTAGAGGGAGCGTCTGATCGCAAGCGCCTCCTGCATCGCGGCCTCGGCGCCCGCGAAATCGTCCCGGACCTCGAGCAACTCACCGAGATGGTCGAGCGAGGTACCGGTCGCCTCATGATCGTCGCCATGGAGGCGTCGATGCTGGGCAAGGGCGCCGCGCAGGATCGAGTCTGCCTCGTCGAGGTGGTTCTGCCGGGTCAGTGCCACCCCGAGCTGATCCATGGCGGCGGCAACCGCCTCATGCTCGTCCCCGTGGATCGAGCGCCGCTCGTCGACTGCCTGCCGCAGCTGGTCGGCCGATCTTTCGTACATCCCCAGATTGGTATAGATGCGTCCGAGAGCCACTCGGAGACTGGCTCGAAGGTCCGGCTCTGCCGCGAGAGACGTATCGATTCGCTCGGCGCCGCGATCGAGCAGTACGCGCGCACTGACCTCACCTGCCGTGTCACGGGCAGCCAGGAACGGGTCGGCCGCCCCGAAGACCGTGACGAGAAACTGTTCGACCGCGATGGCCCGGCCCGCCGCGCGCTCGGCTTCGGCCCGAAGCTGCCGCTCCCTCGCCATGCCCGCCAGCATCGCCACGCCGACAATCGAGGCCACCGCGACGCCGATGCGATTGCGGCGGGCAAATTTGCCGGCGCGGTACGCGAGCGAATCCGCGCGCGCACTGACCGGCTGATCGCTCAGAAAGCGCGCGAGATCATCCGCCAGCGCAGTGACCGTGACGTACCGCTCGGCCGGGTTCTTCTTGAGGGCCTTCGCGACGATGTTGTCGAGGTCGCCGAGATAGGCCTGCCGGAGGCGGCGCCCGGTGCTGCCCCGCACCGCGGCCACCTCGCTGGAGACTGCGGCCTCCGCTGCAGGGCCCACGACGGCCGCGCTCAGGCGCCGCGGTTCGGTATCGACGGCCGCACGCAGGTGCTCGGCTCGTGTGCGCTGCCCCGGCGCGGTCGGGTGGCGGCCGGACAGGAGCAGGTACAGCAGGACCCCAAGCGCATAGACGTCGGTCGCGGTGGTGACCGGCCCGCCCGTGATCTGTTCGGGCGCCGCGAACTCCGGCGTCAGCGGAGCCCCGCCCACATCAGTCAGATCGGTCTGCTGCGCAACCCCGGCTTCGGAGCCCAGCAGCTTCGCGATCCCGAAATCCAGCAGCTTGACCGTGCCATCGCCGGTGACCAGGATGTTCGACGGCTTGAGGTCGCGGTGGACGAGCAGGTTGGCGTGCGCGTGGGCTACTGCGCCGAGTACCTGCTGGACGAGCCGGATGCGCTCGCGCGGGGTGAGCCGCCGACGGTCGCAGTACGCATCGATGCGCTCGCCGTCCACCCGCTCGAGCACGAGATAGGGCTGACCGAGGCCGCTGACACCGGCGTCGATGAGGTGCGCGATATTGGGATGGGTGAGCCGCGCGAGGGCGCTGCCTTCGCGGCGGAAGCGCTCATGGCCGACCGCGTCGACCAGAGAGAGGTTGAGGAACTTGATCGCCACTTCGGCGTCGTACCGGCCATCGGCACGCCGCGCGAGCCAGACGCCACCCATGCCGCCCTGCCCCAGCGGTCGGACGAGCGTATACGCGCCGATCCGCTGGCCTTCCAGCGAGGGCGGGGACCCGTCGAGCAGCGGCGGCGGCGAGGTCAGAAAGCCGATCGCGTCGAGCTCGCGCTCCCGCGCGAGCAGCGCCCGGACCGCAACCGCTGCCTCCGGATCCGTGCGGTGCAGCTCCGCGAGCCACGCCTCCAGCTCACCAGGATCGAGAGCGAGCGCGGTGTCGAGATGGGCAGCGAGCTTCCCGGTCATGCGCTGCGGTCGTGGAGGTGAACTGCGTCGGCGAGCAGCAGACGCGCCTTCCGCCAGTCCCGCTGCGCGGTGCGTTCCGACACATTGCGCAGCCGTGCGATTTCGACGAGCGAGAATCCGCTGAAGAAGTGGAGGTCCACGAGCTCCGCGAGACCGGGATCCGTGCGGGCCAGCTCGTCCAGCGCCAGCGCCAGGCGCTCGATGTCGACCCCACCCGTCTCGACGGCCGTGGGCTCCGCCGCCTCGAGGCTGGTGACCTGGAATTCACAGCCGCGCTTCGTGGCACGCCCGCGCCGCACATGGTCGACAATGAGGCCCCGCATCGCCCTGGCCGCATAGGCGAGAAAGCGGGAGCGGTCCGGAAACGCGACGCCCTCGCGGCTGGCCAGGTTGAGATAGGCTTCATGCAGGAGCGTCGTCGTGCCGAGCGTGAGCCCGCTGCCACCGCGGTGCAGCTGCCGCTCCGCGAGCTGATGCAGCTCGCGATACAGGAACGTGAAAAGGTCATCGAGGGCGGTGGGGTTCCCGGCATCCGCCGCCCGGATCATGTGGCCAAGCGTTGCGGGTGCGGCTTCGTCGGGGACTGGCATGAGATCCTGGCGGATGGCTGCTTCCGCCAAGTTATGCCAATGACGACCTGCCGCAAGCGGCGCGATCAGTCCGCGTTTCCGTCGCAGTCACCATCGATGCCGTCGCCGATGAACTCGGTGGCGCCCGGGTAGATGAGTGCGTTGGTGTCGGTGCAATCGGGGGTCCCGCCCGCCGGAAACAGCTACATCGGGAGCGGCGCCAGCGTTTCCGACACCGCGATCGGGTTGCCATACCCGTCGAGGTCGTCGTCCAGCCAGGCAAGAATCAGGTCCTCGTCGATGATCGTGTTGCAGTTGTTGTCCACGCCGTCGTTGGTCACTTCGGGTGCCGTCGGGTAGGTGCCGGCATTGCCGTCATCGCAGTCGCCAGGCAACAGAACGTATCCGGCCGGGATCACATAGGAGCCCGTCTCGTCGGTCTGGACGAGAAGTTCGGACGCGCCGAATCCATCTCCGTCCTGGTCCTGATACACCGAGACGCTGACGAACTCGTCGATGAGTCCATCGCAGTCATTGTCGGTGAAGTCGAGAAATTCAAAGCCATCCGGATTCGTAGCCGCGTTATTATCGTCGCAATCGCCGGAATTCGGCACGTAGCCGACTGGCGAAAGTTCGCCGGCCCCTATCATCAGGGAGTTGGCGGGATTGCCGTACCCGTCCCCATCGAGATCCTCGTAGAACGTGGTCGGGATAGCGCCGGCGAGCGTGAGGTGGCTTATGCCGGCAATGCCGTTGTACGTCGCCACGATGTCCACCTCGCCTGCGAGGAGAAGCGTAACGAGCCCCTGGGCATTCACCTGCGCTCGCGAGGGATTCGTCGTGGCCCACGCCACCTCGGGGTCCTGGACCGGATTGCCGTCTGCATTGGTCACGGTCACGGTCAACTGGAAGGAACCTTGCGTCGCGAGATCGAGCTCCTGCGAGGCGGGAGCGACCACGACGCTGAAATCCCCGAACGAGATCGTGAGGGGCACCTGACCCGATCGAGGGGTCAGAGGGATCGCGAGTGGCGGATTCTGCCCGCGCTGGACATCGCGTGTGGCGCTCCCCTCATGGGTGATCTCGCCGGTCGCATCGAAGGCGGTCACCGTGAACAGCCGGGCGGAACCGGGCGGCACCCGGACAGTGCCGCTGGAAACCCCGTTGTTCACCGGGAGATTGAACACAGGCGCCACAGGAAAGTCCGGCGCCGTAACCGTGACGACGAGAATGTCGATCGCCGTATTCGATACGTTGGCCGTTACTCGAATCGACGCGAGCTCATCGCCGGGGCCGGGGCCGGCAGGGTCCTCGCCGCATCCGGCAAGGGCGAACATGAGCAACACGAGCGCCAGGCGCGGCATGACCGGCTGGGGTAAGCGCATTCTCGACTCCGGGGCTACGCCGGCGCAGCCGGCTGTGAATGGCGCAGAATTGGACGGGGATCTACCGGTAAATCGATATCCGGCCTGGTGACCCGCCACCCCGGCCCGCCGGTCCACCCTGGAGCTTACGGAAACCCGCGGCCGGCCGAGGCGGCCGGGCGTCGTTGCCCGGCCAAGGCGAGATTGCGGATCGTGAGCGCAAGACTCGGATGCGTCGGACCCATCTCCTCTCGCTTGATCCTGGCCGAGCGGCGCAGCAGTCGGATCGCAGCCCGGTGGCGGCCGCGTCGGGCGTACTGCACGCCGAGACCGTTCAGCGCGACGGCGATCTCGACTCGATCAGGTTTCGGCTCGAGCCGCAGCAGGGTCAATCCCGCCAGATAGAGGCGCTCACCCTCGTCAAACCGATTCTGGCCGTCGACCAATGCCGCAAGGGCGATCAGGTCCGCCGCAAGTATTCGCGGATGGACCGCTTGGCTGAGGCGAAGCGCAATGCCTTTCCGGGCCGTCAGCTCGCCCGACGCGAACGCTCCAACCGCGTGGTCGATTCCGCCGAGATTGTGGTGGATCGTGGCGAGTGCATCGGTATCAGCGGGAACCATGAGGCGAAGCAGTTCCAAAGCGCGCTCATAGCAGCGCCGGGCCTCGGAGAAGCGCCCGGCCGCCTTGTATCGCAACCCGCGCCTGTTGAGCTCGGCTGCCTGAAGCAGCGAAATCATGGAGCTCCCGGTTTCCATGCCCTGGTTTATGCGTCCGCCAGCGTGGCCTCATTGTGGTTCGACGCGAGCCTGGGAGCGATGCGCTCCTCCAGCTCGGTGACCTCCAGCTCGAATTCGACATCGCTGCGGCCAAGCGCCTCGCGGATCTGGGCCTTCTGCCTGTCGGTGAGCTGAATGCGAACTGGGGCGTTCGGCCCACCGGAAGTCGAGGAAGCCATCAGCATCTCCTGGTGTGGGTGAGGGAGCACCGGGTCAGCGGGTCGAAGCCCGCTCGTATGTAGAGATCGGCAATGGAGATCGAAACCCGCCAGGACCGGTGACTTCGCCCGCGATCACGGGTTCGCCAGCATGACGCTTTTGCGGCGTGAGGCACGGGCGGCCGCAAGGGGTCGAGCCGGCGCGCCCACCCGAATGCAGAGCGCCCCGAGGCAATTGCCTCGGGGCGCTCGTCACTGCCGTGCCGGGTGTCGCTCAGTACATGCCGCCCATTCCGCCGCCCGGCATCGCCGGGGCCGCGGGCTTCTCTTCCTTCTTCTCGACGACCACGCACTCGGTCGTGAGGAGGAGGCCGGCGATCGACGCGGCGTTCTGCAGTGCCGTGCGCGTCACCTTGGTCGGGTCGATGACGCCCGCCTTGACGAGGTCCTCGTACGAATCGGTGCCGGCGTTGTAGCCGAAGTTCTTCTCCTTCGACTCCTTCACCTTGGCGAGCACGATCGAGCCCTCGACGCCCGCGTTGATCGCGATGGCGCGGATCGGCTCCTCGATGGCGCGGCGCACGATGTCGACGCCGATCTTCTCGTCCTCGGTGCCGCGGATCTTGGCGAGCACCGACTGCGCGCGGATGAGCGCGACGCCGCCGCCGGCCACGATGCCCTCTTCGACGGCCGCGCGGGTCGCGTGGAGCGCGTCCTCGACACGGGCCTTCTTCTCCTTCATTTCCGTCTCGGTGGCCGCGCCGACGTTGATCACCGCCACGCCGCCGCTCAGCTTGGCCAGACGCTCCTGGAGCTTCTCGCGGTCGTAGTCGCTGGTGCTCTTGTCGATGGCGCCGCGGATCTCGCCGATGCGGCCCTGGATGTCACCTTCCTTGCCCTTGCCATCCACGACCGTCGTGTTGTCCTTGTCGATCACGACGCGCTTGGCGCGGCCGAGATCGTTGAGCGTGGCGTTCTCGAGCTTGAAGCCGACTTCCTCCGAGATCACCTGGCCGCCGGTCAGCACGGCGATGTCGCGGAGCATTTCCTTGCGGCGATCGCCGAAGCCCGGGGCCTTGACGGCCGCGACCTTGAGCGTGCCACGGAGCTTGTTCACCACGAGCGTCGCGAGCGCCTCGCCCTCGACGTCCTCGGCGATGATGAGGAGCGGGCGGCCGCTCTGCGCAACCTTCTCGAGGACCGGGAGGAGGTCCTTCATCGCGCCGATCTTCTTGTCGTGGATGAGGATGTAGGCGTCATCGAGCACGGCCTCCATCTTCTCCGGATCGGTGACGAAGTACGGCGAGAGGTAGCCGCGGTCGAACTGCATACCGTCGACGGTCTCGAGCGTGGTCTCGAGGCCCTTCGCCTCCTCGACCGTGATCACGCCGTCCTTGCCGACCTTGTCCATCGCCTCGGCGATGAGATTGCCGATCTCCTTGTCGTTGTTCGCGGAGATGGTGCCGACCTGGGCGATCTCCTTCGCGCCGCGCGACGGGACCGACAGATTCCTGAGCTCCTCGACGATGGCCTCGACCGCCTTCTCGATGCCGCGCTTGAGCTCCATCGGGTTCGCACCGGCGGTGACGTTCTTGAGGCCCTCGCGGAAAATCGCCTGCGCGAGGACGGTGGCGGTGGTGGTGCCGTCGCCGGCGAGATCGGAGGTCTTGGTCGCGACTTCCTTCACCATCTGCGCGCCCATGTTCTCGATCGGATCGCTGAGCTCGATCTCCTTCGCGACCGTGACGCCGTCCTTGGTCACGGTGGGGGAGCCGAACTTCTTGTCGATCACGACATTCCGGCCCTTGGGACCGAGCGTGACCTTCACCGCCTCGGCGAGGGCGTCGACGCCCCGCTTGAGCTTGGCGCGGGCGTCGGTGTTGAACATCAGTTCCTTGGCAGCCATTGCAGTCTCTCTCTTTGAATGATGTCCGGGACGCTCAGCCGACCTTGGCGAGGACGTCCGAGGCCTTGATGATGATGACTTCGTCGCCTTCGACGGTGAACGGCGTGCCGCTGTACTTGCCGTAGATCACCTTGTCGCCGACGGCGAGATCCATCTTGACCCGCTCGCCCTTCTCGATCCGGCCGGGACCGACGGCGATGACCTCGCCCTGGGTCGGCTTCTCCTTGGCGGTGTCGGGGATGTAGAGGCCGCCGCGCATCGACTCCGCCTCATCGGCGGGCATGATGACGACGCGGTCCTCGAGGGGCATGATCTTCACTTTTGGCTTGGCCTTGGTACCGGCGGACATCGCATTCCTCCACGACGATTGGTGTGATATAAATGCAGCACCTGCAAAGCGTTAGCACTCCGACCCTGAGAGTGCCAGCGCGACAGACCGGAAGATAAGCCGCGCTGGGAGCGTGTCAAGCGTCACGCGCCGGCCTCGAGCAGGCGCAGTGCCGCAATTTTCGGCCAAAGTGGCACAGTGGCAGGCGCGCATGGTTCGACGGTGGCAGCCCCGATCGCCGGAGTGACGGACCCGGGAACCTGGTCGGGCATCTCCAGCGTTTTCCGCTTGACTTGAGTGCGGTGCATCTAGACCTTGAATTCCGTCCGACTGAACCATCTGGAGGATCCGTGCTGGCGTCGCTCGCCTTCGTCCCGATGCTGCTGTCTGCAGGCCACGTCCCCGATACGCTTCCGCTGCGCGTCACCGTCGATTCCGCGCGCCACGAAGTCCTCATCGAGTACCGCGTGGCGGCGCCGCCGCGCGCAGCCATCGCGGTGGCCCGCGGCGAGCATGCCGACCACGACGGCCACGGCGGCGATCACTCGGGACACGCCCAGCGGCTCCTCCGCTTCGAATGGCCGATCGAAGGCTGGCTGCGCGGCGCCCGCGTCGAGCTCGAGGGCGCCGACGGGGAGGCGCTCCCGCAGGAGCGACTCCATCACATCAACCTGCTCAACTTCGATCGTCGTCAGCTGGTGCACCCGGCCGTCGAGCGGCTCTATGCCGCCGGCCAGGAGACGGCGCCGGTCCTCTTTCCGCCGACGGTAGGAACTCCGCTTCGCCGGGGAAGCCGGCTTGGACTGCTCGCCGCATTCGCGCCGGGTGACCTTCCCACCGGCTCGCTGATCAGGCTCCGGCTCAAGTGGATGCCGATGACGATGACGCCAAGGCCGATGGACGTCTATCCGGTGCTGGTGGATGCCGGATTCCGGCCGGGTGAATCGCCGGCATACGACCTTCCGCCCGGGCACTCCGTGCGCGAGCTCACGTTCACCGTTCCTCTCTCCGGGCGAATCCTGGCAGCGGGCGGGCACATGCACGACTACGGCGTTGCGCTCACGCTGGAGGAAGTGGGAGGCAGCGAGGTCTTCACGCTCCGATCGGAGCTCGACGACGCCGGCCGGATGCGCGCGATTCCGCTGCGTGTCTTCGGCGTGACCGGCCGCGGGCGTCCGTTGCGCGCCGGCCGCGAATATCGGCTCCGCGTCGAATACCACAACACCACCGGGGCCCCGATCCCGGAGGGCGCCATGGGAGAAGTCGCCCTCCTCTTCGCGCCCGACCGGCGCGGCGCATGGCCTGAAGCCGATCCCGCCGATCCGCTCATCGCGGCGGATCTGGAGGGACTTTCCGCGCACGAACGTGCGACTCACTGACCGCCCGCGGGCGGCGAATTACCACGGGGAGGCTGGATGATTTCCACCGTCAGCCTGTTCGCGCTGGCACTGGTGCAGACCGCGCCATCGAACGGCGCGCCGATTCGAGTCACGACCGATTCCTCACAGCACGAGATCGTCGTCGAATACACGATCACGGCGCGGGAAGCGGTCCAGGGGCACGACCATCATGGCGCGCACGTCGCGCACGTCCAGCGCATGGTGCGATTCCCGTCGCCCATCACGGGATGGTTCCGGTCGGCGCGGCTCGAGATGTTCGATCCCGCCGGCTCGCCGATCTCGCAGCGCTCACTCCATCATTTCAACCTCCTCAACCTGAGCCGGCGGCAACTCGTGCACGGCGGGGTGGAGCGGATGTGGGCGGCCGGCCAGGAGACCGAAGCCGTCGAGCTTCCGGCCGGCGTCGGGATGCCCGTCTCGTCGGAGATGACCCTCGGCATCGTCGTCGCGTATGATCCGGCACAACTGCCGCCGGGGTCGCGTGTGCGGCTGCACCTGCACTGGACGCCCCGGAACACGACCCCGAGACCGGTGGACATCTTCCCGCTGCCGCTCGACGTGAACTACGCCGTCGGGCGCTCGGCGGCGTACGACCTGCCACCGGGCCGCTCGACGCGATCGCATGAATTCGTGATGCCGATCAGCGGACGCATGCTGGGCGTCGGCGGGCACATGCACGACTATGGCGTGCTGCTCCGCCTCGAAGAGGCGGAAACCGGGAAGAAGATTTTCGAGCTGAAGGCAAAGACGGATTCGACCGGGAAGCTGATCTCGATTCCGCGTGAGGTGTACGGCGTGGCCGGCCGGGGCCGGAAGCTGGAAGGTGGCCGACGCTACCGCATCATGGCCGTCTACGACAACCCGACCGGAGCGACGATCCCCCTCGGCGGCATGGGCGAGGTCGGCATCGGATTCACGCCGGACGAGATGGATGACTGGCCGGCGATCGACCGCTCTGATCCCGACGTCGCCGGCGACCTCGCGCATCTGGCGTCATTCGAAGATCGATGACGGTCCGAGGCCTCAGGCAGCCTCGCGCGTTCTAGTCCGTCGGGATGACGCGGCGGGCGCCTACCCAGCGGCGATACCAGTAGCGCCCGTTCGGATCGTCATCGCCGAGCCGGCTGATCTGCACGCCTTTCGATGCACTGTGGATGAAGCGGCCGTCGCCCATGTAGAGGCCGACGTGGGTGATGGAGCGCCCGTTGCCGGAAAAGGTGAGCACGTCACCCGGCAGCAGCTCGCCCTCGTCGCGGCCCACCTCACGCCCTGCTCTCGCCTGGTCCACGCTGCGCCTGGGAAGCGAGATACCGATCCGCTCATAGGCGTACTGGATCAGGCCCGAGCAATCGAACCCGTCGCCGGGGTCGCCGGTGCCACCCAGCCGATAGCGCCGGCCGATCTCACCTTCGGCGATCTCGATGACATCGCGGGCGAGCGCTGCAGGCGCCCTCGGCGCCGGGGTGAGAGCGCCGGCGGTGGCCAGCCGGACGGGCCTCGGCGCGGTCTCATCCGGCTCGGCAGCGCTCGCGTCGCTCGCCGCGCTCATCTCCGACTCGCGTGGCCCGAGAGGAAGGGGCGGCCGCGGCGCCGGCTCACCAGCGCGAGGCCCCCCGCCGAAATGTGTCGAGAGACGCAGCGCCACTTCCGCCCCCGACCTCCGGCGCGGCATCATCTCTCGATAGCGTGTCTCGATGCCCAGCGAGAAGAACTGCGCGGGCACGAGCTCGTACCCCAACCCGGCCGACCAGGACCGCCACCAGTTCTCCGCCGTCCCGGTTCCAACACCGCCGCCCATGCCGCCGACGACGTAGAGCCCCGCCCTTCCGCCGCGAAAGAGGCTCGCGTCGAGCGCAGCCCCGAAGAGGCGCTCCGACGCGCCCGGGCCGCGCAGCAGCGTGCCGCCAAGCTGCGCCTCCAGCGGGCCCAGGATCGGATGGTTCCAGGCCAGGTTGTAGGCCGTCCATCCGCCGTCATCGAAGAGGCGGCCCATCTGGAAGGTGAGTCCCTGGGCCGAGAGCGCCGCAGGGGATGCGGCTACCGAGATCACGGCAGCGGCGAGGGTGAGCGCGCGCGGACGCATCAGCGGATCGGAGTGGGCTGGCCGGTCCGCATGTCGATGCGGTACCGATCGCCTGGAGTGCAGTCGAGGTACACTCTTGCCTCCAGCGTGGAGTCGTCGATGATGCGAGGAACATCGCGCGTGTACAGCAGCGGGACCCGTACCGGCGGTGCCCCATCCCGGCGAATTTCGAGTGTCCGTTCGAGGCACGGCTCGCCCGCCGGATTCGTGTCTCCCCTGCTCAAAGTATGCCACACGGTTGCCCCTCCGACCGCGAGTACGAGCGAGTCGGCGGGAGCCGGTGGAGGCACGGGGTCGCCAGCCGATGCCGCGGTCTCCGGCGTTCGTTCGCCCCCGCAGGCCAGGATGCCGGCGAGTACGGCGGCCTGCATCCGGCGCAGAATCATGCAGTCTGCTCGGCGGTTTCCGGTTCGGCCGCTCGGCGATGTCCGATGAGGCTCGCCGCTTCCTCACTGAAGCGCCGCGCGACCTCCGGCGCGGAGAAGCGGCCCCGTACCTCGGGATTTCCCCACCGCCTGGCCTGCGTCGCTCGCCGCTCGCGCAGGAGCGCAATGAAGCGTCCGAGCCGGTCCGCCACGGCCGCCGGATCCGACGGATTGGCGGAGAGTCCGCCTAGCTCGTCGATGAGCGTCGCCGCGGGACCCGCGGGAGCGATACCGTAGATGGGCCGCTCCACGCCGATGTACTCGATCAGCTTCGACGGCAGGAAGATGCTTCGCGTCCGGGAGGGCCCGTCGATGAGCAGAAGGCCGTCGGCAGCCCCCATGAGCTCGAGGCCCTCGCGATGCGAGACGTGCGGGCGCGTCCGCACGAGGCCAGGCCGAAGGTCGCGGATACCGGCCGCTTCGAACATGCCGGGGTTCGCGCCGCCGATGATCTCGACCCGCACCGATTCGACCATCTCGGGGGCGGATTCCTGCAGGGTGCGGAGCGCCTGGAAGAGCGGCTTCGGCGTCCGCGGCCCGTAGAACTCGCCGATGTGGCGCAGCACGATGGCGTCCGGCTCGAGCGGCGGATGACCGGCGAAATCGGGGCTGAATGCCGCCGGAAGAATGAAAGCCTTCCGCCGCACCGGCTCCGGATAGCGCCGCAGCACGAAATCCGCGCACTCCTCCGACGGAAACGCCAGCCGGTCCGCGGTGTGCACCACGGCGCTCTCGAACTGCATGTTGACCGCGCGGTCGAGTGGATGCTGGCGGTGATAGGGATTGTCCACCCAGGGGTCGCTGAAATGGGCGATCCATGGCGTCCCGTACCGGCGCGCGATCGCGAGCCCGATCAGATGATCCGTCATCGGGTTGCCGAAGGTCACCAGCAGATCGGGCGGATGGAGCGTGCGCCTCCACCATTCGCCGACGGCGCGGAGGGCCGGACGCCGCCACACCGCGTACTGGTCGGGCACACGGTTCCACAGGGGCAGGTTGAGGCGGTCCGCCCCGGCGCTCACGTACCGGCGCCAGCCGGGCCGCGGCAACGGCACCTGGATCCGGTGGGAGATGCGGTCCACGGCGTCCGGCTCGATCGTCGGATCGAAACGGGCGCGATTGTCCTTGCCGTGGACGAGGATCGTTTCGACGCCGTCGAGGTGCCGGAGGAGCCGGGCGACCTGGATCGAGCGCGGCATCGCCTCCGGGGGGAAACAGAACGAGATGACGAGCAGCTTCATCGCTCGCCTTCGTCGAGGATCACGGCAGTATCGGGAACACCTTCGGGAGTCACGGCGAGGGCCTCCTGGAGTTCGGGCGAGCGCCGGAGCAGTCGCAGCCAGAGGATCAATGTCACGAACCCGGCGAGCGCGCCGAGACCGGCCGATAGAATTAACCCCTTTTTGGGATCGGGAATTGTGGTCGCGATCACTTCTCCCGCGACACAGCCGAAAAACGAAGCTGCCCACGCCATGAACGGCGTGAGCAGCCAGCCAAACACCCTGAGGAAGAGCCGGAGAACCTTCATTCCTAAGCGGTCGAGCGTCCCAGGCTCGAGAGCAGTGCCGCGGCGGCGATCCCGGGGAGGAACGCCACGCCGAACGTGCTCAGGTTCCAGCCGGCGCCGGGAAATCCGACCACGACCGCCAGCGCCCCGAGGACGAGCGTCGCCGCGAGGGCCACGCCCATGACGCCACCCACCGAGTCCGAGCGGCCACGCCGCGCGCGGTTCGCCACGATCAGCGCACCCATCCAGGGCAGGAACGTCCCGGCCATCCACCACACCGGGTGGTACCACCAGTTGCTGTTCCCGCCGATCTCGCGCCACCGGTTGGTATAGACCCCCAGCGGCTGCAGAAGGGCGACATCGACCAGCAGGAACACCACCGTTGCGGCGAGGCCGATCCCGGCGGCGCCGGCGATGCCTTCGATCGTCCGGGCGCGGGTCCAGAGACCCGGAAGCACGGTGACGGCGGTGAGCCCGAAGAGCAGCACCACGGCTCCGACCACGGTCTCCAGCATTCCGTCCATCAACCGCGTGACGAAGGCGAGTGCGACCACCACGACCGCCGTGACGATGCCGAGCACGATGGCGCGGCGGAGCACGTGGGAAAGCGCGGTGTAATCGTAGTCCCTGCGGGTTTCCGCCACCGAGGTCATGCCGTCTCCGTCGGGAGTGAGGGTTGCGCGGAAGATAAGGCGGGCGCGAGCCACCGGCCAAGGGGATTCACGAGAAGCACCATCATCCCCACCATGCAGCGAGGACAACGGCATCGGTCAGTGCCCAGGCGCCGAGTGCGAGGTACATCCCCCGCTGGTGCGCCGATGCCGGCAGGCGTGCCGCTCGCCGGAGCCACGGAACCAGCAGCAGCACCCACGCGGCGAAGGCGAGACCGAGGAGCCCCCACCGCCACGCGCCTGGTTCCTCCACCCAGCCGGCGGCGAACCCGGCAATGCCGAACATGACGAAGGCAACGCCCATGCAGGTGATCGCCACGACGAGGCTCGATCGCGGCCCGAGCACCACGGCGAACGTCCGGTCGCCACGCCGGCGGTCCTCCTCGAGCTGGTAGAGCTGCGTCAGGGGGTAGAGGGCGCCGAAGAGCGGAGCGAAGCCAAGCATCCCGATCGTTTCCGGGATCCGGAGCGGCAGGCCGGTCGCGAGCCACCCGGCCAGCGGCGTCATCGCGCCGAATCCGATGACGTTGATGAGCCAGTCCGCGCCCGCGACCGCCTTGAGCCGCGCGGGCGGAACGGAATACAGCACCGAAAGCAGGAAACAGAACGCATATGCGAGCGCGAACGGCACGCCGAGCAGCAGCGCGCCGGCCTGACCTGCGCCCATGACGGCCAGCCCGAATGCGAAGAGTCCGCGCGGCGGCGGCGGCGGCTTCCGGAGGTAAGCGACGTCCCCCTCGTCACGATCGAATGCCGAATTGATCGCGAGCGTCCCGCCGTTGAGGCAGATGACCCAGAGCGCGAGCCCACCGAGCGCGGGACCGAGGTGCGCTCCTGCACGGGCACCCGCGAGGCCGACGGCGAGGAGATACCCCAGCGCCGTATGCGCGGCCATGATGGGCCATTCGGCCGGGCGCATGTGGAGCAGGAAATCGAAGGAGCGGCCGAAGAGCCGGTACCCCGCTTTCCGCGCGGGAGGAATCGCCGCCGCGTCGCTCACCAGGCCAGGCCAAGGTGGCGTGCGGCCAGCCGGAGGCCGGTGAGCGTCAGGTCGAGGACCACGGTCTCGATCGTGGTGCAGAGCGGAGCGACCAGCTGCGCCAGTCCGCCGGTGGCAATGACGCGTGGCTCCGTGTCACCCGGCCACTCGGCCTTGATCCGCCGCACGATCCCGTCGACGGCGTCGGCCGCGCCGTAGAGCACGCCGGCCTGGATGCATTCCTCGGTGCGCCGGCCGATCACTCGCTCCGGAAGCTGCAGCTCCGTCGCCGGGAGTTTTGCGGCGCGGCGCGTGAGCTGGTCCGCCGAGGTCCGGAGGCCCGGCATGATGGCGCCACCGATGAAGCGGCCGTCGCGCGTGATGCAGTCGAACGTCGTGGCCGTTCCGAAGTCAACAACGACGATATCGGCATGATAGAGCTCGAGCGCGGCGAGGACGTTCACCACGCGATCGGCGCCGACGCTGAGCGGTTCGTCCACGTCGAGCACGACCGGAAGCGGGGTGCGCGCGTCGATCGCGAGCGGCCGGGCGCCGGTCGCGACGGCGATACCGTCCGCCACGCTCGTCGTCACCCCCGGTGCGACCGATGCGATGCACGCCGCGCGCACCTCGTTCGGCGAGTGGCCGCGATCGACGAGGAAGGTCCCGATCGCCCCGGCCCACTCGTCGGGCGTGCGGTCGGGATGAGTCGTCATGCGCCAGTGCGCGGAGAGCTTGTCGCCCCGGAAAAGCCCGGCCGTGATCTCGGTGTTGCCGATGTCGAGGACGAGGAGCATGGGCGTCAGCCGTTGAAGGAGGGGGCGTCGGGCACGACCGAGCCGGCCCGATGCAGGGTGATCTCGCCGCGGGCACTCAGGATGCGGAGCGCGCCATCGGGCGCCAGTCCGTCGGCGGTGCCGCGCACCGGCGCGGCGAGAGTGCGGCCGGCCAGCCAGTCGCGCCGGGCGAAGGCGGCCCGCTCCGCCGCGTCGAGCGCACCGGTGCGGGAACCGGCGCGGCGGAGTGCCGCGATCGCCGGCTGAATCAGATCGCCGGCGCGCAGCGTGCCCGCATCATCGAGCGCTGCCGCCGTGCCGGCGAGCGCGGGCGGGATCTCGTTCTGGACGTTGACCCCGGCGCCGGCGACGACCCAGCCCAGCTGGTCTCCACTCCAGCGCGCTTCGCAGAGGATGCCACCGACCTTTCGATCGCCCCGCATCAGGTCGTTGGGCCACTTGATGGCGAGGCCGGGCGCGCCGGCACCCTCCAGCGCGGCCGCCAGCGCGAGCGCCGCGCGGACGCTCAGCGCCTCCGCGCCGCTCGCCTCGCGCGGGCGCCAGATGACGCTGAGCCAGAGGCCTCCACGCCCGGAGAACCAGACGCGGCCGCGCGAACCCCGTCCCGCCACCTGCTGCACCGCCACGACGGCAGTCCCCGCCACCGCGCCCTCCGCGGCAAGGCGGTGCGCGATGTCCTGCGTCGAGTCGACGCGATCGAAGTAGTGGACCGGCGCATCGTGGCCGCTCACTGGCGCGACCACCAGAAGAGGAGGAGCCCCGCACCGAACGCGATGCGGTACCACGCGAATGCGGCAAAGCTGTGCTGCGAGACGAAGCGGAGGAAGATCCTGATGACGACGAGCGCCGAGACGAATGCGGTCACGAAGCCGATCGCGAACATCGGGACGTCGTCGGCCCCGAGGAGCGTCCGCACCTTGAAGAGCTTGTAGCACGTCGCCGCGACCATGATCGGGATCGCGAGCAGGAACGAGAACTCGGTCGCCGCCTGGCGCGACAGGCCGAGGGCGTAGCCGCCGAGGATCGTCGCGCCGGAGCGCGACACGCCGGGGAAAAGGGCGGCCACCTGCGCGAGGCCCACACCGAGCGCCTTGCGTGGCGGGATCGATTCCAGCGCGTCGACGGTGACTGGCCGGTGCAGCCGCTCGATGAGCAGGATCGCGATGCCGCCCACGATGAGCGCGATCGCGACGGTCACGGTGCGGAAGAGGTAGGTATCGATCCAATCCTCCGCCACGAATCCGATGGCGGCGGCCGGCAGGAACGCGATGGCGAGATTGACGAAGAGCTGCCGCGCGCGCGGATCCGACCCCGCGCGCTGCACGGCCCGCCA
>DASTUP010000111.1:0-18107 GCA_035759585.1 Gemmatimonadales bacterium | reverse complement strand
CGGATCGAGCGGTACTGGGACGTGCACTACGATCCGGCGGAAACGGACACGCGCCCGGACGCCGAGCTGATCGCCGAGTACGGCGAGCGGTTCCGCGACGCCGTGCGCATGCGCCTCATGGCGGACGTGCCGCTCGGCATGTTCCTCTCGGGCGGCATCGACTCGGCGTCGATCACGGCGGCGATGAGCACGCTGGTGGACGAGCCGATCAAGACGTTCTCCGTGGCGTTCGCGGAGCGGGAGGCCAACGAGCTCGCCTATGCGCGCCTCGTGGCCGACCGGTACCGCACCGATCACCACGAGATCGTGGTGAGCCCCGGGGAGTTTTTCGGCGCGCTGCCGACACTCGTGTGGCACGAGGACGAGCCGATCGCGCATCCGTCGAGCATTGCGCTCAACTTCGTCTCCCGGCTCGCCGCGGAGCACGTGAAGGTGGTCCTCACCGGCGAGGGGAGCGATGAGACGCTCGCCGGCTACGGGCGCTACCGGACCACGATGTACAACGTGGCGCTCAGCGAACGGTACCAGCGGCTTGCCGGTGATGGGCTCCAGCGCACCGTCCGCGGCGCCGTGGAGCGGCTCCCGCGCGGCACGAGGCTTCGCAACCGCCTCATGCGCACCGGGCTCTACCTGCAGGCGGACATCGACACGCTCTATTTCGACAACTTTGCCGTGTTCGGCCGCGCGCGGCAGGCGCAGATGCTCGCCCCGGAGATGCGCGAGCGGCTCGCCGGCATCGATCCGTACGCGGCGGCACACCAGGCGATCGCCGACGCAGGAAACGCGTCGCTGCTCAACCAGCTGCTCTACGCCGACATGCGGACGTATCTGCACGAGCTGCTCATGAAGCAGGACCAGATGAGCATGGCCGCATCGATCGAGAGCCGCGTGCCATTTCTCGATCACCCGCTCGTCGAGTTCACCGCGCGGCTGCCCGACCGCCTCAAGCTCCGCGGCACGACGACGAAGTACATCCTGCGCCAGGCCATGAAGGATGCGCTGCCACCGGAGATTCTCTCGCGCCGCAAGATGGGATTTCCGGTGCCGGTGGGGAGCTGGTTCCGCGGCGCGTATCGCCAGGTGATCCAGGACTGCGTCCTTGGCGAGCGCGCCGCCGCGCGAGGCATCTTTGCGCGGGAGGCCGTCGAACGGATCGTCCGGGAGCACGATGCCGGCGAGATCGATCATTCCGAGCGCCTCTGGTCGCTCGTGAACCTCGAGCTCTGGCACCGGATCTTCCTCGACGGCGAGGCGCCGTCGGACATCGCCCTGGACGCGCCCGCGCTGGCCGCCGCCCGCTAGCGGATGCATATCCTCTGGATCAAGACGGAGCTCCTGCATCCGGTCGACAAGGGCGGCCGGATCCGGACGTACAACATGCTGCGCGCGCTCCGGCGCGAGCACCGGGTCACCTACGTCGCGCTCGACGATGGCTCGGCGGCGCCGGATGCGGTGGAACGAGCGTCCGAGTACGCCGACGACCTGGTGCGCATTCCGTTCCGGACAGCGGCAAAGGGAAGCTCCCGATTCTATGGGGAGCTCCTTGCGAACGTGTTCTCACCACTGCCATATGCGGTCGCGAAGTACCGGAATGCGGCACTGCGCCGCGCGATCGGCGAGCTCGTGGCCCGGGAGAACGTGGACGTCGTGGTCTGCGACTTTCTCGCGCCGTCGCTCAATGTGCCCGATGACCTGCCCGTCCCGACGGTGCTCTTTCAGCACAACGTCGAGGCAATGATCTGGCGGCGGCACGCGGAAGTCGCGCGGGGGGCAATCGCCCGCCGCTATTTCCGTGAGCAGTGGCGGCGGATGGAGCGATTCGAGCGCGCGGAGTGCCGCCGGTTCGATCACGTGATCGCCGTGTCCGCCGAGGATCGCGATGTCTTCCGGAGCGCCTACGGCGTCGCCGGCGCGACGGATGTTCCGACCGGCGTGGACGTCGAATTCTTCCGGCCTTCCGGAACCGTGACCCGCGAGCCGCTCGACATGGTCTTCACCGGCTCGATGGACTGGCTGCCGAACGAGGACGGCATTCTCTGGTTCGCCGACGAGATCCTCCCCCGGATTCGCGCGCGCATACCGGGGGCGACGCTCACGGTAGTCGGGCGGAATCCGCCGGCCAGGATCCGCGCGCTCGCGGAGCGGGACCGGTTGCTCCGAGTCACCGGAACGGTGCCCGATGTCAGGCCCTACATCGAGCGCGCGGCCGTCTTCGTGGTGCCACTGAGGATCGGCGGTGGTACCCGTCTCAAGATCTTCGAAGCGATGGCCATGGAACGCGCCGTCGTGTCCACCGCCGTCGGCGCCGAGGGCCTGCCAGTCACCGACGGGACTCACGTGCTCCTCGCCGACGCACCGGATGCGTTCGCGGGAGCGGTCGCCACTCTGCTCGAGCATCCCGAACGTGCAGATACGCTCGGGAGCAGTGCCGCACACCTGGTCCGTTCATCGTTTGGATGGGATCGCGTGGCGGACATTTTCGCAGAACAGTGCGCTGGTGCCGCCGGCACCGGCGTGATCACGCCTACAGGACGGTCATGACCACTTCGATCAGCGTTTTCGGCCTCGGGTATGTGGGATGTGTATCCGCGGCCTGCTTTGCCCGGGAAGGGCATGCCGTCGTCGGCGTGGACGTGAACGCCGGCAAGGTGGACATGGTCAACGCAGGCAAGGCGACGATCGTGGAAATGGGCATCGGGGAGCTGGTGGCCGAGATGGTCGGGGCCGGACGGCTCAGCGCAACGACCGATGTCGCCGATGCGGTGCGCCGCACCTCGGTCTCACTGGTCTGCGTCGGCACGCCGAGCCGGCCGAACGGAAGCCTCGACCTGAGCTACGTCGAGCGGGTCTGTGAGCAGATCGGCACGGCCCTTGCCGCGAAGCCGGGGCGCCATACCGTGGTCATCCGGAGCACCGTGCTGCCCGGGACGATTCACGGGCTCGTCATCCCTGCGCTCGAGCGGGCCTCGGGCAAGCGGGCAGGCGCCGATTTCGGGGTGTGCGGGAATCCCGAATTCCTGCGCGAAGGTACTTCGATCCGCGACTTCTACGATCCGCCATTCACCCTCGTCGGCGCCGACGACGAGACGACCGGCGCGACCGTGGCGGCGCTGTATGAAGGTCTCGAGGCCCCGGTCCACATCGTTCCGGTCCGTACCGCCGAAATGGTCAAGTACGCCTGCAACGCGTTCCATGGGCTCAAGGTGGCCTTTGCCAACGAGATAGGGAACATCTGCAAGGCGTCCGGGGTGGACAGTCACGAGGTGATGCGGATCTTCTGCGAGGATCGCAAGCTCAACATCTCTCCCTACTATCTCCGGCCCGGTTTTGCCTTCGGAGGCTCCTGCCTCCCGAAGGACCTTCGTGCCGTGATCTACAAGGCGCGCTCGATGGACGTCGAGGTCCCGGTCCTGGCGGCCACGCTCGAGAGTAACCGGAAGCAGATCGAGCACGCCTTCGACCTCGTGCTGGCCACCGGCAAGAAGCGCATCGGGGTGCTCGGCCTCAGCTTCAAGGCGGGGACGGACGACCTTCGCGAATCGCCCATGGTCTCGCTTATCGAGATGCTGATCGGCAAGGGCCTTCAGCTCGCGATCTACGATCCGTACGTCACGAGCTCGCGGCTCATGGGGGCCAATCGGGAGTATATCGAGCGGGAAATTCCGCACATCTGGGAGCTCATGCGAGGGAGCACGCGGGAAGTCCTCGAGTCGAGCGAAGCCGTGATCATCGGGAACAGTGCCGGGGAATTCCGGGAGATCCAGGGGCACCTTTCCCCGGATCAGCCCGTGGTAGACCTCGTGAGGGCGTTCGGGAGCCGCACCTCGGATGGCGCGGCGTATCAGGGTATCTGCTGGTAAGGAGCTTGAATCATGACGTCACAAGTGCTGAGCCCTGTTGCCGCCCCGGACCATGCCGAAGAGGTTCGCCGCGGCGAGCGCTTCGAGTTCGGAAAGAACTGGGCCCGATTCCTCAGGGTGCTCGACGACCGCCGTATCGAGCAGGCGCAGCAATCGCTTGCGCGCATGCTCGGCGTCGCGGATCTCCGGGGCCGGCGGTTTCTCGATATCGGGTCGGGAAGCGGACTCTCGAGCCTCGTCGCGCACCGGATGGGCGCGTCGGTTACGTCGTTCGATTACGACCCCACCTCGGTCGCCTGCACGGCCGAGCTTCGGCGGCGCTTTGGCAACGACGATCCGGCGTGGCGGGTCGAGCGCGGCTCCGCGCTCGATGCCGACTACCTCGCGACGCTCGGCACCTACGATGTCGTGTATTCCTGGGGGGTCCTCCACCACACCGGCGACATGTGGCGCGGACTCGACCTGGCCGCGCGCCTCGTCCAGCCGGGCGGAACGCTGTTCATCGCCATCTATAACGACCAGGGCGCCTGGTCCCGGCGGTGGGCGCGCATCAAGCGGCTCTACTGCTCGGGCAGCCTCGGCCGGATCGGCGTGAGCGGTGCAATCATACCGTACTGGATCGTTCGAGGCCTTGCGGCCGACCTCGTCTGGCTGCGGAATCCCGTGAAGCGCTATACCGACTATGGCTCGTCTGCCCGCGGCATGGCGGTATGGCACGACTGGCACGACTGGCTCGGCGGGTATCCCTTCGAGTATGCCAGGCCCGAGGCCATCCTCGATTTCTATTCCGACCGGGGGTTCGAGCTCCGGAAGCTCGTCACGGCCGGGGGCTCGGTCGGCTGCAACGAGTTCGTCTTCCGCCGATCGGCCGCGGCGTTCGTGCCTTCCGCCGCCGGCGCGATGGCGCAGTCGATGTGATCTGGCAGACGCTGGACAAGGCGGCTCGGAGCGCCCCCTGGCTGGCGTCATGGGGCTGGCAGCAGCTCACGCGCCGCGAGCGGCGAGATGCCCGGCCGCACGTCATGGTCGCTCTCGCCGATCATTTCGAGCCGGCATTCCTTCCGGAAAAGCCCGACGGATTCGCTCCTCTCGCTGTGCAGGAGCGGCGGATGGAGCGCTGGTGCACCGACTATCCCAGGGCGCTGAGCCCATGGCGCGATTCGGATGGCCTGCCGTTCCAGCGAACCTATTTCTATCCTGCCGAGCAGTATGTCCCGTCCATCATCGACCGGCTCCAGGCGCACTGCGCCGATGGATGGGGTGACGTCGAGCTGCACCTCCATCATGGTGTCGCGGCCCCCGACACGTCGGAGAACACGCGACACACCATCGTCGAATTCAGGGACCGACTCGTCGAGCACGGCTGTCTCTCGCGATGGGACGGGGAAGGGATGCCCCGCTACGCGTTCGTGCACGGCAACTGGGCGCTCGCGAATTCGGCCAGGGGTCGCGCCTGCGGCGTGGACGACGAGATGCAGATCCTTGCCGAAACGGGCTGCTACGCCGACCTGACGCTCCCTTCGGCCCCCGACATCGCGCAGGTCCTCAAGATCAACTCGATCTATGAGTGCCGCCTGCCGCTCAACCGCCGGGCGCCCCACCGGCGCGGCACCGATCTCAAGGTCGGACATCCCCCCGAGTGCTGGCCGATCATGGTGCAGGGGCCGCTGGGCCTCAACTTCGAACGCAGGATCCGCGGGTTACCCGCGCCGCAGATCGAAAACTCGGCGATCACGGCGCGATACCTCCCCTCCATGAATCGATTCCAGCTCTGGCGCCGGGCGAACATCACGGTGCTCGGCCGGCCCGACTGGATCTTCGTGAAGCTGCACGCGCACGGCATGGACCCGCGCGACGAGACGGCGATGTTCGGCGAGCCGATGCAGCATTTCCTCCGGGATCTCACCAGGACCGCCTCGGCCGGCGATTTCAGCCTCCATTTCACCACCGCCCGTGAAATGGTGAACATCATCCTCGCGGCCTGCGACGGTAAGGCCGGCAATCCCGGTGACTACCGGGACTACCGGCTCAAGCTGATCACCCCGCGGATCGGAGCTGCGCGAACCACCTGAATCGCGGATCGGTCCCCGATGCGACAGAGCCCGGCAGCGCCATCGTGGCGCCGCCGGGCTCTCCGCATTCGGGTCGTGCCTGGGTTCAGCTACTCCCGTTTCACCGAACGCCGGCGAGCGCCTGCTGCAGGCGGTTCGGATCTGCGCCGACCATGGTGCCGTCCGTCGCCTTCGTCCAGTAGGTGCTGCCGGAAGAGAGCAGGGACCCGTTCAGCAGACTCCCCAGAAGGCTCGTGGCGCTCGGGTAATAGTTGCCGGTCGGGTAGATGTCGGCCGGAGCAGCCACGACCACGTTGCCGGCGATGACGCCGTCCGGTGCGTAGTAGGCGAGCGCGGTGCTGCCCTCTGCGCGGCCGCTGCCGAAGATTCCGTACCGGCCGCGGGCGAGGAGGTTGTTGCGGATCACCAGCCGGACCGTCGGCTGTCCGTCGAACATGACCGCGACGTCTTCCCCGAGCGCGGAGTTGTGCTCGATGCGAACGTCACGGAGCGCGCCGAGGACCTGGAAGATCCGGCGGTCGCCCGCCTGGCTCAGCTTGCCCACGTTCTCGAACGAGTTGTGCATGATCGAGATCCGGTTGGCCGCCTGCGCGCCGCCGCCGTTCTCCGCCTGCGCCGCGAGGATGTTCATGCCGCCGGGGGAGTTGATGATCCGGTTGTAGCGGAAGGTGACGTTCTCGGTGACGCACCAGGTGCAGCGGCCGCTCTGGTTCTGGGACTTGAGCACGACGGCAAAGCCGGTCTGCCCGTCGGCCCAGTTGTTCTCCATGATGTTCGCCTCGATCAGCACGCGCCGAGCATTCTTGAGCTCGAGCAGGTTCTTGACCGACCAGACGCCCTTCCAGCCGAGCGGCTTCATCAGGTGGTTGCGCCGGATCTCGATGTCCGCCGGCACCATGCCGCTGAACTTCGGATCGGCGCCGCCGAACATCACGTTCTCGGCGGACCCTTCGATGTAGTTGTTGACGATCTTGTACGGGCCCGGGCCATACCAGCCGGCGATGCCCTGCGCTTCACCGCCCGCGATGTGGCAGTCGGAGAGGCGGCTGTCGATGATGCCGCTGCGCCGGTTGTTGAGCGCGAGACAGCGCTGGATCGTCTGCGAGGAGTTGCCGTGGATCCAGACGCGGTCGAGAATGATGTCCGACGAAAGCTGGCTCGGATCCGTCGCCGTGTCGGTGTAGTCGCCGAGGTCGACGATGGCGTACGTCATCGGCGCCGCGCTGCGGAACTCGACGCCGACGAGGCGATAGTAGCTCGCCGAAGCGCTCGTTGCCGTCCGGAGCGCGGGCATCGAATTGGGCGTGACGAGCTTCGCAAAGTTGCCGGCGCTCGACGGCGTGACACGGACACCCTCCGGCGGCAGCGAAGTGGCCGTCCGGATCGTGACCCACCCGCTGCCGGCCTTGGCCGGAAGGATGAAGTTGCCGGTGAACACGGCACCCGGCGCGAGCTCGATCACATCACCGCGGGCCGCGTTGTTGATGGCGGTCTGCAGGTTGGCTCCGGAGCCGACGGAAATGGTCCGCCCGGTCTGCGCCGGATACCGCGTATCGATGAACATGCGCGGCAGCTCAGCGAGGCCGCTCGGCGACGGATCAGGCGCGGGCGCCGGGGCCGGGGTCGGCTCCGGGGTCGGCGCAGGCGTCGGCTCGGGGGTCGGGGTCGGAGTCGGAGTTGGCGTCGGCGTCGGCTCCGGAGTCGGCGTCGGCGTCGGGGTGGGCTCCGGCGTCGGCGTCGGCGTCGGCGCGGGCGCTGGTGCCGGCGCCTCCGGCTCGGTCACCGGATAAAGCGGCGCATCCGTGGTCACATTGACCACCGACGTATCGGCCAGCGTCGAGCCCTTGAGCACTGCCCGCACGACGAACCGCCCGGTCAGCCGCGAGACGTACTTGTTGCGACCGATGATGTAGCCGCGATCCGGCACGAGCGACACGTTGGGGGCTTCGATCGTATCGCCACCGTGCGTGATCCCCCGGATCCAGTAGCGGAGCGTATCGTTGACCCGGAGCGTCACCTGCGCCGGCGAGATCACGACCCGCGCGATCTGCCCCGGGGCGCTCGGCGCCGGCGGCGGGGTCGGAGGGCCGTTGTCCGGGTCGGGCTGCGGCGCCGCGTTGGCGGACACCGTGACCGTCGCCGAATCCATGACCTTCCCGCCGTTCAGCATCGCGCGGACGACGAAGGTGCCTTCCATGCGCGAGTGATAGCGCATGCCGACGATGTAGCCGCGATCGGGAAGCAGCGACACCGGCGCGGGCACCTGCTCACCGGAGGCGGTGACGCCGTGCACCGCGAATCGCAGCGTGTCGTTGACCCGGAGCGTCACCCGCTCCGGGGTCATGACGAGATCGGTGATCGCACTCGTCTGCGAAAGGCTCGGCACGATGACCACGGCGGTATCGGAAACCGAGAGGCTCGCGCTGGAGCTCACCAGGCGATAGGTGCCCGGGGCGGAGGCGGAAAAGGCGGCGACGGTCTCGGTCCCGATCACCGAGTCACGCAGCTCGCCGCCGTCGAGCGACTTCCATTCGGCATCGAGCGCAGGGCGCGCCCCGTCGGAATCGACGGCGTTCGCGCGAAGAGCGGTCGAGTGCGCAACGGCGATGACCGGATGATCGGCCCGCGCGCGAAGCTTGACGGCGGTGGCGGAGAATTCAGCTGGTTTGTCGAGGGGTGAGAAGGAGTCGGAGCAGGCGGGAAGCGCGAGCATCCCGAGCAGCGTACCACGTCGGAGCAGGGCAGTCCGGCGGGAGAGCAGGTGACGGTAAGTCATCGGTTTCCTTCGATGCGTGTCTTTCAGGGCAGGCGTCCGCCAGGGCGGCGCACCTCGGACAGAAAAGGCGTGCGTCGTCGCTGGCGGTCCGGCGGGCATGGCGGCAAGGCTTTAGCCCCGTGACTCTGCGTCACCGCCTTTCGGCGGTTTTGCTCTGAGCAGCGGTTGGAACTGGTGGGAAGATCGGTCGAAACTTCTCTTACCCTGATGCGCTTTCGGCAGGGGTCCAAAAGCAGCCGCCAAAGTATCGTCGGCTGAAAGTCGATGCTGTGACACGCGTCACATTACTCTAACTAATTGCTATCCATTGAGTTAGGTAATCGGAAGTTGGCAGCTGCCTCCGTAATTCTGCGGAGAACTGTCAAGATGTTGAACGGTTTTCAGGCGATGGGTGCAATGTGGTGGGAGGATCGTCGCCATTACGCGATGAAAAACCCGCGCCCAGGAGCGGCGCGGGTTCTTCATCTGGTGACTGCCAGGTCCCGGCGAATCTCGCCGCGGATTTACCTGATCCCGGCGAGCAGCTCCGAGAGTCTCGTCACGTCGGCGCCAGGGGTGAGTCCACCGACGCCCGAGGTCGCATAGGTGCTGCCCGACGTCAGCGTGTAATTCCCGCCGGCATAGTCCGTCATGCCGACCGTGAGCACGCTCTGCGGGAAATAGTTCCCCGACGGGTAGATGGCCGGGTTGGCCCCGATGAGCACATTCCCGGCGAAGACCGCGCCCGGCGCGAAGTAATTGAGCGCGGGCGTGCCCTCTCCCTTGCCGCTGCCGAACACGCCGTACGCTCCGCGGGTCAGGAGATTGTTGCGGATCACGAGCCCGCTCATCGGCGCACCGTCGAACATGACGGTCGCATTCTCGCCGAAGGCCGTGTTGTGCTCGATCACGATGCTGCCGAGCTGGCCGAGGAGCTGGAAGATGCGCCGGTCGCCGACGGCCGCGGCATCGCCCACGTCCTCGAAGACGTTGTTCGCAATGAGCATGCTGTTGGCGGGGATCGCGCCGCCGCCATTGTACGCCTGCACCGCGACGATGTTCATGCCGCCGGGCGAATTCACGATCTTGTTGTAGCGGAAGGTCACGTCCTCGGTGACGCACCAGGTGCAGCGGCCGCCGTCGTTGATCGACTTGAGCACGATGGCAAAGCCGGTCTGCCCGTCGCTCCAGTTGTTCTCGAAGAGGTTCCCCTCCACGAGCACACGGCGCGAGTTCTTGAGCTCGAACGAATTCTTCACCGTCCACGCGCCGGACGACTTCCAGGTGAGCGGCTTGTAGAAGTGATTCCGGCGGATCTCGATGTCGGAGCCGACCAGCCCGGCGATGCGCGGGTCCGCGCCGCCGATCATCAGGTTCTCCCCCGCGCCGGCGAGGTGATTGTTCACGAACTTGAGCGGTCCGGGACTCTGCCAGGCCACGATCGCCTGCGAGTCGAAGCCCTTGATGTGGCATTCCGAGATCCAGCTGTCGACCACGGCGCTCGCGCGCGCGTTGAGCACGATGCAGCGCTGGATGCCGTTCGTGGTGCTGCCGTGCACATACACGCGATCGAAGATCACGTTGGCGGGCAGCATGTCGACGCTGGTGGCGGTGTTGTCGTAGTCGCCGATATGGATGATCGAGTACGACATCGTGGCGCTCGACGTAAGCTCGACGCCCATGATGCGATACCCGCCGGCCGTTCCGCCCGCCGCGGTGCGCAGGGCGGGCATCGAGTTGGCCGTGACGATCTTCGCGTAGCTCGCCGCCTGCGACGGCGTGACGCGCACGCCCTCCGCCGGCAGCGACGTGGCGGTGCGAAGGACGATCGTGCCGGCACCCGACTTCGCCGGAAGGACGAAGTTGCCGGTGAACACCGCTCCGGCCGCGAGCTCGATCACGTCGCCGCGAACGGCGGCATTGAGTGCACCCTGGAGGTCCCCGCCGTTCGGCACGACGATGGTCCTGCCGCCCGGCGCCTGATAGCGGGTGTCGAGGTAGACGCGCGGCATCTCGGCCGGCGATTCGCCCACGCCCGGAAGCGGCAGCGGCGTCGGCACGGGCTCCGTCGGCACGGGCTCCTGGGGGGCGGGGATCGGCTCGGGGGTGGGCTCCGGCTGCGTGTCCTCAGGGGCCGGAAGCGGCGTCCCGGCCTTCGGAACCGTGATCGCGACGACGGCCTGGACCGATTCCGGCCCGCCCTGGCGCTTGAACGTCAGGGTGTAATCGCCCGCGGTGTCTCCCGCGGTGTAGAGCAGCCCGCTGGCGACGCCGCCCGGCGCCTCCTGCAGCATGGCGGCCACCGGAACGCTGTCGCCGGTCTCGGTGGTGCCGTGCACGAAGAACTGCTGGGACCCGCCCGCCACGAGCGCGGCGACGGCGGGGGTCACGATCATGGTGGTGATGGTGACGCCCTGATTCGGAACGGTCACGCGGGTGGTATCCCGGAACCGCTTCCCACGATCGAAGCTCACGAGACGGTACTCCCCAGGCTCGTCGGCGCTGAAGAAGGTCACCAGCTCCTTCCCGACAAGACTGTCCCGCAGGAGCCCGCCATCCAGCGCCATCCAATCGGCCTCGACGGACTGATGATGGCCCGCCTTGGTCAGGGCCACCACGCGCATCGGGGTCGGCTGCTTCGGGGCCACGGTCGGATTATCCGACGAGGCCAGCAGCGCGATGATCTCACTGGGAGAATCTAGGGGATCGAGAGTTGAGCCCAAAGGCCCGTTATCGCGGCAGCCCGCTGCGGTGAGCGTCAGGCCTGCGAGCACGCTGTTGCGCAGCATGGCCAGACGGCGGGAAAGCTTGTGCCGGTACGTCATTGGGGTCTCCTCGAGGTCGGGACGCGAACAGGCCGCCGGCAGCCACACCCGGGCAGGGGTGTGTCAGCGCTGGCGGCTCGGCTGGCGTCGCGATTGCCTCGCGGTAGCCCCGTAGCTCTGCGTCACCGCCTTTCGGCGGCTTTGCTCTGAGCAGCGCGGGAACGGTGGCCGTTCCCTGTTAGAAATACTTCAGGGGTAAGCGAAGGGACTGGCAATTTTCCTGCCAGTTGGAGGAGGTGGCATAAACCGTTGTAAACACGGCTAGTGCAATGTGTTGCAGTCAATGCGGCGGGCGGGCTGCCGTCGTGTTTTGCGATATCTCCAAGGTCAGGCCGCCGCCGCGGCAAACATCGGCGTCGGACGTCCCAGTACGCCCTTCTTCAGGGCGGTGATCCAGAGATCGAGGACCAGCAGCCGCCACATGAGCCAGGAATGGTCCCGGCGCCGGGCCTGATGTTCCGCCACGAGTCGAGCTACCGCGCGCGGTTCCACGAATTCGTAGATCGGGGAATCCGGTCGGAGCAGCGCCATCGCCCGATGCCGCAGGTCGCCGCGCAGCCACTCGGGGAGGGGCACCGCAAACCCCTGCTTCGGCTTGGTCAGCACGATATCCGGGACGATCCCCTGAATCGCCTGCCGGAAGATCCATTTTCCGGTGCCGTCCCGCAGCTTGAGCTCCGCGGGTAGCGAGACGGCGAATTCCACCAGCGGATGGTCGAGCAGCGGCACCCGTGCCTCCAGCGAAACAGCCATGCTGGTGCGGTCCACCTTCGTGAGGATGTCGCCCGGGAGATAGGTCTGCAGGTCCACGAGCGTCATCTGCGTGAGGAAATCCCGGTCCGCGCCCGGCCTGAACCAGGGGTCCAGCAGGAGATCGAGCTGCGGAACGCGGGCAGCCATCTCGGGCCGCGCCACCCCTCCCTCCCGCTGGGACAAGGCTATCGCCACCGTCGCGGCGTAGCGGCCGCGCCGTGAGCGGCCGAGGTCCAGGATCCGGTTCCGGCCCAGCGCCCCCTGCGGAAGCCCGCGCCCGACGACACCGAGCCCCGCGCGCGCCGGTGCCGGGAGCGTCCGGCGACCCATGAGCTCGGCGTAGCGGGTGTATCCCCCGAAAAGCTCATCGCCACCGTCGCCCGAAAGCGCGACCGTCACCTTGCGCCGCGCCAGCTCGGCCACGAGGTACGTCGGCAGCGCCGAGGGATCGGAGAACGGCTCGTCGAAGCAGGAGACCACGCCTTCCACCAGCCGATCGGCGTCGGGACGAACGACGAGCTCCGTATGGTCGGTGCCGATTGCCCGTGCTACGGCAGCCGCATGCGGCGCCTCGTTGTAGCCCGCGTCGTCGAAGCCGATCGAGAACGTCTGCACGCGCTGCATGCCTTCGCGCGCCATGAGCGCCACCACCGTCGACGAATCGAGGCCGCCCGACAGGAAGGCGCCGAGGGGCACTTCGGACTCGAGGTGGGAGCGAACGGCGTCGGTCAGGAGCCGCCGCAGCTCGGCGACCGCATCCGCCTCCGAAATCGGCGCCATCTGTGGGCGGATCGGCGTCCAGTATTCGCTCACCTCGATCCCCCGCGATCGACTCCAGCTGAATCGGTGGCCGGGCGCGAGCTTCTTCACCCCGCGGAAGATGCAGAGCGGATCGGGGACGTATCCGAGCGAGAGGTACCATGCCACGGCATCGTGATCGAGCTCGGGGCGGAACCGCTCGAGGGCGAGGAGCGAGCGAAGCTCCGAGACCCATGCGACGCCCTCGTCCGCCTCCCAGTAGTAGAGCGGCTTGATGCCTACGCGGTCCCGGGCGACGAGAAGCCGCTCCTGCCGGGAATCCCAGATCGCGAACGTGAACATCCCGCGCAGATGGCGGACGACATCGTCGCCGTATTCCTCGTACCCGTGGACGATCGTCTCGGTGTCGCTGCGGGTGGCGAATCGATGCCCACGCCCCTCGAGCTCGCGGCGAAGCTCGTGGTGGTTGTAGATCTCGCCATTGAACACCACGTGCACCGAGCCGTCCTCGTTGGCGATCGGCTGGTGCCCTCCGGCGACATCGATGATGCTGAGGCGGCGCATGCCGAGTCCGATGCCCTCGCTGGCGCGCAATCCCTCGTCGTCCGGCCCGCGGTGCCGGATGGCGTCGCACATCCGCGCGAGCTCCGCGTCGTCCGCTCGCCATCCGGCGAATCCGGCGATCCCGCACATGGCTCAGGCCCCCCGCGGCAGCGGCACGGCCGCGCCGCCTGCTGCCACCTGGCTGGTCCGCTTCCACTCGGCCTCGATGGCCGCTGCCATCGCCCAGATCAGCGCGATGTGCACATAAAGGAAGGCGAGCTTGCCGTACGAGCCCCAGATGCCCGCGACGAGAAAGGCGATCAACCCGATTTCCAGATATCTGAGCTGCTGGGCGGCGCCCGGCAGCAGCGCCGCGGACCGTTTCCGGACCCGCCGGCTGCGCCCGATCGTGACGCCCACGAGCAGCAGGAAGAGGATCAGGCCGGGATAGCCATTCTCGGCCGCGAAGGTGAGGTACGTGCTGTGCGCGTCCTTCTTGCCGAGAATCGCGGAGACGTCGCCATTGGCGTACTGATAAGCGCCGAGACCCACGCCCGCGATCGGATGGGAGTTCACGATCTGGACGCCCGCCTTCCAGATCATCCACCGCTGCTCCGCCGATCCTTCGGCGTCCACCGCCCGCAGGTTTTCGGTATCGGTCACGTTCGCGAGGCCGCTCATGCGCTCCCAGACTCCCTTGGGAGCGATCGCCACGGTGAGCGCCCCGACGAACGCGAGAACCGCCAGGCTTCGAAGCTTCCGCTTGTGCCCGGCGATCGCGAGCAGCGTGAACACCCCGAGCCCGAGCATCACGGCCCGGGACTGCGTCATGAGGATGACGACGGGGAAGACCCCGAGCGCGAAGAGCGCACCGAGACGGATGATCCCCTTGCGCTCCGTCATGATGAGCCCGAGCGCCATGGAGAGCTGCAGCAGCGTCAGCGCTGCCATGTCGTTCGAGTTTTCGTAGATGTAGTTCCACGCCGCCCGGCCGAAGTCCGCGTTGCCGGTCAGGTAGTTGATGACCGTTCCGCGGGCCGGATGCGAGCCGAAGCAGGCCAGGAAGAAGACGATGAAGAAGCGGACCTGGGAAGGCGACCGCACCGCGTTGACGGTCGCGATCAGGATCAGGCCGACCTTGACGCCGTTCCAGATCTCTTCCACCACAACGGTGGGATACGGCGACAGCATGAGCCCCACGCACGCCCAGATCAGGAACGCGAAGTAGAAGATCGCCGACGGAGGGAACCGGAGCTGTCCGCGAAGCAGGAAGAGGCCGAAGAGGGCGCACGCCATCGCGACGTCGCCGACGGGGAGCCGATACGTCGTCGTGACGAAGATGTAGAGCAGCACGCCGATGAAGGACAGCGACCACTCGATGTTCCGAAAATGTGACGCAAGGTGGCGGATCGACTCGCCGAGCGATACGAGCTGCGCGCGCGATGCAGGCGCAACAGGGGCGGCGCCGAGCTGCGGTCCGGCCGTCACGGGGCGCGCAGCCCCGTTCAGGGTGAGCGAGCGCGCGGTGCGCCATCCTTCTTCACGCCGTCTCATCGTCTGGCCAATTCCTCATAGAGCGACAGCAGGCGGCCGAGGACGGCCGCCTGGCTGTACGACGTGCGCGCCGCCTCGCGGGCGGCAAGCCCCATGCTGCTCGCATTGTCGGGCTGCTCGAGCACGCGGGCAATTCCCGCGGCCAGCGCTGCCGGATCCTCCGGCGGTACGAGCACGCCGGTGATCCCGTCGGCGATGGCATCCGGCGTTCCGCCCACGCGCGTCGCCACGATGGGCCGGGCCGCAGCCATGGCTTCGACGACGGAGTTCGGGAAGCCTTCGCTCACGGACGAAAGCACCGACAGATCGAAGAGGTGATGCGGATTCGGCCGGTTCGGCCGTGTTCCCGCGAACGTCACCTGCTCGGCGACGCCGAGCTCGATGGCGAGCGCCTCGAGGGCTCGGCGCTCCGGCCCATCCCCGACCAGCACGAGCCTGGCGCGGGGAAACCGCGCCCGCACGACCGCGAAGGCGCGCAGCAGCGTCGCATGATCCTTCACTCGGGCGAGCCGCGCAACGATCCCGATCACGCTGTCACCCGGGAGCACGCCGAGGGCCTTCCGCCCCGCCTCCCGGCCGGCGGCCTCGGGCACGGCGAACGCGGCCTCCTCCACGAAATTCGGTACGACGGCGATTCGCCGCGCGCCTACGCCTTCATCCGCCTGGAGCGAAGCTGCGACGGCGTTGCTGTTGGCGAGCACGCGATGACCGACCCGGTACGCGACGCCGTTCGCGGCTCGCAACGCGGGGTCCGGCAGCGTATTCGACCAGCGCCGGCTGACGATCACGCCGCCCACGCCCGCGAGCCGCCCCGCCACGCTTCCGAACACGTTCGAATACATGTCATGGCAGTGCACGATGTCGATCCGCTCGTCGCGCAGCAGCCGCACGAAGCGCCGGCCTTCCGTGATCGTGCGCCGGCCCCGAAGCGTGCCGAGCGGAAATCGATGAATGGCGACGCCGAGCCGTTCGTATCGCGCACGCAGCTCGCCATCCGCGCCGATGAGCGCGACGGTGAGCTTCACCCGCGCCGGATCGAGCGCCTCCGCCGTCCGCACCGCGTTCAGCTCCGTGCCCCCGATGCCGAGGTTGTCCACGCAGAAGAGAACCCGGATCGGGGGGCGCGGCGGCTCGATGTCGATTCGGTCTCTCCGGCGCAGCGTGTCCGTGCTCAGTACATCCTCCGGCAGGTCAGGGCAGGCGGGTCGGGCTGCAAGCGTCATGCCCCACCCGCCCTCATCAAGATAACGTCGGCCGGATCTGCGGGATTGTGTTGTGGCGCGGCTGCCGCATATTCGCGCCTCATGCGAGCGGAACCATGCGCGGTCCCCGGACCGATCCCGCAAGCGCAAGTGTCACAAGAGGATGCAGGCTCGCCGCAGGGCGGCGCCGCGAGTACGGATATTGCGACCCTGCTCCACGTCTCGAACGGGAGCCAATGATTCAGCCAACTCTTCCGGCAGCACGGCCCCTCGCGCTCGCGGGCTATCCAATCGGCCTGCTGCTCATCGTGACTTCGCTGCTGGATACCATCCCGAAGATCCTTCCGTCGGATTTCGGAAGCCGGGACTGGCGCTATGGCGCGCTTGGCCTGCTGTTCAACTCGATGGTGACGCCGCTGCTCGGCCTTGCCATTGCGGGCGCCGCTGCCATCGTGGCCCGGCATCGCGGCACGCTGCGTCTCATCTCGGGTGTATTCCTCGCCCTGGCCGGGCTGGCCATCGTCGGCGGTCTGCTCTTCATCATCGACTTCAGCGCGCTCGCATCGACCCTGAGCGAGCGGGTAACGCCCGGGTTCGAAGTCGCAACCTGGAAAACGGTCGCCATCGTCCTTCTCGCAGCGCCGGTGGCGGCATGGCTCGGCATCGGCGGCCTTCGCGCCGCTCGCGCCGATGAAGGACCCGAAGGATCGAACGACAGTACCGCTGGCCTGGTGGTCGGTCATTAACTCACAGGGGAACCTCAAATGAAGCTCGGCAAGCTGTTCGCCCGAGGTGCCATGGTTGCAACCGCGCTCGCGATGTTTGCGGGCACGGCGCGCGCCGACGGCATGCTCGGCCAACCCGTGTACAAGGCGGGCGATATCGCCGTCCGTTTCATCGGGAGTGAAGCGGTTTACGGCGACGATCTGTATTTCTTCCTCACCGTCGGCCAGTTCAGCGACGCGCAGTTCCTGTTCGACAACCACGCCAGCACCCCCGGCGAGTTCGTCGACGTCGACGACAGCAGTCTCGCAATGGGTGACGAGGCGATCTTCGGTATCTGCGTCCGTCGGGACGGGGCTTCGCCCGAGCCCGGTTGCCCGGCCGCCGACGACATCTTCTACAGCGGCGACGGAAGCCGGAATGCCGACCTCATGCCCCACATGATCGTGTGGACGCGTGAGGAGTACATGGCGCTCACGGGCACCAATCTCGACGATCTCGGCATCGGAGCCGAATTCGATTACGTGATCGGCTTCGAGGACATTCTCGGAGGCGGCGACGAAGATTACAACGACGCTGTCTTCGCGGTTCGCGGCGTCACCACCGTCCCTGAGCCGGTCACCATGACGCTGCTCGCCACCGGCCTCGCCGGGATGGGCGGCGCCGGTGTGCTCAAGCGGCGCCGGAAGTAGCATCACGCGCAGTTGACCGAACGCCAGCCATGGGGCGCCGCAGGGCGCCCCATTCGTTTGTACCCGGCGCGGCTTGTGCATCTCACCGTCCCGGCTCAGCTTTCACCGACCTCGACTTCCGGATCCCGATGCCCGACTCCATCGTCTCGCCGAAGCTTCGACCGTGGCTATTCGGCCTTTATGCCCTGGGGGCGCTGCTGTTCCTCCAGCCCTTCATCGAGGCCTTCGCCGCTACCTGGCCGCCGCGAATGGATGAAGTGGGCTGGCGGTTTGCCGTCACGGGCATTCTCTATACGATGCTTCCGACGGTGCTGTTCGCGCTCCTCATCGCCGCCCTGGCGGCCTTCTTCCTCGGCCACCGCACGGGGC